>CAYSMO010000157.1:0-6422 GCA_964432125.1 uncultured Bacteroidaceae bacterium | reverse complement strand
CAGTTACATTTGTGGAATTCAGATAATTCAAAGAGACTATAAACTGAGCAGGCGTCTCATCTTCAAAACCACTTGAGGCAGTTTCTTCAAACCGAATGGCAGGATTCAGGACGCCAATTGTAAAGAATTTGTCGTTGGAAAGATCAATATTGTTTGCTGAATACATTCCCAGGGATGCATTCCAGGCCAGCTCAATTATGCGTGTATCGGTCGTGAAATCACCGGAACTATTTACCAGAAGGACATATTTTGAATATCCGAATGGTCGGGGGGGCAACTGTGTCTGGTCCAATGCAAGCCTGATGGTCCCTATGCTGTTGTTTCTGTCGTCGGCCCTCCATATCCTCTCAATTCTTCTGATATTCGGATCATTTTCCGGCACTGAAGTATTGGTCCATGCGTTGATATCACCATTATTATGACCAATCAACAAATAATCACCATCGTCCAGGTTGCCGGGATTATCGATCCTCACCATGCCATTTCCCTGGGCAACAGCATGTGTGTTGTTCAGATCTTCCTGTCCAATACCAAAAACACCCCAACTGTGATCAGTTTCATGGTCATAATAGTCATTGGTAATAGGCACGTTGTACCTGGCAGACAGGTAATTATTTACAATATTGCTCTGGGCAAGATTATATACTGTATTGTTGATGATCAATTCAGAAATATTCCCGTTGAAAAAATGGTCATATCCTCCATCCGGTCCATCATGGTAGACACTTCCGTTATTCATACCCCCCAATCCGATTTCTCCCGGGTGGTTAAACAACCGGCCGGCCCCAGGCAAAACACTGATGCTGTCGCCATTGATCCAGCCTGTAACATCACCGGTCACACCGGTAAAATTAAACTGAAGTGCTACAAAATAAGGGGTGTTGGCGGCCAGGGGAGTGGTCACAGCTGTAAAATACCAGGGAGTCGTGGCCCCTCCATCATCATTGGTTTCATTCCAGCCTGAGATATACAATTCACCGTTTTCGATATAGATATTCAATCCCCGTACGGTTCCACCCTCCTCATACAGAACTTGTCTGGTATTGATATCTGTGCCCGTTCGGAAAGGAACGATGATGGTTCGTTTGTCGTAGGGGCCACCGGTATTCAAATCGGTAGTATTATCTATGCCAATGTATTGATCGTAGCCGTAATCAAACCTGACTACCGGTTTCTGGTTCCAGTTATCCGCTGGATTGTTGCGGTAGGAGGGGCGTGCGGATCCTGTCTGCTTTCCATCATTGTTGTTTCCCGAAAGATCGATCCAGGTGGTTACAGGGTCTCCATCAGATAATCCGGGTGTATAGGTCGAGTTGAGCCATACAATGTTCTGGTTCTGATTGGCCACACCGCCCGGACCGGTCCAGCCAAGGCCGTCATCATCAAGAATGGTATAGGTGTGATCCGGATTATCTCCCGCCTGGACATTGATAAGGTTAGACAGGCTGAAAACAATGGTCTCAGAAGCCTCCTCCGTAAGATCATCTACAACCATGAATTGCTCGGTCCATGATGTTGATCCGGCAGGAAGTGTAATGGTCAGCGGGGTAAAGCTATAATCCGTGCCATTTGTGGCTGTTCCTCCTGAAACATCCAGGTCAAACTGAATATCTTTTCCCGAGGCTGTACTTAATTCCATATTCAGCGCTACTGTCTGAAAGCTTTCTGCACCGCTGGAGGCAGAAGTGGTAAACTGTATCTCCGGAGGATCGTCATTATCTGTAATTGTGTATGTATGGGTTCTGTTTGCTCCCAGGTTGACATCCAGAGAACCTGTACCTGTCAATTCTATAATAATGGTTTCGTCCGGTTCATCCATCAGATCATCTATAATGTCAATGGATATAGAACCGGAAGTATTCCCTGCAGATATAAGCAATGTATCCGGATCCAGTGAATAGTCTTCGCCTGATCCGGAAGACGTTCCTCCGGTGACACGGTAGGCGATCTTCAAATCTTTCGTGGGGTGGGCGGCGGACAGTTCCACATTGACCAGCGCCGGGGTTGTGTTTTCATCACCACTGCCTGAAGCAACTGTAAATTGTGCCGATCTTGGATTGTCATTGTCATTGATCGTAAAGAGATGGGTTGTGTTACTGCCTATAAAGCCTTCAGAAGGATTAGAGAGTTCAAGGGTGATTGTTTCATCTCCTTCAATCATAAAGTCATCTTCGATTTCAAAGACGATTTGCGCGGTAACCAATCCTGCAGGAAACAGCAAGCTTCCATCGGCCAGTGTATAGTCCTGTCCGGACCCAATTGCCGTTCCCCCGGTAACAAAATAATCTACACTAATATCGTTCCCTGAAGGATAATTCAGCGCTACATCGATACCTCCCGGGGAGGTGCCTTCCGACTGGTTGGATGATGGTAAACTGAAGGACACCTCCTGGCGAACAACTCCAATCGTGATGTAATTACCATTGGAAACAGAAACGCCTGAAGCCACATACTCGCCATTGGAAACAGACAGGGGAATGACCTGCGCGCCGGCAGTAAAATCGCCGTTAGCATCCAGAAGCAGTACATATTTTTCGTAGCCCGATGGTTTTGACGGAAGCTTAGCGGTATCAATGGCTACATTAATATTACCAGGATCTCCGGTCAGGTTAAAACGCCACTCTCTGGAGATTCGTTGCAGTGATGATCCTGGTGTTTCCGTATCTGTCCAACTGCCAACTCCCTTGTTGTCATGTCCGAAAAGCAGAAATTCTCCGTTGTCGAGATCATCGGCATTAAAAATTTTTAATACCCCATCCGATTGAGCAGCTGTATGAAGATTGGTTGCATTTGTCATACCGATACCAGCAACATGATTGCCGTGAACCAGGTCGTATGAATAGCGATCTTCAGCTACAGGAAGGGCATACTTTGATGAGAGATAGTTCTCAATAATGATCCGCTGCGCCTCATTGATATCTGTATTAAAAACGATCATCTCAGCCATATCACCATTGTAGAAGCGGGAATTCCTGAAGTCTGTACCGACCAATCCTGCACCGATGTAATAGAGATCATCTGATGTGGAAGGGAGACTTGTAGGACTGCTGGTTGACAACTGCGACTGCAGGGTGCCATTTAAATAACCTTCATATTCTCCGTACAACGCACCGGAGGCATTTTTAATTAATCCAATACTCCACCCATTCAACGGATATCCTCCATTAAAGATTCTGTTTCCGCTATTAAATCTGATGGTCGCATTATACTCAATACCGTAATGCCGAACTTTACCGCCGTCACCTGAAGCTTCACCAATAAAGAGGCCAGTATTATCATCATCACTAGTTGTTAAGTTTCTTGCCACCATAAAAACAGAAGAAGGCCCGGAACCAGAAATGCCCAAAGACAAATCAGCTCCCAGGTAATCACCGTTCGTTCCGCCGTTATCATCGAAACGAATAACAGGTTTGCTATTCAATTCATCGGTTATCAGTTCCGGTTCCTGACCAAAAGCAAGGTTTCTGGCGTCATGGATGTTTCCGGAGAGATCGCCCCAGTTAATTACATCGGAAGCGTTCAAAACAACCATGGAATCGGCACTGAGCCACAGGGTATTATTCAGAGAATTCCCAACACCTCCTGGTCCGGAAAATCCATCGAAATCGTCATTATTAATGCTAAATGTGTGAATATCTGTTGCTCCAGGAACCCCTTCAGCACTTACATTCGACAGTTGCAGGATGATCGTCTCCTCTGTCTCGACAAGGTCATCATCGGTCAGTTCAATATTGATATACCCGATACTGTCTCCCGCAGGTATTGTGAGCGTTCCATTGTTCAGGGTGTAATCAACTCCCCCACCTGTTGCCGTTCCGCCGGCAACAGCATAATCTACTGAAACATCCAATCCTGATCTTGCAGAAAGGCCAACTGCAACAAGCGCCGGGGATGAAGCTTCCGATGCATTGGAGATCGCACTGACAAATTCTACTTCCGGGGGAGTATCATCATTACTAATGGTTCTGACATGCAGGGTATTCGCACCAAGGTTTGCATTCTGCGGATTCGTCAATGCCACCGTTATTGTTTCATCCAATTCATATAAAAGATCATCAATGATTTGCAGGGGAATTGAAGTCGATATCTGGTTGGTGGGAATTACAACGGTCCCGGCAGGCAGAATAAAATCGACAGATTGAAGTGCTGTACCTCCCGATACATAATATTCAACCGAAGTGGGATTAACCGGATCAGCACTGTTTAAGCGAATTGTAAGAAAAACACTTTCTGTTGCCTCTGATCCGGAAGAAGAACCGACAGCAAAATCAATTTCCCTGGCATAGTCATCGTCAGAAATGGTGTACAGGTGTTTAGAATCGCTGCCCAGCGTCAATCCGGGAGATGGTGACAATAGTTCTATCTCTACAAATTCATCTGGTTCAGGAAGCAGATCATTGGTTACTGTAAAACTGATAGCTGACCGAATTTCGCCGGCTGGTATGGTCAGGCTTCCCGAATCCAGGGTAAAATCCGTTCCTCCTCCGGTGGCAGTCGTTCCTGAGGCAGAGACCTCATAATCGATCGAAACATCGGAAGGCAGGAGATAGTTCAGTGAAACATCTACCTGCACCGGGGATTCCGATTCTAAGTCAGCTGAACTTAGCTGCTCAAACTGAATAACCGGTCTCAATACACCAATAGCTAAGTAATCTCCGTGGCTTATTTCAACTCCCGTAGCTTCATAGCTATCCCCATTCAGAAAAAGGGTAACCAAGTTGGCGCCATTGGTGAAGTCACCATCATCATCTATCCAGAGGTTGTAGAAGGAGTATTCTGAAGGCCTGACCGGAAGCAGGCTGGTGTCTAGTTGTATGGTAATATCGCCCACATCACCGGTCTCAGAGATCCTCCATTTCCTGCTTAACAGCTGCACATCATTGCCTGGGCTTCCTGCTACACTCCAGGCTGATGCATCAGCACCATTGTGACCGAACAGTAAAAACTCATTATCATCCAGATCGCTGGCATTACTTATTCTAACTGTTCTGGCAGATTGTGCGGCTGTGTGGAAATTATTTATATCTGTTCGTCCTATCCCGGCAACATCCTTTCCATTGGTTAATTCAAAATCGTAATAATCGTTGCCAATTGAGATATTACTATGATATTTTGCTGCCAGGTAATTTTCTACTATGGCTCGTTGTGCATTATTGAGTTCATAATGGTAGACAATCATCTCTGCCATATCGCCCTGCAGGTATCGGGTGGACAAAAATCCGGATGTGCCCAATCCTGCTCCGATATAATATAAATCGTCTAATGTATTGGGAAGATCGGTATAATTTAAACTGTCTGTTTTTACTTGTGCATTTCCATCCACAAAAAACTCATATTGTCCATACAGGTCCCCGGCAGCATTGCGCCAGGTCCCCAATCTCCAATTATTCCAGGTAAAACCATCAGCAAAGATCCCATTCCCATTATTAAACCTTATTGCTCCTGCATACTCAATGCCGTAATGCCGAACCGAGCCTCCGGCACCAGAAGCATCACCAATAAACAAACCACTGTTACCATCGTCAGGTGCAGTCGTATTTTGTGCCACAATAAAAACTGTTGCGTCACCTGAACCATTGATCCCCAGTGAAGTGTTGTTACCAAGGTACTCCGTTTCGGAAGCATCAAAACGGACAACGGGATATCCATTAATTTGATTATCATAAACATGAGGCTCATTTCCGGGTGCAAGATTCACGGCATCGTTGCTGTTTCCAGAAGTGTCCGGCCAAGCCGTCACCGGATCACCATCAGAAAACTGAAGTGCCTCCGGCATTAGCCAAAGGGAGTTGATGGATGGATCTCCTACACCACCCGGGCCGGTATATCCATCATTGTCATTATCACTAATTGTAAATGTGTGTTGCAGCAACGATCCAATACCCACGTTTGCCGAGACGCCAGTAATATCAATGATCACTGTCTCCTCGAGCTCTATAAGCAGATCATTATTTATTGTAATAACCAGAGTAGCTGAAAGGTCACCCGCGGCTATTGTTACCGGACCTGCAGGAACAGTAAAATCACTGCCGGCACCTTCAGTAGCAGTCCCTCCTGAAATGACAAAGTCAATGAGTACATCTGTAGAAAGGGTATCGGAAAGCTTTAGAAAAACATCAACGGTTCCTGCAGATTCGGAGGCTGCAAGTCGTTCATACTGAAAAGAAACAACGGGACCTTTTGTAGCAATGGTACCATATGTACCGCTTGAAATATCCGTTGTGGTGGCTTCAAAATAACCTCCTGTACTTGTAAGCGGGATCGCTGTTGCGCCGGCACTAAAATCGCCATCGCCATCAAGTAAGATGTAATAGCCTGAATGTCCGTTTGGCAAAGCTGCCAGAACCGAAGTGTCAATAGAGATTGTTATTTCTCCCACATCTCCCGTCTCATCAAAGATCCATTCCCGTTCTATTCTCCTA
>CAYSMO010000156.1:0-6507 GCA_964432125.1 uncultured Bacteroidaceae bacterium | reverse complement strand
AGCCTACACCCGCCCCGGAACCGGAAATTCAGCCTATACCGCACCTACGCCTGATCCCATAGCTGAAGCCTACACAATGCAGATTCAACAGCGAATTATACAGTTTAAAGAGAAAACAGGGATTGAACACCAAGGACTAATCGATTGGTACGTTGTCGCTGACAGCAACCGTGATTCAGAGCTTTCTTGGGATGAAATACAGAATTTTCAGAATGAATTGGTAAAATACTACGAATATAAATCCAATACCACCGCACTTCATCCGGCACAATTCGTTGCTGAAGGAGGCGGTGATTGTGAGGATTTCGCGCTTGTTACCGCTGGATTGATACGGTTTTGGGACGGATTACCATATATAGCAGGATTTGCACCGGGTCCCCATGCTGAAGGACATGCAATTTGTCTGGTATATTCGGATGTGAAACCTGAATATGGTGTTTATTACACTATACATGAACCGGCATTTGTATGGTCGGGAGCATATGCTCCGTCAGGGTATTATATTCCGATTGATTACGAATATGTCAGAGACACATCCAATGCAATGGGATCGGGTTGGCGTCTTCAGACACTCTATGTACCGGAGAAGATGTATGGGATGTATTTATAGTTTAGATTTAAATAGCTTTACTCAGACTTAATGTTTGACAGAGTACAGTAAAAGCATATAATTGGGATTATACTGAAAGATTTTAAAATATCAATTAATAGGATTAAATCCATATGATAAACGATAATCTTAAAGAATTACTTATCAAACTCCGTCTCTTTATAGGCTATTTGGGTGAAAAAAAACAATTTGGATGGTGGCAGAGTTCATTCCTCTCGCCAGAAATGGATGCTTTTTTGGGGCCGATATTCCCCCGAACGATGTTGCTGGCTGCGTATCAAGGGGCAATTGAGGCTGCTGTTCGAATACATGATGAGAGAATAGGAATCGGTACGGGAGTATTTCACCTTTTCAGATTGCCGAGACCCTTAGAAAGAGAATTACACAATCAATTCAATAATGGAAATATCATTCAAAATATTTTTTCTCATCTAACTGATAGAGATACCGTACTTAAGACTTTGAAGGGTATGAATTCCGGTTCTGTTACCGGTAAGCCGGGACCTATTTCCTTAGGAAAAAGTGATGATATTTACTCAGAAAAGACCTGGTTTAAAGCCGCTGCTTATTATCATGCTGCTTTTTCTTCTAATCAGCAAACATTTCCATTTTTAAAACAGGAATCTCATGGAGAATGATGCTGTATATACAACGAAACTTGCCGCGGGGTCTGGTGCTATCGACGAAACGCTTATTCTGTTGGATGAGTGGAACCCCGGGATGAAGCCGAACGAGCTATTAGATAAGGTTCTTCAGGAAGGAAGGTTTAGTAACATCTCGGCGCGAAGGTTGAAAAATATTGTACTGGAATGTTTTTCCCATAGGTACTTAGTTAACGATAATTATCCGGCGCTAATTTTAAAACAGCTTAAGGATCAAATAAACTTAGGAACATTTACACAATTTCTATTCCTATACACGGCTCGTGCCAATCGCATGTTGTTTGATTTTGTAACAAAAGTGTACTGGTCGGCGTATGCGGGAGGGCAGCGGCAAATCTCGAATCATATTGCGAATAATTTTGTGAAAGATGCAAATTCTAATGGAAAAACAGAAAGATTTTGGTCTGACGAAACTATTGAACGACAAGCTGGATACTTAACCCGCACTTGTGCTGATTTTGGCTTATTAGGAAAAGGTAGAAAGTCCGTACGCTCGATTGAATCATTTAGAAGTACTCGCCAAATAGCCGCTTTTCTTGCTTACGACTTGCATTTTTCCGGTTTAGGAGACAATGCAGTGATGAAGGCCGAGGATTGGCATTTATTCGGATTAGGGGGCTATGATGTTCAACAGGAAATTGCTTCGATTTCCAGAACAGGAATGTTTCTTTTTCAAAGGGCCGGGGAAGCAGTGAAAATTGGTTGGAAATATAAAACCATGGAAGAGGTGATTGATGGGATCGTTAGAATCTGACTTCAATGAGTTAATGGTATCTATTAAGCAAGGACGGGAATTTTATCACGCAAGTTTTGAACCTGTGTATTACTATATTTTCAATCCTCAACAGATGCTCGAAGTAAAACGTATGATGCCCGCATGGCTTTCACGATTAAAATTAGTCGGATGGGATGTTCATGTACTGTCAATGACCGAAACTGTGTTAGAGACCATTGGAAGAACACCGCTTCGGAAAATATGGATTGAGGCAGATAAAAAATCACCTCAGGACTGGAAAAAGACCAACCAGGCAATATCAAATGCCCTTACAAAAGGGGTAATTGTAAACAGATTCAAGGATATCATTGAAAAGGCGGCAAAAGATCCGAACGGGATTCTGCTAATAACCGATTTAGAAGCCATCCACCCATATTTTCGGATTGGGTCTATTGAAAGTCAGCTGTATGGAAATTTTCACGTACCTACCGTGTTCTTTTATCCCGGGAAACGTACCGGCAAAACACGGTTAAAATTTTTTGGGTTTTATCCTGAAGACGGCAATTATCGATCAGTTCACATAGGCGGATGATAGGAGATCAATATGGTAATCGAGCAGGTATTTGATAATTCAAAAGACATTAGAAGACACATTGAAAAAGTAATCACCTATGCCGCGGAGCAGGAAGAACGACTCCAGGCGGAGGTTTCGGAATACGTTGTAACCGACAGCATCGAAGATCAAATGGCAAGCCTTTTACGGGATATGCAACATGGTCTTTCTCAGGGTGCAGGCAGTGAAATCGGCGTTTGGGTTTCAGGATTTTATGGGTCTGGCAAAAGTTCCTTTACGAAATATTTGGGTTTTGCATTAGATGCAGATAAAACTGTAGGAGGAATCCCGTTTTTAAAACTTTTACAGAACAGGTTAAAAAAGGCTGAAGCGAAAGCGTTACTGAACACGATTACATCAAAATATCCTGCTGTTGTGGTTATGCTTGATCTTGCCAGCGAGATGATTGCCGGGGCCACTATGAAAGAAGTGTCTACTGTTCTGTTTTATAAAGTGCTCCAATGGGCCGGATATTCACAAAATTTAAAAGTAGCGGCTTTAGAGCGAAAACTTGAGAAAGATGGGCGCTACGAAGAATTTAAAAAGAAAGTGAAAGAGCAAATAGAGGTTGAGTGGCAAGAAGTACAAAATGATCCATTAGTTATCGATAGTGTTGTTCCGCAATTTGCCCACGATCTTTACCCGAAAATGTTTTCCACCGCAACAAGTTTTTCAGGTGAGGCTGGCGATTTCATTCAATTTGAAAATGACAGAGTTACAGAAATGATTGAAATTGTGCGAAATAAAAGTGGCAAAGATTTTGTAATTTTTATTATCGACGAAGTCGGCCAATATGTCGGCTCAAGAGATAATTTAATTCAAAACTTAGACGGACTTGCAAAGAATATAAAAGAGATTGGTCAGGGAAGGGTCTGGTTAATGGGGACTGCGCAACAAACGTTGACGGAAGATGACCCGCGGGCGGCACTCAATTCACCCGAACTATTCAAATTGAATGCCCGTTTCCCATTAAATGTCGACCTACAGCCTCAGGACATAAAGGAGATTTGTTATACACGCTTGCTGGGAAAATCTACAGAAGGAAAAAGCAAACTCAAGGAACTGTATAATCAGTATGGTCAAACGCTTCGCCAGTCTATTAAGTTAGAAAATGCAGATTTTTTCGACACCGACCTACCTGAAAATGATTTCATCGATTTCTACCCATTTTTACCGTGTCATTTCGAAATACTTCTTCAATTACTTGGTGCTCTTGCGAAATTTACAGGAGGATATGGTTTACGGTCCGCAATAAAAGTAATTCAGGATACACTAATTGAATCTTTTAATGATAACCCCGCAGCAATTAACCGTGATGTCGGATGGTTGGCAAATCTGGTAACAATGTACGAAGTATTGGATAAAGATGTTCAAAGAGCGTACCCATCAATCCACAATTCAGTATCAAAAGTGGGAATATGTTTTCCAGCATCAACCATACATCAGGCAGTTGCAAGAGCCGTTGCGCTCCTTCAGATTTTAGACGTTATTCCGGCTACAGCGAAAAATATTGCAGCTCTTATTCATGCAGATGTTTCAAGCAATTCTGTTATTGATGAGGTTGAGAATGCTGTTCAAGAATTGGTGCAAGAAAACTCTGTTCCGTTCGGTCTTCAAGATGACCGTTATCGTTTTTTTAGTGAGAAAATAAGTGATATAGAAAAAGAACGCAGCGAGATTATCGTTAAAGCGAACGATAAAAGTCGAATACGCAACGAATCATTAAGAGAAATATTTACACCGATGCCTTCGATTAAACTTCAGGGTAGCCTTAGCGTATCGGCAGGATTGAAAACGATTATTGGGAGCAGCGAGGTTTCACTTGCAGGAGAACGAGAATCTGTTCAGCTTTATTCGGTATTTGCATCTTCTGAAGATTATAATACGCGAAAGAGTGAATACCAAACAGAGTCACCACACCGTTTGAACCAAAATAACATTTATCTGCTTATTCGTGATAACCCTGAATTAAATGAACTGGCTGAGAAAATATTTCGCTCACAGGAAATAGTAAGAAGGCATCGATCAGATCCGGACCAGGAAGTACGCCAATATTGCGACGGACAAAATGATTTAACCGACAAACTAAGCGTGAACTTAAGCAAAGCTTTGAGCAAGGAAATATATGAAGGTTCTTTCATTTTCCGTGGACAAACGACTGCAGTCTCAACATTGGGGCAGAATCCTAAAGATGCAGCAAAAAAACAATTACAAACGGTCGCAGGACGGGTATATGACAGATATGCTGAAGCCCCGGTACGGGCTGAAACAAGCTTGGCGGAGAAGTTTCTCCGAGCGTCTGATTTGCAGTCTGTTACTTCACAAATTGATCCACTTTCACTTGTTAAAATTGACGCTGGCACAGCATCAATTGATATCGAGAAAACTGCCCTTGTCAGTGTAAAGGAGTGGGTGGAACAAAACGGAAATGTGCAGGGGAGGATGCTGCTGGAACATTTTTCTAACCCGCCCTTCGGATGGTCCCAGGACACTGTTAGATATATTGTCGCAGCATTACTTGTGGCAGGCGTATTAAAGCTTAATGTTTCAGGTAAATCTGTTACTCTCCCGGGACAACAGGCAATAGACGCTTTAAAGTCAAACAATGCTTTTAAATCAATCGGTGTGTCAATGCAGGTTGATCAGCCTGGGCCGGAACAGCTTGCTTTAGCCGCTCGGAGATTAACGGAATTGTCTGGAGATCAGGTAATGCCTACCCCGGCAGAAATTGGCAAGGCATCGTTTAAACTATTTTCATCAGCGCAAAGTAATTTTAGTTATCTCCCGGAGAAATTACGTACACTACAGCTTGTAGGGGATGAAAAGGTAGAATCATTATTACAGGAATTGAATAATTCCTTATCGGTAGACTGTTCTGATGCAGTTACTTTATTAGGGGCGCAGCAGTCTTCATTATTTGACACTCTCACATGGTCTAAGGAAGTGAAGAAAACATTAAAGAATGGAATGGATAAAAATCTATTGAATCTTCAAGAGTATATAGAAGAAATTAATTCTTTTCCCGATCAGGGAATCCTTGGTGATCTGAAATCGGATACAAAGGAAAAGCATAATCGGATTTCTCCCTATCTATCTTCACCGGATTTCTACAAACACGGACCGGATATCGGTGCGGTTTTATTGGAGATTGAACAGGAAGTGTCGAGCACGGTTACTGAGTTGATACAAATACAGAAAAAACCCAGTGGGAGAAGGTACGGAAAAAATTGGAGCGTCTACGGTCAACCCGGCCTGCTCCTTTCAAGGACGATAAAATACTTACAGACTGGAACGGATTGATGATTGCAGCATTTGCTGCAGGCTATAGACTGCTTGGCGATCCGCGTTTCCGGGAGCGGGCCGAACAAGCGGCACAGTTCGTGCTCTCAAATATGAGAGAGGGCGAAGATGATCTTCTGCACATGTATCGGGACGGGACCGCTATGGTGGAGGCGAAACTGGACGATTATGCCTTTTTCGGTTTGGGTTGTGTTCGGTTGTTCGAAGCAACGTTTAATCCGTTCTACCTCGAGTGGGCGGTAACACTTGCCGAGAAGGCGCTCCGGCTTTTTTGGGACACTGCTCGGGGAGGATTCTATCTTACTGACCGCACAAGTGATGAACTGTTTCTAAAAGAAAAACCGCACTTGGATATGGCTATTCCTTCCGGTAACTCGGTAATGTACTATCTGTTCACCCGTTTAGGGCGTCTAACCGGTAATCAAGAGTATGAGAAGACCGGAGAAGAGATCGGGAAAAGTTTATCAAAACAGATAACGAGTGTACCGTACGCGCATACCTATTTTCTAGCAGGAATAGAGGAGAACAGCGGCCGGCGGAGAGAAGTCGTTGTAGTAGGGAAGCCTCAGGACGAGCAGACGAAGAAAATACTCGACTTTCTCAACCA
>CAYSMO010000155.1:2224-6588 GCA_964432125.1 uncultured Bacteroidaceae bacterium | reverse complement strand
TATCAGAGACCGCTGACAAATCTAATAATTCACCTGTTCTTAGGTATATATATCGTCGTACTTCTTTTGCAGCGAGATATACCTGATGAGAACTTTTTTCAGGGTATATAATTTTTATTGATGTGTCTCTTGAGCATGAGCTAAACAGACAAAGTGCAAATGCTATTGCAGCAAGGATTATAATTTTACTTTTAAATATTCCCATTGGGTTATCATTTAAATTAAAAGCATGAAATGTATATATGTACGCATATTAAATAAATCAGTCAAATGCTTTGATTTAGAACCGGGGTTATCTGTTTATTCCATGGTAATTATAGCTTTCAGGTGAATATCGGCAGAGGAAGAGCCAATCCGGATTTCAAAATCCCCCGGTTCAACAGTCCATTTATCCTGGTTTGTATCCCAAAAGGCAAAATCACGTTCATTTAGGGTAAAGTGGGCGGTTTTTGTCTCGCCTGGAGCCAGTTCAAGCTTCAAAAAGTCTTTTAATTCTTTTACCGGACGTTCAACAGATGATTTAACATCCCTGATATATAGTTGCACGATTTCTTTGCCGCTAATCTCACTGGTATTTGTTATATCCACTTTCACAAATACATGATCTCCTATATTGTAGCTTTTTGCGTTTGTCATTAAGTTGGAATACTCAAAAGAACTGTATGAAAGGCCGTGTCCGAATGGATAGAGAGGTTCAATATTCTTTTGCTCATACCAACGATATCCCACAAATACCCCTTCATCATAGACTATATCATGTATGGGATGATCCAGATCGAAATCAAATTCAAAATCATCATATAATTCTTCACCCTCAGGCAAATAGGGGTAGCCAGGTGAATCCTTAAAGTCTTTCTCAATCGTGACAGGTAACTTACCTGATGGATTTGTAATTCCGGCAATGATTTCAGCAATGGCCTGATTACCAATTTGTCCCGGATACCATCCGTACAAAATGGCCTCGACCTCATTATTCCATTTACTCATATTTTTGCCACCTCCTGTGTACATAATCACACCAACCTTTTCATTCAAAGAAGCCAGCCGTAAAATCTCATCATTATCTGAAGACTTTAGATCAAATGGAACATTTGAGCCCTCACTGTCGTAAGTAGCAGCGGTATATAAGACAAGTGAGGCATTTTGCACGTCCTGATCCGATGGATTCTTATTATAGCGTACAGCATCGCCAAACTGTTCTCTTAAAGCTGTTAAAAGATCCTTATGATCATAGCCGATTACATAGGCCGCACCTCCGCCCACTGCCAACGAATCGGCATAATCTCCAACCACCTGGATGTATTCTTCTCCGGTTGGCTGAAAAGGAAATACGCCCTCATTTTTAAGCAGAACAACTCCTTCCCTTGCGGTTTCCAGGGCTGCCTGAACATGCTGATCGTAGTTATCCAGGAAATGTAGCTCCTTAACAGAAGGGTCCTGCATTTCGATGGCAAAAATTGTGGTAAGTATATTCCTTACCATTGGGTCAATATCTGATTCATCAATTTTACCTTCCTCCAGCAGCCTGCCTGCTTCCTGTCGGAGGTACTCTTCGTGATCATCCGGGTGGTATATTCCGTCTTCCGTTTCGCCTGGCATATCTAAATCCAAGCCTGATTTGAGCGCTGCTTCAGCATTCCAAATGGATAGCCAGTCGCTCATGACTAACCATTTAAATCCTAATTCTTTTCTGAGTAAATCTTTTATTACATGCTCACTTTGCGCTGCATATTCACCATTGACCTGATTATATGCAGTCATCACAGCCATGGCACCAGCATTAATTCCAGCTTCGAAACCAGGCATGTATATTTCCCTCAGCGCCCTTTCTCCAACTACAGAATTAGATGTTCTCCTTCGGTAGTCACTGTTGTTTGCCACAAAATGTTTTAAAGTGGCTACTGTACCTGTGTTCTGCAGTCCTGTCACATAATTCTCGACCATTCGGGATACCAAAAAAGGATCCTCACCAAAGTATTCAAAGTTTCTTCCGTATTGTGATATGCGATAAATATTAAGTCCTGGTCCAAGCAGTACAGTAATGCCTCCGGCCCTTGCCTCCTCGCCAATACTTTTAGCATACCTGTATGACAAATCAGTGCTCCATGTACTGGCGAGCATAATTGGAGCCGGGAACGCAACTGATTTTTTAAGGTGGTCAGTATAATCTATCAGGCTGATTCCCTGGGTAGCGTCTGAAAATCGGATGGCTGGAATTCCATATTTTTCATATCCTTTGGTGAAGAAAATATCATGACCTCCAATAATCTCAATTTTTTCTTCTACGGACATGATTTGAAGAATACTATCCGCCTTTGAGACCGCTTTCTCATATGATACTGGTGGATGAAAAGTCTCTGGTGCTTCTTCCATCTGAAAATTATTGTCTTTCTTATTTTGACATGCACCAAAAAGAAGAATTAATCCTAATAGATATACCCATTTTGCAGTCATAACATTCATTATTTAATGTTTCCCCATGGGTAAATCAATATTTTCCCACATTGCCTTTTTTCCTGGAGTTCCCAGGCTTCCTCAATATTTTCCATAGGGAATATATGAGTAATAAGTTTGTTTATTGCTTCAGAATTATTGGCAACAACTTCAAAAAGTCGTGGTATGTCGTAAAAATTATAATGTCAAATCCCATTTATAACCAATCCTTTTCGAATTATCTGATTACTTACATCCAAAGTAAGCTTATTTGATTCGCCAATAAATGCGACTTGTCCTCTTCGCTTTGTAGCATTGACACATAGATCGTAACCATTTTCACAATAAATATAGTCTCCTGAAAGGCAAAGCTCACAGTTTCCACAAGGGTATTGCGGCATAACCACCACACGGTCACCAACCTTTACATCTGCATCACTGGGGGCTTCTACAACTTCACCCGCCGCTTCGTGCCCAAGACACTCAACCAAAGTTCCCGCAATAAATGATTTATATTCGGTACACATGGGAGCCACAATGATCTTTACTAAAGCCCAATTCTCTTTAGCTCCTGGATCATTAACACTAACTATTTGTGATTTTTTCTTGCCTGTAATTTTTACTTTTTTCATCTCATTAAACACAGTCAAATAATCATGTCTAAAATCAGTTGTTTACGTAGTTCGAATGAATGAATTCCCCAAAAAAATAAGCCGGGAGGGATTATGTTCCCGACTTATTCTTAAGGTTGGCTATGAAAACTATTTGCTTTTAAGAGAAAAAGTCATTTTTTCGTTGGTTTTGATTCTGAGCCATACTATTAAGTCTGTACTTTCAAGACTTTCTCTAAAGCCATACCTGAAATCTTCACCTCGATTAACTGCAAATCCGTTAATTTTGAGCTCAACCTCGTCATCTCCCCAATTCTCGATAACAAAAGCCGGATTAACAACCGGGGCCTCCACAGACCCTTTTAGAACAACATCCAGGCTTTCCGTTTCATCATCCAGAATTATCTGATACGCCCGTTCTTCCGGCTTATATTCCGCCCTGGAAATATTTTGTTTGACTTCAATTTCAGCAGGGTTAGACCAACTTTTTGCCAGTGGAATTAAATCTTCAACCGGTTTATCGGTCATTCCTGTAAGCATTAGCTTTGTCATTGACCGGTCAGTTGTTTTATAAGCATTCCACCACCAGTGTGATATAGAAGCATGGGCAGCCCGGTCTTCAAACTGTGCATACCGGCCATCTGTTGGGCGGGGTGCAACCGGCCAGTGATTCCACCATGGAAATACATCCACATCTCTGCGAATTTCTCCGCTATATGTATCAATACCAGGATTGTCCTGTGGGCGTATTATTGAAAATGGTCTGAATTCTGATTTTGTATTTATCACCTGGGCCACTGGATTTTCGGGGTATGGAGGTAAATGAGGAGGTACTTCGTGTTCCCATGAATATGTTTTGGCTTCCCCTTTAATATTGGCCAGGGATAATGCCTCATAATTCAATACGTCAGAAGGACGTTGTCCGGGTGCCAGCACCATCATACTCTCCTGCCACTCATGAGCGGCATTAGGCGCATTACTCAGGAGTTTATCCTCACGCACGCCAACCATGTCAGGATAGATATAATAGGTTTCATTGGTCCAGTCTCCCCATCCGGTTATAGGATCTTCAAATGCAAAATTTCCTAAAACATCTACTAGTCCATATCGCCATTGAACCACAACACGCGCATCATTGCTTTCGACAATTTTCACATTTGAATATTTGGCTTTCTTGTCTGACATTGGTTCACAACTGCCATTCTCATTCCAGCCTTCATTAAACCCATTGTTAAACCAGATGTCATTTTCAGTCACCCAAGAGGGGATATAGCTGGTTCCATGCCAGAAGACAAATTTGCAATCGGTTTCATCAAACTG
>CAYSMO010000155.1:0-2124 GCA_964432125.1 uncultured Bacteroidaceae bacterium | reverse complement strand
GGATATAGCTGGTTCCATGCCAGAAGACAAATTTGCAATCGGTTTCATCAAACTGGACTACAATATCAGCATTTTCATCAATCAGCCATGGTGCATCCCAGGCCTCATAATATTTCAGCGTGGTATTTACTGCCCTAAACTTACCGGGGGACTGTGGGCCGGATGGTAAAATTCTTTCCGGTAATTCCGGAGCTTCATCTGGCTCATGATTTTCATATGTTTCTTTGATCAGCTTACTTGATAAAGCCGAATTATATAGTTTTAACTCATCAAGAATCCCGTCAAGAAAAGTAAACGATTCTTCAGTTCCTTCTGGTCTGATTGTACCATATGGCCTTTTTTTGGTTCTACTTTTACCAATAAGCATTGATGTTACATGCCAGTCGCGTGATGCCGGAGTAAATTCAGTCTCAACAGGTGTATTTGCCTCTAATTTACCATTAATATATACCGATATTCCATTTTCCTTTGAATATGTCCCGGCTATATGTGTCCATGTATTGAGTGGAACAGGATACGGGATAATGGCAATTTCATATCTGCCTTTTGTAGCAAGCTTAAGGAATACTCTACCCATAGCATCAATTTCCAGGCTGAATCCGTTATAATAACCATCTTCTTCAGCTCTGCGATTGTCTAAAATCGGGCAATGATGTTTTGGATATGCACCCAGTGCCAACCAGGTTTCCACTGTGAATTCATCATTTATTAAGGGAATATTTTCCTCTTCGGTTACTTCAATATAAGCCGTATAGCCATCAAAAAGAACGGCATTCCCTTCAATGCCTGAAACCTCTTTATAATAAACGCCATTCAGATCAATTTCCTTTTCTGAAACCGACTCCTTAACATAGGCGAATATTTCTTTAGGCACATAGGTTTCACCTCTGACCAGTTCAGCCTTTCGCTTTTCTACATGAATGTTGTCAAAGCTCCAGTGGGCCACTGGGTTCTGAGCAAAACCACATCCGACCCCCAATGCGTGAATTGTTACAAATAACAATACTTTTTTCATCATACTTTTTAGTTTAGCTTAATAATGTTTTAATTGTTTTTAGGAACCCATATGACTGTTTTTAATAATTCATTTGTTTTAGCTAAAAAGACTTAGGTACATCTTTTAAAGCAAAAGACTCCATTACTCCTGAATATCCTGGATAGATTATTGTAATTTTTATATACTGAAACAAACACTTAATATGAGTGCATTTTTATGACCTAAAATATTATAGTAGAAATAAGGCTATAATGAATTATTACAACCTTATTTCTAAAATCAGAGAAATCTATTATCAATTACTCCTTATCTTTTACAATACGAATTGAAAAACCCGGTGATCCACCTCCTTCATAACTAAACTTCTGTATTCCAGGATGTTCTGCATCAAGATTTATAAACATTGGTCCATCTTCTCCCAAACTTGAAGTCCAAAATGACGCCATTGACCCTAGTCCCGTTGGTTCCATTCCTTCTCCGCTAATATATCCTCCTGCAAGCGCAGAAAATCCTGATATGTTTCGATCTGAACTTGAATTTGAGGCCATCAATGCCGTTCCATCTTCCTGGTTGAGTTCAGCATCTGCCTGTTCTTCATTATCAGGATCAGTTACGGTAGGATACACAAATTCAAAATCAGGATCAGCAACCCATGTCTCTTTTGCCGCCAGTTTTACACCTGTATTGTTCCCAAACCAATAGTAAAAAATAGGCCATCCAGGGTATAATGCAACAGTATATTCTGATTCGTCTATCATTTCAGGAATCCATTCGTTAGCATTCGATTGATAATTTAAGTCACTGGTTGTTGCAGGAAAACCATTATCCACTAATAAATCAGCCCATTCTTCATGGGTAGCCACATGCCATCCGGCAGGACAAGCTGTCTCAATAGCCTTTAGGTTATACAATACCCCAAAAGTTTCATAGGTATTGATTTCTTCAGTGGTTTCACTACCATCGCCATTCCAATCAGCTGCAAGTGTATCTATGGTTGCTAATTTCGCAGCATCTACATCAGTTCCTTCATTACCATATATATAATAACGAGCTAATTCATCACTAATATCAGAAGCGGGATGGACTTCAGGTAGGAATGCTAAGTTTTCCGTCAGCCATATCGACCC
>CAYSMO010000154.1:0-6589 GCA_964432125.1 uncultured Bacteroidaceae bacterium | reverse complement strand
TCGCGGTTATTTACAATTGCACTACCTGCGGGGATATGCGGTGCTGCGGGGATGGGGGGCGATCGGGCGGTACATTGTGGCGATCCCCCGGTACAATTTTGCGATCCCGCGGTAAGGAGGTATATTGGGATGGCAGTAGATTTCTATATCTCCACCGCTTTTTCAATCAGATAATCTCTGATCTCATTTTCCGGTACCTCTTCTTCTATATAGTCTACGGTTTCAGAATGATCGATGTCTTTATGAAAAGCCAGTTGTTCGCGGAATAGTTTTTCTGAAAATTGAGTAGAGAAAATAATATTTGCTTCCCGGGATATTTCCTGAATTGGATAATGGTCTTTTATGATAAAATATAAATCGACATAATCTTTCCACTTCGATCTTCTTCCCAGTGCAAAGGCTTTCATGGCCGCAAGAGAGATTAATTCGGGCATGGAAATAATGGAGTCTATTTTTACAGGATGAGGAACGGAAAAGGGGAAGCTGAAAAAAGTTAGCTTCACACTATTTATTTGCACATGTAACTGGTCATAATCTTCAAAGAGTAATACTTGGCTGAAAGGTATTTGCTCCAGCATTTTTTTCAAACGATACCTGACCAGGGGTGAATTTGTGAAGAGATCAAAATCAATAGACCGTCTATGTCCTATGTGAAGGGCAATAGCTGTCCCTCCAACTAAATGAAATGATTTTTGAAATCTTTTCAGGTAAGGCAAAAGCTCAGCCTGACGCTTGTCAAGAATCTCCGTGTGCATGTCGCTTAAAAAGATGTGTGAAATAGTTTATGGTTAATTCATGGAAATTCCCTTTTCTCCGGTCACTTAGATTGATTGAGTTAAAGAAAATTTCTGCCACCTTATCGATTCCCAGCAGAGTAAATAATCTTTTCACATCCTCAATATTTCCATAATTCAATATTGTTTCAACCAATAATTCCTGGCTGATATCCTCTTTTTTATTTTCAGGGATGTGCCAAAAGAGAGAGGATTTTGCACGAATAAAGGATTTTATTTCAGGATTGGAGGCTGGCATATTTTACATTTGCTTTAGATTATAAATATACGAATTTTTATTGTTGGGTTCATATAAATTTGTGCAGACATTTCGTCTACAGACATGCCGCCCCGCTGGGGCTGGACATGGCGCTCCTATCTTTGTGCCAGATGGCACAAAGATAGGGGCATAATGTCTGTAGCAGGCGGTTGCATACCACCTGCGGTGCCATTTGGTGGTGCTGCGGTGATGGGGGGCGATGGGGCAGTGCAACGTGGCGATCCTTCGGTCTATAAACTCTAAAGATTTTTTTGAATTTCGGAAACAAACTGTTTTACATCATCAACCAAGGGAAGGACCATCATTTCATCAAAATCGAAAAGGTCTCCATAATCCCCTTTTTGTCGGTAGTCTGAAAGTTTGGAATACAGCTTACCAAATTTTATATCAATAATACCGGTTTTAATAAAGGCATCACTGAATTTATTTCTTGCGCCTTTATGGGTTCTCGTCTCAATATCGTTTTTTAGCAACAATGCAATTACTGCGTAGAAGCATGAATAATATAACCTATTAACAGCGGTATTCCATTTATTGTTTTCAATCAGCAGAAGGGCATCAGATAAAGCCTCTTCGGCTCTTTTGAACCTGTATCTGATATAATCGTTTTTTTTATGGTCTGTCATATTTTTATTCCTTCTTTTTCGACTGATTTATAGAGTGGTGAGTATTTCAGTATTTTTTGCCAGAAGGATTTTGGATAGATAAAGGTTGAAATAATTTGTCCGGAATTAAGTTCAATACCGTAAAGAGCATCTCTGAATTTATCTTCAATTTCGTTTGTAACATTTTGGTTGTTAATTAGAATTATAATATCCCAATCAGAGTCGGGCTTATTATCTCCTCTGGCTTGTGATCCAAACAGGTATGCCTGGGCAGAAGGATCCTGCTTGTTAATTGCATCTGAGATATGCTTTAGAATTGTATCCCGATTCATAAAATGAGGTTTTATCAAAGATAGGAAAAATTCCATAAATGTTTTATATGCAGCAGCAGGTTAGAGAAATGGTACCTAACAGACGTTTCGCCCCTGGCGGGTCGGCATTTCTGTAGGGTTGCAGGCTTCCTGCCTGCGGGGCTAAGTGATGGTGCTGCGGTGATGGGGGGCGATCTGGCGGTACAATCATGCGATCCCCCGGTAAAGCCCCTAACCGGAGAACAATTATGCAAATTGAAAAGCAGGATTTAAAATTACAAGCACCGCCTGCCTTAGTACCTAAGTACGGCGGACAGGGCTTTGAAGTTTATTCTGCAATAGTTTTAAAAACTCTGTCAGTCCTATTACCTCCACCCCATCGGGCAATGGATAGCGGTCATTGTTTGCATTGACCACCCATTTATGTGTTGCTTTAATGTCTTTACAAGCTTCAAAAAAACCCCGGGTGATTTTTGGTGCAATGTTCCGTTTTATCTCTACAGCCCAAATCTCATTATCAGGGGTCTGAAGCACTAAATCAATTTCTGCACCTGTTGCTGTTCTGTAGTAGCAGCATTCCCACCTCTCTTCTAATTGGCTGATAATGTTTTCAACCACATATCCTTCCCAGCTAGCTCCTATTATGGGGTGCGAAAGCAAAGCTTCCATGCCTGGTAATTGAAGCAGGCTGTGTAAAATACCTGAATCACGAATATAAATTTTGGGAGTTTTTACCAGCCTTTTTTTTATGTTTCCTGACCAGGGAGGCAACTGTCTGACCATGTAGAAATCGGTAAGTAAGTCTAAATAATTCTTTATTGTGGTGTGGCTGACCTCCAAGCTTCTGCCAAATTCACTTAAATTGACTTGGTTACCGTGGTAATGTGCCAGCATTTTCCAGAAGCGTTTAAGCTGGGATGCAGTTACCCGAACGCCCATTGATGGAATATCCCGCTCCACATAGGTGGCAAAAAAATCCTTTCTCCAGTCCCAGCTTTCCTGCTCGTCGGATGCCAGATAGCTGTCGGGAAATCCCCCTCTCAGCCAGAGACGTTCTAAATCAAATACCTCCTTCTCATTCGCGTTCAGCTCGTTTACCGTAAAGGGGGTTAACTCCATATACCTGATCCTCCCGGCCAGGGATTCCGAAGATTTTTGCAGCAAGTCTTTCGATGCTGAGCCCAGCAGCAAAAATTGGCATGATCGTTCACCCTTCCTTTTTCTATCATCCACAATTACGCGAAGCAACCGGAACAGGTCCGGTTTACGTTGCACTTCATCAATAATAAGCAGTTGTCCTGCGAACCTTTTCAGGTAAGCTTCTGCATCTGTCAGCTTATTGAAATCGGCATCCGATTCCAGGTCGATATGGGTTACCGGCTTCTCAAGTTTTTTGGCCACTTCCAGCGCCAATGTTGTTTTTCCTACCTGCCTTGAACCAATCAGCGCAACAACAGGCATCGATTCTAACGCTTTAACTAAGGACTGAAACCTTTCTCTCCTAATAATCATAACTTGCCTACTTTATGCAAATATACAAATATACTGCAAATTGAAAGTAAAAGTTTCAGATTACAAGGTAATTGGCATTTCATGTTGTGAAGGTAGTCGTTCTCCTTGCAATATTAAAGTGTTGCTATGAAATTTCAAGGTTGCAGGTTACCTGCGGGGCTATGTGGGGGTGCTGCGGTGATGGGGGTGCGATCCCGCGGTACAATGTGGCTCCAGTATCCACCAGGAAGAGGAGTAAAAAAAAGCTTCCCCTTGCCTTTAGATTTACTTCCTCAATTTAATTTGGTAATTTTAATTGAAAGAATGGGGTGAACTATTCCTCTGAAAACCCCAGTTCGCCAGCTTAACAATTCGACTGGCAATGCCGAGGGCCGATACCATGCCCTTGCCCGAGAGCTTCGCCGTTTTCAGGAAGTAGGAGTTCTCTTTATCGAAGGAAATGTTGAGCTCGACCTCTTCTGAAGTTTCGCTCAATGAGCACTTCCGATTTTTTGGAATAGGTGGCATATGCCTCGCTGCGTTTTTTCTTTGAGGTTCTTGTCGTTTGTGTAGTCCATGGCAAATGTTTGGGTAGAATAAAGATAGAAAATGTTTTGGAATCCTGCGGTGCAATTTTGCGATCGTGCGGTGCAACGTGGCGCTCCCCCGGTGAAGAATGGGTTAATCAGTTTGGCAGTCTTTTAATGATGTCCCGGACTTCTGATTTTATTGAATTGTTGATTCGGCCCATAATTTTTTCGACCAGGTTCTTTTCAATCGTTGCAATTTTATGAACCCGAATAACAGAGGGTAATTTCAATCCGGACTCTTTCCAATCATTTATGTAAATGTCATTCCGGGATGTATATATCTGACTGGTTATTCTGCATATTATTACATCTCCATCTTCAAAATCGTTGATTATCAGTGCAGGTCTCCTTTTATGGGTCGTGCCGTCTGTGAAGGGGAATTTTAATAAAACGATGTCCCCGAAATTTAGTTTATTTATCTATGATTGATTGTCATAAATTGAGTCTTCGTCGGAATAACCTTTTATGAATTGCTCTTGTGCAGTTTGTTGGAAGAGTACTTCATCAGACATCTCTGAATCTTCCACAAGCAAAATAACCCTTACATTTTTGTTTTGTTTGGTTTTTAATTCCGCTTGTAGCTTTGTTGGAATTGATATCTGATTATCCTTGATTTTGGTTTTAAATTCTAATGCTCTCATTGTTATATACCTTATTCAGGGTTGAATTGGTTAAGGGCTTTGTTTATTACAAAAGTAATCAATATCGCGGTTATTTACAATTGCACTACCTGCGGGGATATGCGGTGCTGCGGTGATGGGGGCGATTGGGCGGTACAATGTGGCGATCCCGCGGTAAAGCGTTATTCTTTATATTGCTTCACTTACCCGAATATGTTTTTCTATTTCAGGACGCCATTGTTCTTGATTTGACATTGTTTCACAAATCTTCTCGTGAAAACAGACCTTTTTTCGGTCAATTATTCTGCATCCAGGTTAAAAGAGCTCTTCGCATATTTCCAGACCTTAATGTTGTCAACAGTATACCTGTCTGTTGAAAAATCATTATCCCACGGTGCCGCTACCCTGAAAGTGCCGGTTGTGTTATCTGTTCCCCAGTCGTTATCGGTGTTGTTTGCTGCTACCATGTTGCCATTTACATAGCTCCTCATGTAATCGGATGTTCCGTCAATACCGGTTCTGTCCCAGACACAGGCAATATGAACGGGGGTATTTAATTCCGGAGAAAAACCTGTTAAATCAACACTTCTGCCTGTCCCATTAAATGTTAAGGCAAATTGAAACAAACTCTCACTGTTGTGCCATGTAAAGGACATTACATTATGGGACCAGTGATTGGCATTAACAAATCCGAATACGCCATAAGCATAAGGTTGAGGTTCATAGTAGAATTTTACCCACATCTCAACACACCCTCTTTCAGGATCAACAACGGTGGTTGGAAAATCAATTCCACTTTCTGCATTTCCGGTGTTGGGAGTTACCCCTTTGCCAAATTTCACGGTATTGTCAAAATTAACGGTGCCTACAACAGCGCCATCGGGTCCGATTTCACTGTTTTCAACTTCCTTTGTTGATCCCAGTTTATTCCATAGCACCAGATTTTCCAGGTCAATCTCTTCCTCTTTATCGCAGCTAAATAAAAACAGTGATACGGCTCCGGCTAAAATCAGCGTGTAGAGAAATGTTTGTACTTTTCTTGTTTTCATAATGGGTTTATTTTGTTTATTATTGGAGTTAAGCAAAAATAGGCAATAAAGTCTTTCTTCAATCAAATATACAAATTTATAATGTTGGGTTCATATAAGTTCGTAAGGACATTTCGCCGCACAGATGTTTATCGGTGGGGCTGGTAAAGCTGTTGATTCGGCCCATAATTTTTTCGACCAGATCTTTGTCGAGCATGAATTGCTCAATGAGTACTTTTGATTTTTTGGAATAGGTGGCATATGCCTCGCTGCGTTTTTTCTTTGCAGCATACGAGTCATGATAAGGGAATGCCAAATGTGCCTGAGAGTGAAGGGATGGTGTGATTTGGAATCATAGTACTATTTTTTATTCCAGAGGATTCCCTGAAACTAGCGGAGCTGGGAAAGCTCCGTAGGAGCTAAATGTCTGTAGAAGGCGGTTGCATACCACCTGCGGTGCCATTTGGTGGTGCTGCGGTGATGGGGGGCGATGCCAAGGTAATGGATCATTTTATCAATGAAAGAAATGTACAATGTTATCAGTCAGAATTCAGAAAATTCCTAACCTGGGTGAGAACCTTTCTTGCAGTATCAAGATACATTTTTGCATCATCAATTGTTGGTTTGCCCTCCGGGAGTAACCCTATTGATCCCGGATACCTGGATTCGATATACAAGCTTTCCAATGCAGCAATCACTTCTTCTTCAATATCGATTTCAATATGATTGCTTATGATGCCCATTAATGTTTTTAGGTTGTGAGATGATCAGTATTATTGCAGATAAATCGTCTTCTGCAACCGTTAACCAATCAGTTGTCCTGTTTTTCATAGATTACTTTTCCGTTGTTGATCACTTCCCTGGAGAACATACTATCGGAACTGATAAATT
>CAYSMO010000153.1:0-6600 GCA_964432125.1 uncultured Bacteroidaceae bacterium | reverse complement strand
CTCCTAACAATTCTATTTTGTCCATCTTTTCTGATCTTGATTGTACGGCCAAAATTAGCCAAAAAACATCGGTCACGAACATATTGTGCAGCATCTGTGCAGGCTGTTGCATAACATTCTTCCCCTACCGGGGGATCGCTATATTGTACTGGGGGATCGCTATATTGCAGTGAAGTTAGCTATAAAGTGTTATAACAATTTTACGTGGACCACCCTGATTCCTGAATTCGCAAAGGTAGATCCCTTGCCACGTTCCCAGGTTAGGTCTGCCCTTTGTTATAGGCAAGGTCACCGAATTTCCTATAATGGAGCTCTTCAAATGGGCCGGCATATCGTCGGATCCTTCCATCGTATGGGTATAAACGGAATGGTTTTCGGGTATGAGTATATTCAGGAAAGCTTCAAAATCATCGCGCACCGAGGGGTCCGCATTCTCATTGAGCGTCAGACCAGCCGAGGTATGTTTAATAAACAGATGCAGAATGCCATTCTCCATAGAATCGGGCAATTGGTCCATAATCTCATGGGTGATAAGCTTACAGCCTCTTCTGCCTGCATTAATGGTTATCTCATTTTGAAAAATCATAAGTTCAGCTTTTGATTGTGTTAATAAACTACAAATTTAGAGGATCGCTGTGAGAGATAACAAAGTTTCCTGTTTTTTTAACTATTTTTGAGCTGTTATTCTACAAAATATGGTGCATCTGCGGCAAGTAGCAATACTATTTTTTTTAACGGCGATCGCCTCCGTTTCGGTGAATGGACAGTTTTTTGGCTCAGATGAAAAGCGTGAAGATCTGATCCAGTTCTCGGGAATAATAAGAAACCTTGAGCACCGTCCCGTCGGTCATGTCAACATCGTTATACTGAATCGCGAACGGGGAACAACATCCGACGGAAGGGGTCTTTTTTCTTTTGTGGTGCAGCCAAATGATACCGTTCTCTTCAGCCATATTGGTTACAAACCAACCCTACATATCATCCCCGACACACTCTTCACGCACCAATACCCTTCCGATATTTTTATGGTAAGTGATACCTTCCAGTTGGCTGAAGTGAAAATATTTCCCTGGAAAACATACCAGGAATTCAAGGATGATTTTATCGCCATGGAGATGCCCACAGATGATGAACAACGCGCGATGAAAAACATAGCACTTATCAAAACACAGATTAAAGTAAATGATATGAGCGCTACACCCAATATGAATTTCAGGGAGGTTATGCAGCAACAGTACAACCAATTATATTATGAGGGACAGTACCCCTACTACACTGTGTTTGATCCGATGCGCTGGGCAGAGTTCTTTAATGCGCTCAAGCGTGGTGATTTCAAAAAGAATGATTAGACCAAAAATCCGGAGTGCAGGACAATTTATTTATAAGTTGTTCAGTTATTTCAATGTTCATCCTCTTGCATGAGATCAATACCAACTGTCATACTGCTTATCGTTATTTCATCATTGCCGTTGATCGCACAGGGTGATGCTGTTGTTTACGGTGTAGTACGTGATTCAGCAGCCCAGTCGGTAGATCTAGCTAATATTGCAATTCTGAACTCCCGGGAAGGAACGATGACCGGTCCCGACGGATCATTCAGCATCAAAGTACCTTCCAACCGAGAGGTAGAGATCATCATCTCCTGTATTGGTTTTGAGCCTCAAAGACAAACTGTAATGTTGAAAAAGGGTGAAAGAAGAGAGCTCAATGTCATCCTTAGCCAGGATATCACAAGCATAGGAGAGATATCGATCAGCGCCAGACAGGAGAGGGCAAGTACCTTTCAGCGTATAAGCGTATCGGACCTCGATTACATGCCTACTACCACAGGCAAAGTTGAAGCTATCATTAAATCGCAGGCCGGTGTGAGCTCAAACAACGAGCTTAGCTCGCAGTATTCAGTGAGGGGCGGGAATTATGATGAAAACCTGGTCTACGTGAACGACATAGAGATTTACAGACCCTTTCTGGTGCGTTCCGGAGAGCAGGAAGGATTGAGCTTCATCAACTCCGACATGGTCTCCTCCATCCGCTTTTCAGCAGGTGGGTTCGATGCGAGATACGGCGATAAGATGTCGAGTGCCCTCGATATTACCTACAAGAAACCTACGAAGTTTAGCGGATCTGCCGACCTGAGCCTGCTGGGAACATCCCTTCAGCTTGAAGGTATCTCGAAAAATAAAAGACTCTCTTACCTCGCCGGTTACAGGTATAAAACGACAAGCTACCTGCTCAACACTTTGGAAACAAGTGGCAATTACAACCCACAGTTTTCCGATTTTCAGGCATTGGTATCCTACCGCTTTTCCCGCAAGATAGAACTCTCTTTTTTAGGAAATTACTCATCCAACGCATACCAGTTTATTCCTGAAACCCAGGACACGGAGTGGGGAACCCAGGATCTACCGTTGAACTTGAAAATCTATTATGAAGGTCAGGAGTTAGATCAGTTTAACACGTACCTTGGAGCGCTTTCTTTGAATATTCAGCCAATTAATAACTTAAGCCTTAAGTTTATAGCCACTGCCTTTCAAACGAATGAGCGAGAAACATTTGATATTCGCGGACAATACCTCATTAATGAACTTGACAATACGCTCGGATCAGAAACTTACGGTGATAGCATTCTTAACATAGGTATAGGGACCTTACATAAGCATGCAAGAAATTATCTGAATGCATACGTACTGGCAGGATCGCATATCGGAACACTTAAATCAGACGGACATTTACTGAAATGGGGAATTAAGTATCAGTACCAGGATTTCTACGACCGGATTAATGAATGGGAACTGGTGGACTCATCTGACTACGTTTTACCCTACAACGGGGAAGGAATAGTGTTATCGGACTATTCCCGCACAGAAAACCAAATCTCATATGACTTGCTCAACAGCTTTATTCAGGATACCTGGGAGATAAATGCAGTTAATGCCGATTATTTCCTAACCATGGGTCTGCGTGGATCCCTTTGGAACTTTAACAGAAGCCTGATGATGAGTCCAAGGATGACCATTAGCATTCAGCCCAACTGGGAGAGGGATATGATTTTCCATCTGTCCGGAGGATCATATTACCAACCTCCCTTCTACAAGGAGATGAGGATGCCCAATGACCAGATAAACGATGATATCAAACCACAACGCTCTGTTCACCTGCTATTTGGCGGTGATTATATCTTCACTGCATGGGAACGACCCTTCAAGCTCACCTCCGAGTTGTATTATAAATGGCTTGACGACCTGATCCCCTATAAAATCGAGAATGTAAGGATCAGGTATGCCGGGGAGAATATCGCTACAGGTTATGCCACAGGTATCGACCTGAAGCTGAATGGGGAATTTGTTCAGGGTGTCGAGTCATGGTTCACAGCATCACTTATGCAAACGAAGGAGGATATAGAAGGTGACTGGATCACGGTGAATGTTGATGGAAAAATGGTGCAGGAGGAGGCCGGATACTATTCGAGACCCACCGACCAGTTGTTCTCTGCAGGTGTGTATTTCCAGGACTACCTTCCCAACAGTCCGGAATATAAGGTACATCTTAGTGCCTTTTATGGAACACGTCTTCCCTTGAATCACCCCAAAGAGGAGCAGTATTACACTACCTTTAAGATGAGGCCATACAGAAGGGTGGATCTGGGATTCTCAAAGGTCATATTGGATGAGAACATGAAGTCAGAAAGCTATAGCCGGTTTAAATACTTCTCATCCATCTGGATCAGTGCCGAGATATTCAACCTACTGGGAATTAAGAATACTGCCTCCTATACCTGGATCAGAACCCTTTCCAACCAACAGGGCATACCAGCACAATTTGCTGCGCCTAACTTTTTAACGGGAAGGCGATTTAATGTAAAAATAACGGCCCGATTCTGAGGACTGAACACAAAACATATGTTTTTCGAGACATTTTTTATATGAAAAACTTTTCGCCCTCCATGCCATAAAAAACATTGATTCTATTAACTTTACAGTTTGTTGCTGAAGGTTAACTCCTTTAACAATTATTAATGTGGTATTTGTTGATGTATCAGATCAGCAATGGGTTTGTAACATTAGGATTATCAATCAACATAATTGTTTTTTATGTAAAATACCATGTTATCATTAGCGCAAATGACAAACAAAGCTCGTTTTACAACATACTTAAATTGATAAATTTACACAAATGAACACACAAGATTACATCAAAAGAGAAGAGAAATATGGTGCCCATAATTATCACCCGTTGCCGGTGGTGCTGGACAAGGGTGAAGGCGTATTTGTATGGGATGTGGAAGGAAAGAGGTATTATGACTTTTTATCGGCCTATTCCGCCGTGAACCAGGGGCACTGTAATCCTAAAATCATCCAGGCCATGACCGAGCAGGCCGGAAAGCTTACACTCACTTCCAGGGCCTTCTTTAACAGTGTTTTGGGTGAGTTTGAGGAGTATGTAACAAAGTATTTTGGGTACGATAAGGTACTGCCTATGAATTCGGGTGCTGAAGGTGATGAAACAGCGATCAAGCTCTGCCGTAAATGGGCCTATGAAAAAAAGGGGATTCCCGAAAATGAAGCGAAAATCATTGTCTGTGAAGGCAATTTCCACGGACGTACCGTAACTATTATATCAATGTCGACCGATCCCGATTCATACAAAGGTTTCGGACCATATACACCCGGTTTCGAAGTAGTTCCCTACAATGATGTTCCTGCCCTTGAAAAGGCATTGGAAGATCCCAATGTAGCCGGATTCCTCGTCGAACCCATCCAGGGAGAGGCTGGTGTGTATGTGCCGGATGACGGATATCTTAGCAAAGCAGCTAAGCTCTGTAAAGAGAAGAATGTGCTTTTCATTGCCGATGAGGTGCAGACCGGACTGGCACGTACGGGAAAGTTGCTGGCGTGCGATCATGAAGATGTTCGGCCGGATATACTTATCCTCGGAAAAGCTCTTTCTGGGGGTGTATACCCGGTATCTGCAGTCCTGGCTGACGATGATATAATGCTGGTAATTAAGCCGGGAGAGCATGGCTCAACCTATGGTGGAAATCCGGTTGCTGCAAAAGTGGCCATCGCTGCGCTTGAAGTTATTAAGGAAGAAGGACTTGCTGAAAATGCTGAGAGACTGGGCAAAATCTTCCGCGATGAACTGAAAAAGATCAATCATCCGATGGTAAGCCTCGTTCGCGGAAAGGGTTTGCTGAATGCCATTGTTATCGAACCCAAGGGTGGTAAAAAGGCCTGGGATGTTTGCGTTGCGCTGAAGGAAAATGGTTTGCTGGCCAAGCCTACCCATGAGCATATCATTCGCTTTGCACCACCACTGGTGATCACGGAAGAGCAATTAAGGGAAAGTATCGAAATCATAAGAAAGACACTCAACGAATTTTAAAACCTGCAACTGAACAACAATCCTCTATTTGTTGTTTAGACAAAAAGTATGAATACTGAAAAAGCTGAAACGACAATACAACGTTGTTTCAGCTTTTTATCTATCATGCATGGGAATCATTTATTCATATCTTTTCACCGCAGAAATATCTGTGTCCAATGATGAGAGGATTATTATTAAAAAATATTCATAATGAGTAAACCAATAGACAGATCCAACCTTGATACAGACATCTCTCCGGTTAATGATTTTTACCATTATGCGAATGGTGGATGGCTGAAAAAGCACCCCATACCCGATGAGTTCAGCAGATACGGAACTTTTGACAAGCTGCGGGAAGAAAACCGAAAGATCGTTCATGAGATTATTGAGGAGGTGGCTGCCGGAGCAGAAGCAACCGGGGATCCCTTTGCTGCCCTTACAGGCAGTTTTTACAGCACCGGGATGGATATAGATAGAATCAACTTAATGGGATTCGATCCGGTTAGAGATGACCTGAAAATTATTGAGACACTCGAATCCAAAGAGGAGATAACCTCTATTATGTCGACCCTTTACACCAAAAGTATTCCAACGCTTTTTTACCTGTATCCTTCGCCCGACAGAGAAGATTCCGGGCAGATTATTGCGAGTCTTCACCAGGGGGGAATGGGGTTATCTGATGTGGATTATTACAGGAACGATGATAAAAGAAGCAGGGAAATCAGGGAAAAGTACAACGAATATATCGCCAGGATGTTTGTACTTGCCGGAATTGGGGAGGAGGAGGCTCAATCGTATGCATCGATTGTACTTCGTATGGAGAGCCGGCTGGCCCATGCCGGGATGACCAGGCTTGAGCAGCGCGATCCGCATATGACATTCAATAAACGGACCAAACAGGAGCTGGCATCTGAATATCCTGTTATTGAATGGGATGTATTGTTCGAAAAAATGGATGTAAATATCGTCTCCCACCTGAATGTGGGTCAACCCCGGTTTTTTTCCGAACTCTCAAAGATGATCAGCGATACCGGGATTGAAGAGTGGAAGATTTTCATGAAGTGGCGGTTGATTAACAGCGCTGCCAGCCTGCTATCTGATGATTTCGCTGAAAACAAGTTTGATTTTTACGGCAGGTACCTGTCGGGTAAGAAAATTATGCAGCCCCGCTGGAAAAGGGTAACAGCAGCAACGGAGGATGCATTGGGTGAAGCCATCGGGCGACTTTTTGTTGAC
>CAYSMO010000152.1:0-6654 GCA_964432125.1 uncultured Bacteroidaceae bacterium | reverse complement strand
GTGATCGTCTCGGTCTTGTCGGGCTTCATCGGGCCGGTTTTGTCGATGGCAACGGCTCCGACAAGTGCCTCCTTAAAATTAAAATGATGGTTGTATTTTCCAGCAATGGCGTTCATAACCTTGATGGCCTGTTCAATGATTTCCGGTCCGATTCCGTCACCTGGTAATACTGCGATCTTGTAGTTCATGTTTCTGTTGGTCTATATGGGTTATTTGAAAATAACATAGTTTTCTTTCTGTCACTATTTATCAATGATACTTACTGTGTGACCTGATAAACGGCTTCGATCAGGATTCAATGATGTTCAACATTCTTGTTGTACATTTAATCGCTGCAACGGTCTGGTCAGGATCGAGTCCCCGGGTCTTGAAGATCTTGCCGTTATGATCCCAGGTAATTGTACAGACGACCAGCGCATCTGTCTTCCCTCCCGGAGGAATCGCTACGGTATAGTCGGTCAGCACAGGATGTTTCTTTTCCAGGCGATCATAAATCTTCCACAACGCCTTCATAAAGGCATCGTATTGTCCGTCGCCACTGGCTGTTGCCTGATAGACCTCCCTGTCGATCTCAATGCTCAGGGTGGCCATGGACCTTAAGCCCGCGGCAACTGAGAGTGAGTAGTTCCTCACCTTGATCTTTTCCTTCACCCTTTGTCCGCGCAATACATCGGAAATGATAAACGGCAGGTCGTCCTGTGTAACCACCTCTTTTTTGTCGCCCAGCTCAATCACCCGCTTCGTCACCTTTTTCATATCCTCTTTCGAGAGATTGATGCCGAGCTCTTCCAGGTTCTTGTGTATGCTGGCCTTTCCCGACATTTTCCCCAGGGCGTAGGCACGTTTCCGGCCAAACCGCTCCGGCAGCAGATCATTGAAATAGAGGTTGTCCTTTTGGTCGCCATCCGCGTGTATACCACTGGTCTGGGTGAACACATTTTCGCCGATCAGCGGCTTATTGGCCGGAATCCTGACTCCTGAAAAGGTTTCGATCAGTTTGCTGACGGAGTAAAGTTTTTTTGAATCGATATTCAGCTCATAGCCGAAATGGTCCTCCACGATCCCTATTACACTCGATAGCGGAACATTGCCGGCACGCTCGCCGAGACCGTTGACGGTGGTATGGATCCCGTCAATTCCTGCCTTGATAGCTGAGAAAACATTGGCGGTGGCCAGGTCATAATCGTTGTGCGCATGGTAATCAAACGCCAATTGGGGAAATCTATTCTTTATATCCAGGCAAAAATCATAGGTCTCCTGGTGGTTCAGTATTCCCAATGTATCTGGCAGCATGTAGCGTTCAATGGACTCATCCTTGAGGCTGTCGAGCATGAAATAGACATAATCGGGTGAATGCCGCATACCGTTCGACCAGTCCTCAAAATAGATATTGGCCCTGACCCCCATTTTGCGTGCATGTTCCAGCGTATTCTTTATATCGGCCACATGCTCCTCAGGGGTTTTTCTCAGCTGGTTTTCACAATGGTTCAGTGATCCTTTGGTAAGGAGGTTAATCACCTCACCTCCGGCATCTTTGATCCACTGGAGTGAAACATCGCCATCGACAAATCCCAACACTTCCACCTGTCCCAGGTAGCCATGCTCCTTCGCCCACCTGAAAATCTCCCCGGCGCCCTGGAACTCGCCCTCGGATACGCGGGCAGATGCAACCTCAATCCTGTCGATTTTCAGTTCTTCAAGCAGCAGTTTGGCCATGTTCAGCTTCTCTGCCGCAGTAAAAGATACACCTGAAGTCTGCTCGCCATCGCGCAGCGTTGTGTCCATTACCGTTATTTTCATCTGTATTAATTCTTTATTTAAATAGCTGTTATATAATGCTATAAATATCGTTCTAACTTCAAGTGACTAGTTGCCTCGCATAATATAATATTTTCAACGGAGCTCGGCGAGCCCTCATCATCGAACAGTACGCTACCGGAAATTTATACATGACCTTTTGTCTTTGTACCGCTGAAGCATCTATTTCCAATGATGAGGGGTTCATGTCATGTTTTTTTAGGTACGACTCTTTTCGAAAGCTTCTATCTCGTCCTTCAGATTGATGAGGTAATCGATATCAGTATAGCCATTGAGCAGGCACTCTTTTTTATAGGCATTGATTTCAAATGATTCACTTTGTCCGGTAGCCGGAATGCTGATCTTCTGATCCACCAGGTTAACCTCAATTACTGTTTGTGGATCCTTTTCGATTGCGTCAAACAGCTCTTTAAGGAATGCCTCGGAGACCTGCACCGGCAGCAGCCCGTTATTCAGCGAGTTATTCTTAAAAATATCGGCAAAAAAGCTGGAAACCACTACTTTGAAACCATAATCATAGATGGCCCATGCAGCATGTTCGCGGCTCGATCCGCTCCCAAAATTTTTACCGGCCACCAGGATAGCTCCTTTATACTCGTCCTGGTTCAGCACGAAATCCTCTTTCGGATTACCGGCCCTGTCGTACCGCCAGTCGCAAAACAGGTTCTCTCCAAATCCATCCCTGGTGGTCGCTTTCAGGAACCTTGCCGGAATGATCTGGTCCGTATCGACATTTTCAATCGACAGGGGCACTGCCGTGGAGCGTATGGTATTAAATTTTTCTATAGCCATTTTTTCAGTGTCTTTGGTTAAATAATTCTCGAGGGATCGGTCACTTTACCTGTAACAGCAACTGCTGCAGCGGTGAGCGGACTTGCAAGCATGGTTCTCGCACCGGGACCCTGTCTGCCCTCAAAATTCCTGTTCGATGTCGAAACCGCAAGTTTGCCCTCCGGGATCTTATCATCGTTCATGGCCAGGCAGGCTGAACAGCCCGGCTGACGTAGCTCAAAGCCGGCTGCTTTCAACGCCTTGTCGATCCCCTCTTCGATCGCCTGCTTCTCCACCTGCTTTGATCCGGGTACGATCCAGGCAGTGATGCTTTCAGCTTTTCTTTTTCCTTTAACAGCGGCAGCGAATTGGCGCAGGTCCTCAATTCTTCCGTTGGTGCAGCTGCCTACAAAGACAAAATCGACCGGTGTGCCTTCAATTGGCGCTCCGGCTTCAAACCCCATGTATTTCAACGATTTTTTATAGCTGTTCAGGTTACCGGGCTCCACCTCTGATTCGGCGGGGATGTTGCCGGCAATTTTCGTTCCCATGCCCGGATTGGTTCCGTAGGTGATCATTGGTTGGATATCGGCAGCATCGTAAGTGTATTCAAGGTCGAATTCTGCGTCATCGTCTGTTTTGAGCGACTCCCATTTTTCAACTGCCTTATCGAAGGCTTCACCCTGCGGTGCAAACTCCCTTCCCCTGATATAATTATACGTCGTTTCATCGGGCGCGATCAGCCCGCCCCGGGCTCCGCTTTCAATGCTCATATTGCAGATGGTCATCCGGCCCTCCATGGAGAGATCGCGTATGGCCGATCCGGCATATTCTATGAAGTAGCCAGTTCCGCCGCTGGTCGATATTTTGGAAATGATGTAAAGAATAATGTCTTTGGCAGTGACCCCTTTTCCGGTTTGGCCCTCGACATTGATCCGCATCTTTTTTGGTTTCGGCTGAAGAATGCATTGCGTGGTAAGCACCATCTCCACCTCGCTTGTTCCGATTCCGAAAGCAACGCTTCCAAAAGCTCCGTGGGTAGAGGTGTGCGAGTCGCCGCATACCATGGTCATCCCCGGTTGGGTGATGCCGAGTTCCGGACCGATCACATGCACGATCCCCTGGTAAGGGTGATTGAGACCATAGAGTGGAATGTCGTGGTTCTCGCAGTTTTCTGTCAGCTTATTCACCTGGAAGCGTGACAGTTCATCCTGGATGGTCAGGTGCTGATCGACCGTGGGCACATTGTGGTCGGGAGTGGCCACGGTGTTCTGGGGCCTGAAAACCTTCATTCCCCGGGCATCGATGCCTGCAAATGCCTGCGGACTTGTCACTTCATGGATGAGGTGTTTGTCGATGTACAATACACTCGGACCATCCGGTATTTCCTGCACTACGTGTGCATCCCAAACTTTGTCAAATAATGTCTTTCCAGCCAATTTTCTAAATTTAAAGTTCAACCATGTGATATTGTAAAACGCTGCTCTTCGCTCCTTGTTCAATGAAAGCTTCTGTTATTTTTCGAACCGGTTTGCTTCCGTATAAAGCTTCGATATAAAAGGCTCCTCAACAAGAAATATTACAAATTGATTTATAACAGGGCACAAAGGTAATAAACTTACAGAAAATACCTGCTCAAGAACATGTATTTGTAATATTTATGGAATAGCATTGACCGTTCTGACTGCATTTTAAAATTTTAGTTCTTACTACATAAATAAAGTCTGTCAATAGAGTCGGATTGGACACATTGTACAAAATCTTTGGTATATGTGCCAGTTTTATCTTAAATACAAGGATAATACAAAACTGCATTCGCTGGTAGCAGAAATTAGTTGTCTGGAAGTTTTATTTATAAAGTTCCCCTATTTGGTAACTTTTACTTATCTTTGCAATGATGAGAATAATCAAAGAGAAAACACTCACTGACTATTGCAGGCGAGGCAAATACAAACTGGCCGAAGAGCCTTTGAAAGCCTGGATATATGAAGTAAGACACTCGACTTGGAATAATGCAAATGAACTGAAACTAAAATACAGGAATGCCAGTATCATCGGTTCGAAAAGAGTGGTTTTTAATATCAAGGGAAATGATTACAGGCTGATCGTTGACATAGAATATAAATTGAATATTGTTTTTATCGTGTGGATGGGTACCCACGAGGAGTATGATAAAATAGATGTAAAAGCGATACATTATGAAAACTAAAATATTGAAAACGGAGCAAGAATACAATGTAGCTTGTGAACGAATTTATGAGCTGATCCATAGCACTGAAAATGTCATTGAACCGGATAGCCCGGAGGGAGAAGAGCTTGAGATTCTTTCTTTGCTAGTAGAGAAGTATGAACAGGAACATCATCGAATGGATGCCCCGGATCCCATTGAAGCAATCAAATTCAGAATGGAACAAATGAATTTAAAACAACAGGATATAGCACCTTTATTCGGCGGCAAGACACGGGTTTCAGAGGTGCTTAATGGTAAACGGGGCCTGACCTTAAAGATGATCACATTGCTCAACAGGTATCTCGGAATCCCCCTGGAATCTTTAATAAGCGGGAATAAGGAAATCAAACTTCAGGAGAAGCAGAAAGAAAAGTTATTAAAAATCTCATCTATTCAGGATTATCTTACAGGATCAAGGGCCGCAATGATTTAAATCAGAGCATAATCAGGGTGAGACCGTAAACAATTCAGATACCCTTGCGTAGCAATTTTCAAGAACGATAAAACAGGAGCCTTCGGATAAACAATTGGAATTAAGTGCAAAGGAATGGTTTTCCAGTTCGGCAGGCAATGCATTCATAATGTGTGTTTCACTAAATTAGAGGCAAAAGTGAATACGATGCAGATAGGAATTTTAAGAGAGACAAAGCAGCCTCCTGACAAGCGGGTGCCGCTGACACCACAGCAATGTGTGCAGTTAAAAAAGCAATTCCCCGGGCTCGTGGTTGTTGTGCAGCCTTCGGATCAGAGGTGTTATAGCAACGAGGAATACCAGGACGCAGGAATTAAACTACAGGAAGATCTCTCCGATTGCGATGTTCTGCTGGGTGTGAAGGAGATGGATACAAAAACCTTGCTCAGTGGCAAAACCTACCTCTTCTTTTCACATACAGCCAAGGAACAGCCCTATAACAGGAGGCTGCTCCAGTCCATCTGTGAAAAACAGATCACGCTGATAGATTATGAATACCTTACCCGGAAGGACAAAACCCGTGTGGTGGCTTTTGGTCGATGGGCCGGAATTGTAGGTGCCTATAACGGGTTGATCGCCTATGGCCGCCGGGCGGGGAGATTCAACCTCAGGCCCGCCTGGCAGCTTTCCGGACTCGATGAAATGAAGGGACAGCTCAGTGGGCTTTCAGCAGGAAACATCCGGATCGCCTTAACTGGCGGGGGAAGGGTGGCACACGGAGCGGTGGAAATACTTAAAGCAGCAGGAGTAAGAGAGGTAACTCCCGATAACTACCTCACAGCGGAGTTTAAAGAGGCTGTCTACTGCCGGCTCGATCCATGGCACTATACCAGGCACAGGGAGAAGATCGAATTTGAGTTTGATCATTTTGTGGCACATCCCGACCAGTATGAAAATGCTTTTCTGCCCTATGCAAAGCGCACTGACTTCTACATGGCTTGTCATTTTTGGGATCCTGATTCGCCTGTGCTGCTGGGCAGGGAGGACCTCCAGCTTCCTGATCTGCCGCTCAGGGTAATTGCGGATATCAGCTGTGATATTGGCGGACCGATCGCCTCCACGGTCAGAGCCTCTTCAATCGCTGAGCCTATTTACGGGTATGATCCTTCCAGCGGGATGGAGACGTCTGATCTGTTTGGTGATAATATGATTACGGTCATGGCAGTCGACAACTTACCGGGGGAGCTGCCCAGGGATGCTTCGGCTGACTTCGGGGAAGCACTGCTGGAACATGTGATTCCTTATTTACTGGAAACAGACAGCGAGGGCATTGTGGAGCGGGCCACAATTGTCAGAGAGGGCGGTTTAACTCCGGAATTCAGTTACCTGGATAATTACCTGAAGGGCAAGTAATATAATTGCG
>CAYSMO010000151.1:0-6680 GCA_964432125.1 uncultured Bacteroidaceae bacterium | reverse complement strand
CTCGGTGAGACCGGCATCGGCCAGAAACTCCGCCCGGTCCTCTTTGTCAAGCTCCGCGATCTCCTCTTCGAGTCGCGCAGCGAGGACCAGTACTTCCGGACCGGCGTTTGCTGCTGACGGATCGGTTGTAGAGCCTGCTTTCCCCGCGCTTGCTTTTCCAGCTCCGGCTGCGCCTTTGGTAGCTGCACCAGCTCCGGACCCTGGATAATAATGACTTGTTCAATAATTCTATATGAAGAGGAAGCTGTTATCTTGGGTTATTAAGCCATTCAAGAAATAAAGGATCGTTGTACCATTCTGATACATCAATAGTGTGTTTGTACTCACTTATTGCATACACAAGCCCAAAACCTCCTTCAATATTTGAGTAGAGCTGTACTGGTTGCATGATCGGGAAATCAGGATCGGGATTATATTTCTCCAAGACCTTCAGATATTCTAATAAATGTCGATCTTGCCTTTGAAATGTGAGTTCAATTTCAGGAATTGAATCATTGTAACAATTTAGAAGATTTATTTTCACTGCAAGATTATAGCTTTGACCATTTATCTCCTTGTCTGAGAAGAAGAGCCTCCTTCCTTCGATGCTCCTGTCCGTGATCTCATAAAGAAAAGGAGAACTGGTGAAAATCCCTAAACCACCGCTATATTCAGCAATAGAATCTTGAATACTGTGGTAGAAAATTGAAAATACATTAATGGTATCAATAATCATAATGATATTATCTTCTTCTATGTAGGGTGTATACCGCCTTTCTCTACCCCACCCTGACAGATAATATGAGTAGTAATCTTCAGTTTCTACATTATCTGTAAAATCAAAATTTATATACATATAGTAGGCTGTATCTACCGTATAAATCAGATCAGTAACATCAGTAACATCAGGAATTTCGATTAGTGCAGAGGCCTCACGTAATCCATCAACTGAACAATTAAGCGTGTAGGATTTACCTGGTTCCATGATCACTCCATCTGTTGTATAGTAGCCGTCTCCAACATGATTCATTAAATACGTATCATCTTCTGTATGTAGTTCAAGTATCGCATCTTCAATTACTATAATTGAATCGAGATCTACCATGGATATTGTTCTGGAAACATGGACCATAGGTCTTTCTAAAGCAACAAACTCTCCACTCAAAGCGATTCTCCTATCATTACTCCTCCTGAAATCATCAGTGATATCCTTTTCGCAGGAAATACACACAAGAAAGGTAAGTGCTATGATTATTACTTTTTGCATCTTAGAAATCTATTGAATATCTGAAATATGGGATCAAGGGGAACATGGTTACCTGATAGACACGCTTTTCCCATTCACCTGTATCAATCCATTTAGCCTGACTTGTATATATATAAAAGGCATTTCTTCTTGAATAGGCATTGTATGCACCAAAGCTCCAAGTTCTGATAAAACGTTTCTTCTCTTTTTCAAAATTAAAACCAATGTCTAACCTGTGATAAGCTGGTAATTGATACCCATTCCTTTGTTCGAAATTCCTGACCAGATCATTGCTAAAAAAATTATTTTCGTTTACAGGTTTGCCAGCAATTGCTGCAAATGGATTCAAATAAGATTGATCCAGTACTGTTGTACGAATACCTGAGCTATATACCCAAACTCCTCCCATTGTAATATTATTCTTCAACTGATAGTTACAGACAACTGAAATATCGTGCCTTCGATCGTATTTATAGGGGAAAGGTTCTCCAAAACTTATATTCTCAAATGTGCGGAAATTCTTCGACCAGGTATATCCTATGGAGCCTGTCCATCTGCCCCTTGTTTTCTGTATATGAAACTCAGCTCCATATGCCTCTCCTTCTCCTGACTCTATCTTCGATTCCCAGTTTTTGCCATTCAATAGCAATTCGGCGCCCTCTGCATATTCCATCAGATTCTGCATATCCTTATAAAAGACCTCAAAGGAAAACTCCCATGAGGCGTCATATTTGTAATTAATACCTGTAGCTATTTGCCAGGAAAGCTCTGGTGCAAGATCCCTGGTTGATGGTACCCAGATATCAGTTGGTAAACCTATCATTGAATTTGTAAGCAGATGAATAGGCTGGGACATTTTTGCATATGATGCCTTGTATACGAGTCTATCCGTGATCTTAAATCGTGCCGACACCCTTGGCTGAATGGAATAATATGTTTTTCCATCAACAATAAATACTGTTGAATTCAATCCAATATTCGATCTAAAACGCTCACCGATACTGAAGTCATTTTCCAGGTAGGCAGTAAGAGATGCAGCATATACAGTATCAGCTCCACCATACTCTCTACTACTTGAGACGTCTTCCCATTCATATTCTGCTATTTGAACTCCTGGTTCAAACATATATTTTGTACCCTTTAATCCAAATCTTACATATAGGTTTGTGGAGGGTATGTAGGAGAAATCGAGTTTTGCACTTAAATCCTTGATCCCTGAATAGTAAACGTACTCACTTTTATATTTGGCAAAGTCATTTCCCCCTCTAAACTCTTCAGGAAACCTATCTAATGAAACTATCCGTTCACTTTCCTCAAAATTTCTGAATCTATACGTGCCATAATACAGTGTTGCATTCGAGAAAAGTTGCTTACCCCAAATGTAATTCCATCGCAAGGCAGTGCTTATGTTTCCCCAGTTGAATCCTTCTGAACCACGTAATCGTAATGAATCGCCAGAATTTCGTTGATCATCAGAAGTTCTGTATTCATCAATATATGCTTCATCTTTGCCCATATATGAACTGAAATACAACCTGCTGCGATCAGAAAATTTATGATTAAATTTTGCATTCAGATCATAAAAATAATAACCAAAATAGCTGTCAGAACCATTAGCCTTGTTAATCAGATACTGAACTGGGTATGAGAGGATGTCGATATAAGTTCTTCTTCCTGAAATCAAAAATGATGTTTTGTCTTTTTTTATTGGACCCTCTAACATCAATTTAGAGCTGATCAGACCAATGGTAGCTGAGCCATGGAACTTCTTCATATTACCCTCTTTCAGGCCTACATCTATAACAGAAGATAGACGACCACTGTACCGTGCTGGAAATCCTGCTTTATATAAAGTGGCACTATTCACGGCATCTCCATTAAATACAGAGAAGAAGCCAAACAGGTGATTAACATTATACACTGGCACTCCATCCAGAAGGATCAGATTTTGGTCTGAACCTCCTCCCCTGACATAAATACCACTGGTTCCTTCAATTCCTGAACTGACGCCAGGAAGGTACTGCAATGCTTTTACCAGGTCTGTTTCCCCGAAAAGCATGGGCATTTGTTTAATTTGGATTCTATTAAGGTTGTGTGCACTCATTTGTGAACTAAAAATATCAGTACCTAATGCATCACTCTGAATTGTGACTTCTTCAATTTCAAGACTCGGTTTGAGTGAAATGTTTATTGCTGTGTCAGATTCAAGATTCAAGTGCAGTTTAACAAGTGCATATCCAACGTATGTGCAGTTTAGAACGATTTCATTTTCTTTGGTTCTAATGCTATAGAAACCATATTCATTGGACACAGTACCCTTCATTGTAATCGCATCGTAAATCGTTGCCGCCACAAGGGTCTCTCCTGTTTGCTTGTCGGTAATGGTTCCGTGTACTACATATTGAGAATACCCTGCAGCGGAGATTAGTGCAATAGTAATAGTCAGTATTGACGGAAGTACAATTGAGTATAATCGGTTGCAATTTCGAATCATACCTTGGACTTTGATGCTAAATGAGCAAAGGGTTAACAATCCTATATACGTTGAGGATTTTGGGTTATTGTTTAAATGTTTGAAGATTAGGAACATTTCTAGTCAAATATATACGCAAAATTAAGGGATAGGTCGGTAAGGTAAATCCGTCCTCCATAATCTGGATTATGCGCAACTAATGCAGCTCCGTATTCAGGCTTTACTACTGATAGGGGAGAGATGTTATATATGAGACTCCATCGTGTGTTATTTTTTTGAATTCTGAATCCAGTGTACAAAGAAAAATTATAGTGCCTGAAATGTTCATCAATAAATCTTGTTCCAGAATTATAGGAAGGTTCATGTATTGTAATGGAATTTGAAACCCCTATACAGTAGTATGAATCAGGCTTTATCGGTAATTGTATGATTCTATTATATGATGTGTTAAACTCATAGAAGAAAAGTGTTAATCCTCGACCTTGAATCCTCCCTCCACCAGGATAGTATTTATATGCATTTCCCTGGTAAGAAATCCGCATACATAATTCAACGTATGCTTTTTTACCGATATCTCTGTTTACGAGCATCCCTAAATGAAATGGTATGCCATACCCGTTATTAATATAGTTTGTATCAATTACGGTTGAAACACCTGAGCCAATAGTAAGACCTCCTCTAAAGGGTGAGTATTGAGCTGTGCATACCTGAAAGGTCAGCAGAATACTAAAGATGAGTGTTATTTTTCTATGGAGTAGTCCTGACATAATTGAATAATGGAGCTGTCTCAACTTATTAAGACAGCTCCATTATGGATTTTATTTTAAAAAAACAATTATAAAATTTTAGCAATTTTAGTTGCACGTTAATTCTGGAACATGACAGTCTATAGAAAAAATACTGGCTTTATAGTCATAGTATGGGTAGATTGAGCCGTAAGTTGCGCTAAAAAATACTTTCGCATCAAAGGCATCAAGTCTTTTAGTACCATTACTATAAAATGTATGAGATAGTGAAGGACCGTAGCCTTCCTTTGGATTAACAAAATCCTCGGTCCAACAAGAATTTTTATTCTGCCACCTTACTGGATCATATGAGTAAGTGTCCATTAACAAATCAAGCCCGCCAAAACCAGGAGATTGAGATATCTTGGCTTTGAGTTTATAAGCTAATGGAAAGTCATTATACCATAACCTAACGGTAACATCAGAACTCCAAACCTCCCATACACCAGGCATTTCATCATTACCACATGGGGTGATACTTGCTGCCGACTTAAGATTAGAATCCTGGCCATCATTAAATAGTATGTCCAGTACTGATTCATTCCAATCGAATTCTCTTTGTAAAGACTTTAACCCCATCTCAGTAATTTCATTTACTTCGATTTCTTCAGTATAAAAGTTAAGTGTGAATTTATGACCTTCAATGATAATAGATCCTTCAGGATTCAATAGAACAAAAGTCTCAACGTCAGTTGATGGTAGCTCTTTTCCTTTGACCTGATATTCCTTTCTATAAGAATGGAATGAAAGGAACTCTTCAAATTTTTCATATTCATATTCTTGAATTTCACACATATAATCTAACATCAATTGATAATCTTCCAAAGTTTCGAAGCTCAAAATATTATCATCAATATTGAATGAAATTTCATTCATAGAGGGGAATTGAGAATATAATACCTCTTCAATTTCAAACATTGACTCATCCTGATGATTTATGAATTCATCTTTTTTACAACTAAAAAGCGTGAAGATAATTAGAATCAAAACAATTTTTTTCATCTTTGTAAGGTGTTAAATTAAACTTCGGTTTTCCTCACCCTCGAAGCTTTGACGAGTGTCGGGGGTGAGTCTTTTTATGAATTTTACGTTTGGAAAGATTCAATACTCCCCTCGAAAAAATGTGCCTTGCACATTTCTCCGACAGTTCAGATTCGGTTACTTTTTATTAAGAATGATAAGGGTTTTAGACATTTTAGAGTACGAATTAATTCACATTGGCTATATAAATTTAGAAAAAAAAAAATCGAATCCCACAATGTTCCGGGTGAGTTTTTTAACAAATGATTAACCTTTTGAATAATAAGATGACATCAACTGAAATCATACGAAAATGTATTACGGAACTTCCATACTCACCATTTTTGGTTAACATTGGTAAATATTTGAAATGAATCTGAAATCAGATTGAATTATAAGTAACTATATTAATTTGAAAATGAGCAAATTTGAAAATTAAAACCGCTACGCTGGAAATTAACCAATATCGCTGTGGAAAAAAACAGGAACAACATGTTGGTTAGTTTTGTAGCCTAAGTGCCTAACTCAATGATAGTCGGATATGAATAATGTAATTATGTAGAAAATGTCAGGAATAATAGTAATATTATACCTGGTGGAGCTACCACATCAATAATAAACTCACTGAATTCAGTGGGTTTTGTTTTTTTATGATGTTAAAGTCTCTTTTACTCCTTATTTGAAGCAAAAATATGCCATAAATACCCCTGATATATTACAATTAAGTATTATATTTACCCCTGAAACACAACAAATATATGTATCTTGAGCGAAAATTGTATAGTAGACTGGTTGATTGGAAGGCTTCTGAGCGAAGAAAGCCATTGATCATTCGAGGTGCCAGGCAGGTGGGAAAATCGACTTTGGTAAGAGCATTTTCCAGGGAGTACAGATCTTTCATAGAATTAAACCTTGAGCGAAAGGAGGATAGAGACCTTTTCAATCTATCATCTGTTAAGGATATACTTGAGGTACTTATGCTTCGGGAAGGAATGTTATTAAATCAAACTCCACTCTTGCTTTTCATTGATGAAATACAGGAATCCCCGGCGGCAATACAGATGCTAAGGTTTTTCTATGAAGATTATCCTGAACTTCATGTGGTCTGTGCCGGGTCCCTACTTGAATTTGCCCTGAATGAAATTGATTCATTTCCTGTTGGAAGGGTCCAGCAGTT
>CAYSMO010000150.1:0-6786 GCA_964432125.1 uncultured Bacteroidaceae bacterium | reverse complement strand
TCGATGAGCATGGACTGATCAGGGTGAATGCGCTGATTGAGTCGACCCGGGGACTGATGGAAGGGATGAACATGAAGGTTCGGGTACGTACCATGGTGCCCGATAAGCTTGTGGTTCCTAAATCGGCTGTGCTGATCAGACAGAATAAGGATGTGCTGTTTAAATATTCAAACGGGAAAGCGATCTGGACCTATGTGATAAAAGAGCTGGAAAACAGCACTTCGTACGCTGTGAAGCTGCAGCCCAACAGCATCGGATCACTCACTGAAAGTGATACGATTATCGTCTCGGGCAACCTGAACCTGGCACATGAATCGGAGGTGATCATCACCCAATAAAAAGCTCCCTGAACTATGGTGAAATTCCTGATACATCGTCCGATTGCTGTAAGCATGACCTTTATCGCTATCCTGATCCTGGGTATTATCGGAACCCGTAAGCTGCCCGTTTCTCTGATGCCCGATCTGGATGTTCCAAGGATCACGGTACATATCGATGGCTCGAACCGATCGGCCCGTGAGCTTGAGAACTCGGTGGTAAGGGGTTTTCGTCAGCAGCTGATGCAGATCAATAACCTGGAGAATATTACCTCGGAGACCAGGGATGGTCATTCGGTGATCTCACTCGATTTCAGCTTCGGAACCAGCATCGATTTCGCCTTTATCGAGGTGAACGAAAAGGTAGACCGTGCCATGGCCACCCTGCCAAAAGATTTTGAACGTCCGATTGTGATCCGGGCAGGTGCTTCCGATATCCCTGTCTTTTACCTCGATCTTTTCCTTAAGGATTCAAGTGAAATTAAGGAGCACCAACAACTCACAAAAGAGGATGAAGCCGCCCGTGATGATCTTTTCCCGGTCCCGGAGGCATTTTCCGAACTAAGCATCTTTGCTTCACAGGTGATTAAAAAGCGCATAGAGCAGCTGCCTGTTGTTGCCATTGCCGATATATCCGGTCTGATATTCCCGGAGATTCTCCTGCTGCCGGACATGGAGAAATTAAGTGCACTGGATATTACAACCCAGATGCTGACCTCCCGGCTTGCCAACAGCAATGTGACCCTGGGCAACCTTTCTATTAAAGACGGGCAATACCAGTACAATGTGAAGTTTGAGAACAAGATCCTGGACAAGACAGATATTGAGAACACCTACATCAACATTCATTCACGGGTATTTCAGCTCAAGGAGCTGGCCGAGGTGGTCTACCATCCCCGGAAAATCTCCGGTAAAGTTATCTCCGATCTTGAAAATGCGATCACCCTGGGTATAATCAAGCAGTCTGATGCGAAAATACGCGATCTGAGGGGGCAACTGGAGGGGCTGATCCGCCAGTTTAACCGTGACTATCCGGACATACAGTTTAAGGTGACCCGCAACCAGACCAGGCTGCTGGATTATACGCTCAGCAACCTCTGGCAAAGCCTGCTGCTTGGAGCGCTATTGGCCTTCGTGTTGATGTTCCTCTTTCTCAATGATGTGCGATCGCCCCTGCTAATCGGCATCACCATTCCCACATCCCTGGTCATTACCATGCTCTTCTTCTACCTTGCAGGATTAACGCTGAATATTATTTCACTATCAGGTCTGATCCTGGGCATCGGGATCATGATCGACAATTCGATTATCGTGATCGATAACATTACCCAGCACCGTGAGCAGGGGAAATTGCTGAATGAGGCCTGTGTTGACGGTACCAACGAGGTGATCCGGCCGCTGATCAGCTCGGTGCTGACCACCTGTGCGGTTTTCCTGCCTTTGATCTTTTTGAAGGGAATCAGCGGTGCATTGTTTTATGACCAGGCAATCGCGATCAGCCTGGGGCTGTTTGTCTCCCTGCTGGTATCCGTTACCCTGCTGCCTGTCTATTACCGGATCGCCTTCAGGAGAAACGAAAAACGGAAAAAGATTTTCAGTGGAAAAAGGATCAAAGGGATCAATTACAGCAAGATGTACAGCTCTGGTTTTCGCTTTGTTTTTCGCCATCAGCCGCTGGTCTGGACAATCCTGGTTGTGATGCTGGTTGCCGGGTACATCATGTTCAGGACGATTCCTAAAGAGAAGCTTCCTCCAATGAAAGCCAACGACATCGTCCTTGCCCTGGACTGGAATGAACAGTTGAATATTGATGAGAATGAACGAAGGGTGAAACAGCTTCTTACGGAGCATGCAGCGCTTTATATTCAGCATTCGGGACTGATCGGGAGACAGCAATTTCTTTTGGACCAGCATTCGCAGCTTTCCGGATCCGAAGCAGTGATCTACCTGGAATCAAAGAACCTTACTACGGTGAAAGAGCTGATCCGGGAGATGACCGCCTACCTCTCGCGTGAATACCCGAAAGCAGTATTTTCCTTTAAAGAGGCCGGCAATATTTTCGAGTTGCTGTTTGCTGAAACCCAACCGCCCCTGCTGGCCAAGCTGATCACTACCGGGGACTTTGGCCCGGACTACCTTCCCAGACTGCAGCACCAGCTGGGGGAGATCGCTCATGTATTTCCCGATGTGCCTTTTGATCCGATTGCCCTGCAGGATCAGCTGGTGCTTGCCTACCGCCCGGAGATGTTTCTCCTGTACAACATTGATAAGCAGCATGTGGTAAACGCCATTAAGAATGCTTTTCGGGAAAATGAGATCATGATCATGACCAGCGGAAGCCTCTTTGTGCCGGTGGTGATCGGGACAGAGATCAACAGTATTGAGGATGTGATCGCAAAGCTGACGGTGAAAAACAAGAGCGGAAAGGATATCCGGCTAAGCGATTTTATTAGTATCAAAAGAAGCGAGGGACTGAAATATATCCACGCGGGCATGGAGGGTGAATACTATCCGCTCCCATTCAGAATCGCCGATAACGAGATAGAGCCAACCATTGCCAAACTCCGCACACTCCTGCAGCAGGGGGATGCGTTTGAAGCAACCTTCAGCGGGTCGTACTTTTCGAACCGCCAGATGATCAGCGACCTTTTTCTGATTCTGCTGGTTTCACTGTTCCTGCTTTACTTTATCCTTGCAGCGCAGTTCGAGTCCATCGTGCTGCCGGTGATTGTTTTATCGGAGGTGGTGATTGATATATTCGGGGCCCTGTTGCTGCTGTATATCTTTGGCAGCAGCCTGAACCTGATGTCGCTGATCGGTATTGTGGTGATGAGCGGGATCATTATCAACGACTCCATTCTCAAGATCGATACCATTAACCAGATGTACAATTCGGGTACGCCCCTGCTGAAAGCGCTTGTTGTTGCGGGGCACCGGAGGTTGAAGCCTATTTTGATGACTTCACTCACCACTGTACTGGCACTGGTACCATTCTTCTTTCTAAAAGGAATGGGGAGCGATATTCAGAAGCCATTGGCGTTGAGCATTATCGGCGGCATGCTGGTGGGAACCCTGGTGAGTCTCTATTTTATCCCGCTGGGGTATTACTATTTAAACAGGAGAAGGCCATTTGCAAAAGCACAGGATAGGTGAAACATGAACAGACTTTGATAAAAACAACACGAAAACCGGAGCAGAGCATGGAAAGTGGACTATCGCGCAGAAAAACATCCCCGATCTCTGTGATATTGGTCTTTGTTGCACTGATTATCATCGGGGCCGCGCTGATCCCCGGGTTGCATTTCAAGCTCTCCCCCTCCAGGTCAAATCAGAACGTGAATGTCAGGTTTCAGTGGAGCGGAACTTCTGCCAGGATCGTGGAGCTTGAAGTTACATCGAAGCTCGAGAGCATGTTCAGCGGCATGAAGGGCCTGGAAAGTATCTCATCGAGCTCCTCCTTTGGTTCAGGCAGGATTAATATGAGCTTTAGCAAAGCAGCAGATATTGATGCAGTGCGCTTCGAGCTTTCCACAATCATACGCAGGGTGTACCCATCTCTTCCGGAGGAGGTGAGCTACCCGACACTTTCTGTTGGGACAAGCGGAAGCAAGCGAAGCCCGGTACTCACTTACATGCTTACCTCCTCTGCCGATCCATTCTTTATAAAGGCGTATGCTGAAGAGAACATCCTGCCCAGGCTCGGGCGGGTAGAGGGGGTGAGTGAGGTTTCTGTATACGGGGAGTCTCCCTTTCGGTATGAGATCATTTTTGACCAGGAAAAGGCGGGTTTGCTGAATATCGGGAGCCGGGATATCATATCGGCGGTGAACGGATATTATCAATCGGAGATCCTGGGGGTATATCCTTCCATGGCAGATTCCGGGGAGGACAGGGAACAGCAATACAGGGTGATTCTTGAAACCCTGAAGATGGAACCTCTGCAGTGGGATCGGATTCCGGTTACCTCGGTAAATGGGCGGATCATTTGGCTCACCGATATTGCCCGGGTGGTTTACAGGGAGCGGCCACCGCAGAATTATTACAGGATCAATGGGTTGAATACCGTCAATATTGTTCTGTACCCTGCCGAGGGAACCAATCATATTGAGGTAGCCAACAGGGTGAAGCTGCTGGTGAACCGGTTGAATGAAAACCTGCCAAAAGAGAACACCCTGTTGCTGACACAGGATGCAACAGAATTCCTGGTGCGGGAGTTGAACAAGATCGGGTTCCGCTCTGCCATGTCGCTGATCATCCTGCTGGTTTTTGTCTGGCTTGTTAGTCGAAAGATTCGCTATTTACTCTTTATCACCTTCAGTATGATCGCCACGCTGGTTATTTCGGTGATCTTTTACAGGCTCTTCAACCTGGAGATCCACCTGTACGCCCTTGCGGGGATCACGGTATCGTTCGGTATCATTATCGATAACAGCATTGTAATGATCGATCACTACCGTTACCGAAAAAACAAACGGGTGTTTATCGCCATCTTTGCCGCCACCCTGACCACGGTAGGAGCGCTCAGTATTATTTTCCTGCTGAAGGATGACCAGGTGCTTAATCTCCTTGATTTTACCGCGGTTACCATTATCAATCTTACGGTATCACTGTTTATCGCCCTGTTCTTCATTCCGGCAATGATCGACAGCTTCCCACTGGCAACAATCAGGAACAGGAAATTTTTCAGGAGAAAAAGAAGGATCGTGCGGTGGGTGAACAGGTATATGTCTGTGCTTAGGTTTACAAAACGGTGGAGGTGGATTTTCCTGGTTGTTGCCATCCTGGGATTCGGAATCCCGACGCATCTGCTGCCCGATAAGATTGAGAAGGAAAACTCATTCGCGAAGGCATATAACAGGACTATTGGGAGTCAGGGATTCGGTAGTATTAAGCCGGTGGTTGACAAGGTCCTTGGGGGTAGTTTCCGGTTGTTTTCAGAAAAAACCTTCCGGAGCTCGTTTTACAGGGATCCGGATCAGACCATGCTTTTTGTAAGGGGGTCCATGCCCGAGGGATCTACTGTACAGCAGCTCAATGAGGTGGTACGCAGGATGGAAAACTACCTCAGTAACTTCGAAGAGATCGAGATGTTTCAGACCAGTATAAACGGCTACGACAATTCCCAGATCAGGATCTATTTTAAGGATGAGCATGAGTTTGGGTCCTTTCCCTATTCCCTTAAATCGGAGCTCACCTCCAAGGCGATCAGCCTGGGCGGACTTGACTGGGTCATTAGCGGAGTCGGGAGGGGGTTTAACAACACGGTTTACTCAGACACGAAGAGCAATCACCTGAAACTTACCGGATACAATTATGACCAGCTTTACCGGTATGCAGAAATTCTGAAGGACAGTCTTGACAGGCATCAGCGGGTGCGGGACTCGGAGATCGCCGGGGAGCGGGAATGGCGCAGCCGTGCCATCAGCGAATATCATGTCTCCATTGATGAGCGGCAACTTGCCCTATACGACCTCAACCTATACCAGTATTACCAGTCTATCCGTGACAACGCGCTATACAGAAATATGCCATCTGTATTTGCCAACGGCGAGAAATACAACCTTACCCTGGTTTCGGAAAACGAGCAATCGTTTAACCGGTGGGATCTGATGAATCATCCATCACAGATAGGAAATACCATGGTAAAACTTGGTCACCTGGGCGACATTGAGAAGGTAAAAACCGGCAAGACGATCCATAAAAGAAACCAGGAGTATATTCTTTTTATCAACTTCAATTACATTGGTCCGTATACACTGGCGAACCGCGTAATTGCTGATGTTGTTGAAAAGGCGAACGAACAGTTACCCATGGGGTACAAAGTCTCCGATGAAAGGTACAGGGGCTTCTGGAACAGGGATGACAAGACACAGTACTATTTGATCTTTGTAGTTATATTAATTATCTATTTTATTTGTGCTATCCTGTTGGAGTCGTTTCTGCAGCCCCTGGCGATCATACTGATGATACCCATTTCCTTTATAGGAGTATTCCTTACCTACTATCTTTTTAAGATCAACTTTGATCAGGGCGGGTTTGCTGCCTTTGTGTTACTGTGCGGGTTGTCGGTGAATTCAGCGCTCTATATCATAAACGATTTCAATAACTTCAGAAAGGATTATCCCCATTGCGGTCAGCTAACCCTATATAAACGAGCTTTCAATCATAAGATCATACCGGCACTGCTAACCATTTTGTCCACCTCCATTGGATTGGTTCCCTTTTTAATCGGCGATCAGAAAGATGTATTCTGGTTTAGCTTTGCCGCGGGCACCATTGGCGGACTGATCTTTTCATTGGTTGCACTATTTATCTATTTTCCACTGATATTGAATGTCGCCAAAGACAGGTTAACTTCAAAACACATCGATCATGAACAAATGTAAATACTGTATCGCCCTTTTTCTTTTTGTTGCCGCCTTGAGTACAGAGGGGCAGGAACATCCAACAGAACTAACGCTGAGCCTGG
>CAYSMO010000149.1:1965-6933 GCA_964432125.1 uncultured Bacteroidaceae bacterium | reverse complement strand
TCCTTTGAATGGGATTAGGGCCTGGTCATTAAAAGTTGCCTAACCAGGATATAGATTTTTAATTTTATTGCTACCTTCGAATATAAAGCCAACTCATTCAACTTTGTCTTTATGACCCATATTACATTTTTAGACACAGAAGTTGATCCTAAAACAGGAAAAATCCTTGATATCGGAGGGACAAATGATGCGAATGAAGTATTTCATGATCGATCAATTGAAAAACTGCAGGCTTTCATTTCTAAAGCACAATATATCTGCGGACACAATATCATCGATCATGATAAAAAGTATTTGTCAAAGTGGTGGGGAGAGGATATTGTAAAAAACTATCACTTTATTGATACGCTGTATATTTCCCCGCTGTTGTTTCCGGAGAGGCCCTATCATCACCTGGTTAAAGACGATAAATTAGATCCGGAAAATCTTAATAATCCTTACATTGATTCTGTAAAAGCAAAAGACCTGTTTTACGATGAGCTCGAAAAGTTTCGTAAGGCTGATCCAAAGCTGCAGCAGATTTACTTCAGGCTCTTAAACAATTCAGACTACTTCAAATCCTTTTTCGATTTTGCCACAATCAATAAAACTGAGGAAATTACAGAACAGCTCATTCGTGGTTATTTCAAGGATATGTTTTGCTCAAATAAGGAGCTCTCCATGTATATAAGTGAAGATCCGGTTTCCCTTGCTTATGCACTGGCTTTGATTACATGTAACAGCAAGGAATCGATTACCCCACCCTGGGTGCTGCATCGCTTTCCAAATGTTGAACGTATCCTTTTTCAACTCCGATCGGAACCTTGTTTAACAGGATGTGCATACTGCGATCAATCTTTTGATGCGAAAATGGGGTTGAGGGAGTTCTTCGGATTTCCTGCATACAGAACATTTGACGGTAAACCACTTCAGGAAGAAGCTGTAGATGCAGCGCTTCATAACAAGTCCATTCTGGCCATTTTTCCAACCGGCGGAGGAAAGAGTCTGACCTACCAGGTTCCTGCACTGATGGCAGGTAAAAATTCGCATGCCTTAACAGTGATTATCTCCCCGCTTCAATCGCTTATGAAGGACCAGGTGGATAATCTCATGAAAAATGACATTACTGATGCAGTAACGATCAATGGTCTCCTTGATCCTGTTGAAAGGGCGAAATCAATTGAACGTGTAAAAGAAGGTGTTGCTTCTATTTTATATATATCACCAGAATCATTGCGTTCAAAGACCATTGAAAATCTTCTTTTGGGAAGAAAAATAGCACGCTTTGTTATTGATGAAGCACATTGTTTTTCATCATGGGGCCACGATTTCCGTGTTGATTATCTGTACATTGGTGATTTCTTAAAGAATCTGCAAATAAAGAAAAGACTTCCTGAGCCAATTCCGGTATCCTGTTTTACCGCTACTGCAAAGCCGCAGGTAATTGATGATATCAGTAAATATTTTAAAGAGAAACTTGACCTTGAGTTGGTTTTATTTCATTCCTCATCTGCCAGGAAAAATTTACAGTATCAGGTTATCAATTGTACCAATGAGAAAGAAAAATATCTCCGATTGCGAGACTTGATAGATGCAAAAGGTTGTCCGACCATTGTATATGTTTCCAGGGTAAGAAAGGCTGTGGAAATAGCGAAACGACTATCCGAAGATGGATATCAGGCACTCCCTTACCATGGCAAAATGGACTCCAGGGAGAAAACCTTCAACCAGAATTCCTTTATGTCGGGAGAAACTGACATTATTATTGCCACATCAGCCTTTGGAATGGGTGTCGATAAAGACAATGTCGGGATGGTTGTTCATTTTGATATTTCCGATTCGCTTGAAAATTATGTTCAGGAGGCCGGAAGAGCCGGGCGAGACGTAAGTATCACAGCCGATTGTTTTGTGCTCTTTAATGAGGATGATCTGGGAAAGCACTTCATCTTATTGAATCAAACGAAGATAGACATCCATGAGATCCAGGAAATATGGAAGGCAATTAAAAAACTGCCTGAGGTAAAAGGAAACATCTGTAATTCTGCCCTGGAAATTGCCAGGAAAGCAGGATGGAATGAACAGGTAGATGAATTAGAGACCCGTGTAACGACTGCAGTTGCGGCACTTGAAGAGGCAGGATATCTGAAGCGAATTCATAATTCTCCAAGAATTTTTGCGACGAGTATTCTGGCAAAAAACGCTGATGAGGCAATTGGTAAGATCAATGCATCAGCGCGAATGAACCAAAAGCAGAAAGAGCAGGGAATAAGGATCATCAGGATGCTGATTGGTTCACGCAGCAGGCATAAAGGCTCAGATGAAGTGGCAGAATCCAGGGTAGATTATATTTCAGATCTTCTTGGGATTAAGCAAAAAGAGGTCAGCCAGGCATTAGAATTGTTAGTGGAAGAAGGGGTTCTGGCAGATACAAAGGATCTTACGGTTTCTATTGCTTCGGGACAGACCATGCAAAAATCACTGGGTTTGTTGGAGAAATATGCCAGGCTGGAGAGTGTTCTTTATGGACAGATTGCAGATCAGGAACAGGTGATCAATATCAAGAAAATAAATGAATTTGCTGAATCTTCAAGGATAGATTCATCGCCGAACAGTATCAGGACAATTCTTAATTTCTGGGCAACCAGTAATTGGATCAAAAAGGAAAAACGGTATGGTGCAAATGACAATTTAAAGATAAATTATAGCGGAGACAGGGAAAAACTGGCTGACAAGATCAGGAACAGGCATACACTGACCGGGTTTATTATACATTATTTATTCGACAGGATTGTGTTACCCGGGACTGAGTCCGAGAGCAACAAACATATCTACATTGAATTTTCAATTCATGAGTTAAAAAAGGCGTTTGATAATCAAAAAAGCCTTTTTAAGCAGGATGTCAGTATCTATGATATCGAAGAATCCCTTTTGTTTCTTGTACGAATTGAAGCGCTGACAATTGAAGGAGGATTCCTTGTTGTGTATAACCGTTTAAATATTCAGCGAAAGGAAAGGAACCAGCTGAAGCAATACAAAAAGGAGGATTACCTCGCATTGAAAACACATTACGATCACAAAACCCAGCAGATCCATATCGTGGGAGAGTATGCGAAAAAGATGCTTAAGGATTATCGGTCGGCACTTACGTTTGTGGATGACTATTTTTCATTGAATTACAATTCTTTCCTGAAAAAGTATTTCCCAGGGAGTCGCCAGGATGACATTCGTAAAACCATTACCGTTGCCCAATTCAAAAAACTTTTTGGGGAATTGACTCCGGGTCAGCTCGATATTGTGAACAATAAGGATGATCAATATCTGATTGTCGCTGCTGGTCCGGGGAGTGGCAAAACAAAATTACTGGTGCATAAGCTCGCTTCAATTGTAAGAATGGAAGATGTTAAATATGAGCACTTGCTGATGCTTACATTTTCACGGGCTGCAGTGAGTGAATTCAAACAACGACTAATAAACCTGATTGGAGGGGCAGCACAATATATTGAGATCAAGACATTCCACTCTTTCTGTTTTGATTTGCTGGGCAGGGTGGGTGATATAGATAAATCCAAGGGAATAATAAAAGAGGCTCTGGAGCGATTAATGGAAGGAAGTGTGGAGCAATCCAGGATCGCAAAATCTGTGCTTGTGATCGATGAAGCCCAGGATATGCATCCGGACGAAAACACACTGATCAGGCAACTTATGGAGAACAATCCTGAAATGCGGGTTATCGCGGTGGGTGATGATGATCAGAATATATATGAATTCAGGGGCTCGGATTCCAGATACTTCAGGGAGTTGACAAAGAGAGAGGGAGCACGCCAATTCGAACTGGTAGAGAATTTCAGAAGCAAGCCCAATCTTGTAGCATTTGCGAATGTGTTTGCACGGCAGATTTCTGTTCGTATGAAATCAACCGAGATTGTTTCCAGGCACAAAGAGAATGGAATCATCAGGATATTCAGGCACCATTCAGACAACCTTGAAATTCCCCTGGTAAAAGAAATTATGCAAGCCGAATTAAGAGGCACAACATGCGTGCTTACTTTTAAAAATAATGAAGCAACTCAGATTGCCGGGATGTTAAAGCAAAGAGGCATCCCTGCAAAACTGATCCAGTCGAATGACCGATTCGATCTGTTGAAAATGAGAGAATCGAGATTTTTGTTTAAGCAGCTCGGTGCTGAAGATGGCCACAGAACCATCACGAATGAACAGATTGAAACTGTTGAGCGAAAATTGCTGGATCAATATGGAAGTACCATCTCATCTGAAATACTTATAAAGGCAATAAGGACATTTAGAAAGCTGCATCCAAAAACAAAGTATCGTTCAGACCTGGAAATGTTTCTTCAGGAGTCACGATTAGAAGATTTTTTTGAAAGTGACAGGGACACAATTATTGTATCCACCATGCATAAGGCCAAAGGAAGGGAATTCGACAATGTATATCTCATGTTGAATCATTACATTCCTGATGACGATGCGAAAAAAAGGTTGTTATATGTGGCCATGACGCGCGCCAAATCTATGCTTGAGATACATTACAATGATGATTACCTTGACCATATCCAATCGGAAAATATCATCAGACTTACAACAGATCAAAATTATCCAAAACCTGCCGGGTTATTAATTCAGTTGACACATAAAGATATTCAGCTTAGCTATTTTGGATTTATTCAACGGAGGATCTACCCTCTCAACTCAGGAGATAAATTAGGGGTAATTGAGGAAGGCTGTGTGAATAAAAAAGGAGAATTGGTATTGAAATTTTCTGCGCATATGAGGGAGAAGCTAAGCAAACTAAGCAATGAGGGTTATAAGCCGGTTGAAGCACATGTTGTTTTTATTGTGAATTGGTATTCTGAGGAGAAAGGTGAAGAGTATTTGCTGGCGTTGCCTGAGTTGAAGTTAGAAAGGGTTGAATAAGAGAGAGCTTCTACTCAAGCTCTCATCCAACATCTCAGACACGAGGCATGGGCACTT
>CAYSMO010000149.1:0-1955 GCA_964432125.1 uncultured Bacteroidaceae bacterium | reverse complement strand
CCCTCTGACAACATTGAAATATTATTCATTTGTTGAGCGCATGTCTATTATTAACCAATTACTCGGTAATATTCAAATCATTATATGTCAAATATAATCTTACCTTTAAATTCGGCTCTCTCAATTTTTTTATGGACCTCTTTGGCATTTTCTAAAGTATAATGACTTGAAATCACTGGTTTTATATCTCCATTTTCCAAAAGTTTAAATAAATCCTGTAAATCCTTTTTAAACCATTCCGGATGTTTTTTTCTTACTCCGCCAATAGAATAAAAGCTTGTCTTTTTTCGGTTTGGCAGTATATTCCAAAATATAATTCTCATAAAATCTATCGGGATACTACCACCTTTGCCCATAACAGCGTTATAAAAACCAAATGCAACTAATTTTCCTCCGGGTTTTAATGATTTAAAGGATTTTTTTAAGTTCTTCCCCCCAATTGGGTCAAAAACCGCATTAACTCCTCCCTCGGTCAATTCTTGTATGCGATCTTCAAATTTTTCATTTTTATAGTCAATGGGAATGCCGCCATGCTTTTTTACTATATCATGCTTTGATTTTGAAGCAGTCCCATACATCGTTAGTTTGAGAAGTTTTCCTAATTGGAGCATTGCCGTTCCCACAGCGCCACCGGCTCCGTGTATAAGAATGCTTTGCCCTTCTGATACTTTTGCATCTCGGTGCAACATCTGGTAAGCAGTCATATACGAAAGAATCAAACTTACGGCTTCTGAGCTGTCAATATTATCCGGCACCCGTGTTAATTTCTCAGCAGGCAGGCATATATACTCCGAATAAGCGCCTATAACCGTCATATCTGCTACTCTGTCACCTACTTCAAATTTTGAGACACCATTTCCCAATTTATCCACAAGTCCAACCATATCATAACCCGGAGAAAAAGGCGGTTTGTCTTTAACATCAGGGTATTTACCCTTCCGGATCATTATATCCGTGAAGTTTGCACTGGTTTTTAGCACTTTTATTCTTACTTCTCCTTCCTGTGGTTCAGGCAATGAACTTTCTTCAACCAACTGCATAACTTCAGCACCTCCAAATTTTGTAATGATAATCCTTTTATAGCTCATAGGAGATTCAGTTTTAATTATTATAAAATGGTATTCCAAAGGTAAAATATATTCACTCCGTAACAAAGGATGAACTTGTACAAGGAATCTGGAGCCAGATTATCAAATAATATCTGGCTTTTCATTTAGTGCCCCAGTTGTCTCTTCGTGTGGTAAATCAGCGGTAATCATCAATGGAGTCTCCGCCATACCATTCAAGTACTCGTGCAAGATGAAACTGTTTCCCTGTAATGCGGAAAATTCCGGATGATGTCAATGGTGCCCCGCAGCAATGCGAACTTGTAGGTCGGGTCTTTGCTCGTTGCAGCGTTTTAGTCTCTGACAAAGATAACGGTTGCAGGAGATGTACGATATTTCATCTTCTCGTGACATAAAGAAACCAGCGAGATGTTCCGCAGCGAGCAGGCAGATAGGATTTACAGAATTATTGAGCGGGTGAATGGTGAGAGCGTGGGAGCTTGATAGGGAAATTGTTTATTTTTAAGAGAAAAAATAAGAAGATTCCGATGGAAAATCGGTATTTTGCCTAAACAAAAAATGATTGTAAATTATTTAACCTGATGAACCTATAGATTTGATAAAATGGGATTTATACCGATTTCTATTGAGAATTATATAAAAAAGCACCTGGAGAATAATCCTTCTGAAAACGAAACAGATTTGAGGAAGAGATTAAGTTCTGCATTGATAGATTATCAAAATGGAGTGAAATGTTCTTGTGGAAACGATATATGGGTTGTTGGTTCTGCTGCTGTTGGAAACAGTTGTTTTAATTGTATAACAGGAGAAAGTTTGCCGATAGCTGATTATGAGATTGATGCAGCAATTAAGAAACGGGAAAATAGAAAAGGGCAAAGGAATATTAGC
>CAYSMO010000148.1:0-6943 GCA_964432125.1 uncultured Bacteroidaceae bacterium | reverse complement strand
GGCGTCTTCAAAGCCCGGTTTACCTAACAGGGCGAACATGTTCTTTTTATAGGCCTCCACACCAGGCTGGTCGAATGGGTTCACTCCGAGCATATAGCCGCTGATGCCGCATGCCAGTTCGAAGAAGTAGATAAGCTGTCCGAGGTAGCGGGCGTTGAGGCGGGGTATTTCGATCCGAATATTCGGCACGTCGCCGTCGATATGAGCGAGTACCGTGCCCAGCTCTGCCATCTTGTTGACCGCATCGATGTTTTTGCCGGCGATATAATTCAGTCCGTCGAGATCCTTCTCATCCGAAGGAATTTTCACTGAAGCGTCGGCTTCGGTGATAGAAAGGACCGTTTCAAAGAGGATCCGTTCACCCTCCTGGATATATTGTCCCATGGAATGAAGGTCTGACGAGTTATCCACTGCAGCCGGGAAGATCCCTTTTCCCTCTTTTCCTTCACTTTCGCCATACAGCTGTTTCCACCACTCTGAGAAGTAGTGCAGTTTGCTGTGGTAGTTAACCATGATTTCGATTTTCTTGCCCTTTCGGTAGAGGGCGTTCCTGGTGGCAGCGTAGAGCAGTGCCGGGTTCTCTGTGAGACTGGTTTTTTCGAGACAGGTTTTTTCCATTTCAGCGGCGCCATTTACCAGTTGGCGAATGTCGAATCCTGCCGCGGCAAGCGGGATCAGTCCCACGGGTGTGAGCACAGAATACCTGCCACCAACATCATCGGGGATATCAAATGTTTCGTATCCCTCCTGCTCAGCCAGTTTCCTGAGGGCGCCTTTGGTAGCGTCGGTGATGGCAACGATCCGGGAGGAAGCCTCTTTGGCTCCTACCTTTTTGATCAGATGTTCTCTGAGGATACGGAAGGCGATGGCCGGTTCGGTGGTTGTGCCTGATTTAGAGATTACCACGATGGAGTAACTGTAGCGGTCGAGTGTTTCAGCGAGTTCCAGCATATAGTCTTCGCCGATGTTATGTCCGGCGAAGATCATTATCGGGTTATCTCTTTTACCATTCAGCATTTCGAAGCTGCCTGAGAGTGCATCATTCACAGCTTTTGCACCCAGGTATGAACCTCCGATACCGATGACAATCAGGATCTCAGATTTGCTTTTGAGTCGTTCGGAGCACTTTTCGATCCTTGTGAACTCCTCTTCGGTTATCGAGGAGGGGAGGCTGAGCCAGCCGAGAAAGTCATTTCCTTTTCCGGTGGCTTGTTTAAGTTTTTCAAGTTGTGAGGAAGCTTCGCTCTGCAACCCTTTTATTTCTTTTTCAGGAATAAATCCGAATACATTTTTTACATCTAGTTTGATCATAGAAATTTGAATAATAAATTTACATTGGTTCAAGCAGAGAACCTGTTTAACATACGTGTAAAGGTATAAAACTTTCTTTCAAAAAAATATTATACGGAAGTTACATTTACAGCAATATATTTCCTGTCCTGCCATGGATAAGGCTGGAAAGGTTAATGGCAGCTGCGGTTGCATTGAGATCAGGACCTGGCCCCTGCGTTCAGCCGGTAAAAGAATGAAGAACTATTCAATTGGTATCAGATAGATGTTTCTGAATTCCATCGGGCCACCTTCAGACTGAATGCAGATGCTTCCTTTGTTTTTTGTGGGGGCGGTTCCTATGTTTTGAATAACCCCATTTACCTTCAGTTCAATTTCTCCTTCGGTAACTGTTATGCCATAGCTATTCCATTCGCCTGGTGCGTGCTCTGAACTCTCTTCGAATTTGGGTATTAACTTGAAGCGTTTCTTTTCCGATTCTACCAGGTAAGCAGTATCCTGCACCGTTATCCCGGCTCCTTTGCCGATCAGCACAAAATCGCCTGCCTTTCCAACCATAAGTTGGGCTTCGATGGAGTTGGGCCAGAGCATATCTTTTCCGGTTGCATGCAGCAGAACACCACTGTTCTTAGGCTCCTCCAGCCATCTCCATTCCAGATGCAGTTCGTATGAACCGTACTCCTCCTTTGTGCGGATATAGCCATTGGGAATGCCGCCCACAAAGAGCGTCCCCTCTTCGGCGCGGAAAACAGATTCCTTTTCGATGCTGTCTGGCAGAAAGATGGTCCAGTTTTCGAGATTCTCTCCGTTAAAGAGTTCGATTTTTTCTGTTTCGTTGCAGGCAGCGAGTAGCAGCATTGCAGTTACAGCGAAGACAAATAATTTTTTCATTTTTTCATTTTTTTAAAGTAAGCATTTCGTAATTATTGACATAACCATATAAGATGGAGAACATACTTCTTAGTAGACCTCTTCAACAAAAGTTTGTTCTGTAATCGGTGGCCGTATATATCCCTCCTTATTGATCGGAGGAAGTTCTATTTTTTTGTGTGATACCTCTTTATAGGGGATCATGGAGAGCAGGTGCAGGATGCAGTTGAGCCGGGCCCTTCTTTTATCATCTGCATTTACGACATACCAAGGTACTGTTTTAGAGTCTGTATAGGCAAACATCTCATCCTTTGCGCGGGAGTATTCGACCCAACGGGTTCTGGATTCCAGGTCCATGGGACTGAATTTCCAGCGTTTAAGGGGATCATTAATTCTTTCGCGAAAGCGTTTGTCTTGTTCTTCATCACTTACGGAGAACCAGTATTTGATCAGTATGATCCCCGACTGGATCAACATCTCTTCGAACCTTGGACAGCTGCGTAGGAAATCCCAGTACTCTTCGTCAGTGCAGAAGCCCATCACCCGTTCGACACCGGCCCTGTTGTACCAGCTGCGGTCGAAGAGAACCATCTCTCCCGCTGCAGGCAGTTGGGAAACATAACGTTGGAAATACCACTGGGTCTTTTCTCTTTCTGTGGGAACTCCGAGCGCAACAACGCGACAGATGCGCGGATTCAGGCGCTGGGTTATTCTTTTTATAACACCCCCTTTGCCGGCTGCATCACGCCCTTCAAATACCACAACCACCCTCAGCCCTTCCTTTTTCACCCATTCGTGCATTTTTACCAGTTCCAGCTGCAGTTTATCGAGTTCATTAAAATAAAACTTCTTTTTCAGTCGGCCGGATTTTGTTTCCGGGTGTTTTGGTTTTTTTTTACCGTTTTTATTGGTCATTTTTTTGGGGTTTTGGGAATGAACGGTACTTGTAAAAAAAATGAACAGCTGTGTGTACAATATGTGATAATTATTGCTATTCCTGATTTATCAAACTCTCCATTTCATAGATTCTTTGTTTTAACAAGGCACTGTACTCTTTCGATGCCCTGTTTTTATATTTTCCCCACGCGTCACTGGCGGTTGCATAGGCCAGGTCGAGATCTCCCAGTATTTCATATACAATAGCAAGATTATGTGCTGCCCGTCCTTTGGTTTTTCTGTGTCCATGTTCAATGGCAAGGTGGAACGCGTCTATTGCTGCATCCCAGTTATTGATCTCCATCATTCTGGCTCCTTCGGCCATTTTTGGATCCCGTTTGGAGCGTTTGTAATAATCGCGTTTGGCTCTGATCCAGAAAGGGGAAACTCTTTTTCCGTAAAGGGTTCCTGCGATGTAACTGGCTTTTTTCATTGCATCATCGTCGCTCAATGCATTGAGCACCAGGAGGCCCGGGTCACCTTCCGACGGCGGCCGGTTTTTACCGATCCCGTGGTAATATTGAAATTCATCGATTATCAGTTTTGAGGATGGATCATACAATCTGAAACCCACTTTAACTTCGGCGACGTTATCGATATACTGCCTGCTGAAAATCTCCAGTGAAAGAACTGCATCTGTTGCATGGGTCCTACAAATCTGTTCAACTTCAATCCAGTGCATCGGAGCGGGAAAATCAATCGCGGATCCTTTGCGTTTTTCGACGATGCCTGTGATGACGGGTTTGATCTTACTTTGCGATTGAAGCTGGTCATATGCTCCCTCCACACAATTTTTTGACAGGCGGTCAGCTTTTCCGGAGAGGGTAGACATCAATCCTTTTTCGAGGACATTCAGCACTTCATTTTCCGAATGACTCCGGTCGATGATCGCAATGGTTTTAATATTGTCGGGCATATCGACCGCAGGCGGGATGAGGATGTCGAAATAGATGTTGGGAGCGCCAAGCAGAATGAAGAGGGAGATAAAAAGAGCTGACCTGTATATATTTTTCATGACCGGGGATTTATTCGTTTAGCAATGCAATTTATATTAAATTTAGGACTTTTATAACTAATAGCGTGATTTGATAAATGAGAGCAGTATACATTGATCGATATGGAGGACCGGAGGAGCTGATTTATGGAGAACTTGATGATCCGGTACCTGGAAAAAATGAGGTTATTATTCGTGTGGCTGCAGCCTCTGTAAATCCGGTCGACTGGAAGATCCGGGAAGGGAGGTTGAAGATTATAACGGGAAAGAATTTCCCAATGATCATGGGAGTAGAACTTTCCGGAACGGTTGTTTCCCTGGGAGAAAATCTTACAGACCTAAAGCCGGGCGACCGGGTTTTTGCTGGATTGAGTCACCAGGGAGGTGCTTATGCTGAGCTTGTGTCGGTTGATCGCGGGAAGGTAAGCAGAATCCCTGATGAACTGCCTTTTATCGAGGCGTCAACGTTGGCCGTAGCCGGAGTAACGGCTTTGCAGGCGTTCACATTGCATTACCACCTTCAGCCGGGGGATGAGGTGTTGATTAACGGAGGATCAGGTGGTTTGGGATCATATGCTATTCAGATTGCAAAGGTATTGGGTGCCAGGGTTACTGCGGTCTGTAGTGAGCGAAACATAGAGCTGGTTAAGAGCCTGGGGGCAGATGAGGTGATTGATTATAATAAGGAAAATTTCAGAAACAGGAAGAATGCTTTCGATATTATTATTGATGCTGCATCCAATGCATCATTCTCCGATACCAAACAATGTCTGAAGAGAGGTGGGATGTTGATCAAGTTAAATCTATCCCCAGGATTGTTTTTTGTTGGCTTATGGTCGAGGTTGTTTCTGAGCCGGAAAATAAAAATGATATTATTGAAGAATCGTCCGGCAGATATTCAATGGATGATTGATCATATAACCATGGGAAAAATTCGGGTAGTTGTTGATCGGACATACAAACTTGATGAAGCCGTAAAGGCCCATGAATACAGTGAAACTGGCAGGGCCCGGGGTAAAATCGTACTCATTGTAAATGAGGAGCAGTAACCGTCCATAAAGTCCGATAGCTGTGCGCTCCCGCTTAGGTGCGGGACAAGTCTTGCTCTCGTACTTTTGATGAGGAGTTCAGACAGAGATAAGGGGGACTATTTAAATGGTGTGGATACCTGTTGCTGAAAGTAAGCTATTCTGGTTTTATTTGGTACCAAAAAGACGGTCGCCTGCATCTCCCAGCCCTGGAACGATATAACCTTTCTCATTCAGTTTTTCATCGAGGGCCGAAAGGAAGATATCAACATCAGGGTGATCCTTTTCGATTTTTGCAACCCCCTCAGGGGCTCCAACGATGCAAACCAGTCTGATCTGTCGGGCGCCCTGGGTTTTCAGATAGGCAATGGTGGCTGAAGCACTTCCTCCGGTGGCCAGCATCGGATCAAGAATCATCACTACTGATTCAGCGACACAGGGAGGAAGTTTGGCATAATATTCCTGTGGTTTTAGTGTTTCCGGATCACGGTAAATGCCAACATGTCCTACTTTTGCAATGGGAATAAGGTTCGTAATACCATCTACCATTCCTAATCCGGCCCGTAGAACAGGTACAAGAACAATAGGTGTAGCGAGTTCGTAAGTGCTGCATTCCCTGATCGGGGTTTCTATGATCACATCTTTTAATGGAAGATCCCTGCTTATCTCATACGCCATTAATCCGGCGATCTCCTCCACTGCTTCCCGGAAATCTTTAGTGCCTGTCTCTTTCTTTCGGATCTGTGTTAGCTTATGGGTTATTAAAGGATGCTTCAACAAATGCAGCATAGTCGTTTTGTTTAATTCATAAAGACAAGAAAAGTCCTTTCTATGGTTATCAGATCTTAACAAGCCATGATACGAAAGGTACCGGGAAGGGCACAACTTCACCATTTACGACCAGTCCTCCAAGGCCAAATTGAAAGGCACCATCCTTACTTCTGTCAAACCGCAGTCCCGGAACGATTATAGCAACAACATCTTCTTTGGCATAGATAAAGGAATCGCCTGTAAAAGAGACTCTTTCGCTTAGTCTTGCAAATCCGCCTACTGAGAATAGCGGGGCGGACCAAACATTACCTTCAGCCACATTAAGACTCAGGAAACCACCGGAGAAATTCAGGTTCATGCTTTGATTCCCAAAGGTGATTGCTCCATAAGGAAGCAGCCCGTAAGAGCTTAATGAAGCCCAACTTCCTGTACCGGCCATAATACCTGCTCCGATATTGACATTATCGGTTAAACTTATTGAATAGTTTGCTGAGGCAATAATTGGTACTCCAATCCAGGAACTCATTCCCCCGATGGTCAGATTATCAATAACAGCCACCCTGTATTCAGCACCCGGTAATTGAATCATTGCATAACTATCTCCCTTTTTTAAAGGCAATGCGTTTGTAGTAAGGAAGTAACGCGTTGAGTAGGCATTTTCACCGACATATTTTCCCGATTTAAAACTTTTTTCCTGCAACTCTTCGATGGATCTGATTTCGTGTTTTGGGATGTAGATCTCACCAATGTTATCGGTCTTTAACAGAATCTCTCTGGCATCTTCCTGAATGATGTAACCGATATACTCTGTACCATCGTTCTTTGTAACGATTGATCTTTGCCTTTCATCGACCTGGGCATTTGCTGATAAGCTGAATGTTATAAGTATGAAAGCCATGTAAAGAATTTGTGCCGCTTGTTTTATCATAACCAGTATTATTTAGTTTTATCTATAATAACAAATATACACTTTATAATGTTCCAACAGATCCGTAATTATCCTAACCTGGACAAGCCAGAACCAAAAAGGAATAAAGTTATAACTTGCCTTCAT
>CAYSMO010000147.1:4136-6968 GCA_964432125.1 uncultured Bacteroidaceae bacterium | reverse complement strand
AGCCTCCTGCAGTTCAGTGTCAGCAAAACCGAAACCTTTTGCGTATACCAGTTCTTGATCTTTTGTAACCGCAACACTTGCCCCATTAATCTTCCATCTGTCCATAAAGGATTCAACATTATTGTCGATGACCTCAGTTGATTGAAAGTCGGAGTAATGGTTCTCAATTTTCAGGGAGAATGCCACTTCATTATCATCCACGATAAAAGGATTTCCCTTATCGGAAAATGTCAATGCGATCTCGCCAAAGAAAAAAACAAAGACCAGTCCGGCCAATATCAAAAATCTACGAAACATAATATTAAACAATTAAAAAATCCACATTTTAGTTGGACTTTTATAAAGACAAAGTTACATGGCATTTGTTTAGGTTCTATAAGGAAGTAACACTCCTTTTCAACATGCCAGTGTTAATAGCTGTAACTAATTTATTTCCATGTATATAAATATGATTTTTATCAATCGCGAATAGGGTATATTAATAACTATACATACATACTTCGCACTCAAATCGAGTGGTTCATGGAATAAAAATGCGGATCGGGATCTTGTAAATGGCAATTAATCAAAAGGGAATCAAAAGGTGTAAAAACACAAATGGGAGCTAGTCTGCACTAACCCCCATTTCGATTCCTGGTTACCGTAGTCGCCAGTTCACGTCAAGTTACGGTTTATTATGCCGGATTGCATCCCGAAGGCTGCATTCCCTGACTGTTAGACGGCCGAAGCCGTAAACAGGAGTCAGCTGCATCCGTAGATACCTCTGAACTCATTTCTTTCCGCTGCATCCTGATCTGGTTTCCAGATATCCTTCAGATCAGTCTGTCACTCCTCCCAATACTTGTTACAGTATCTTTCAAAGCACCAGCACAAAGACCACAACCTGCGTTGTGGAAGAACAATCTCAATACCTGGTTCGATTGTTCTGACTCCTTTCTGCTCCGGGAACGAATCCCCTTTGCATATCAGTATGAAAAATCACAAAGAACGGAGTGGCTTTTATACGCTCACTTGATGAATCAAATATACTGCGAAATTTGAAACTGTCAATAGAAATGTGGTTGAAACAATAAACAATAAATGAACAGTAGTTATTAACAATGGTTAATTACTCTCACATTGCTTTTAATTATTGACATACAGGTGTCTTTCTGAGTATAAAAGCTGCTGTTTACCACTTTAAAAAATCTTTCCATCCACATGATGTTGAAAAGGTTTCATGACTGATTCATCGTGGGGATCTGCATCTGGCCGGGAGATAGCGCTGCTGATGGTATATGCGTTCAGCCCGGCTTCATTGTAAGAAGCGAGAACAGATTTGGTTTCGGTTTCACTATGATTGCTATTCAGCCATATCGCTTTTTGTTCTTCATCCAGTATCGCTGGCATTCTCTTTTTCGTATTATGAATCTTTTCCATCAAAGGATTTGCGGTAACCGTTACAACTGAGAAGGTGCCTTTTTCTTCATTTTTCCAAAAATCGAAAATGCCTGCAAGAATCAAAAACGAATCCTTTTTATTGTGAATGTACCAAGGTATCTTCTGTTTGCCTAAATGCTGCCATTCATAAAAGCCGCAGACAGGAATGACACAATGCTGCTTGCCAAAGGAGTGGCGAAATGATGGTTTTTTGCTGAGTGTTTCGGCCCTTGCATTATAGGTTCCTTTCCGAATCTTTTCAGCATGATCCTGATCCCGTGCCCAATGCGGAATCAATCCCCACTGCATGAGTTGAACGATCCCCGGATTATCACTTGTAATAACGGGAAGCATTGGATTTCCAAATGCCCTGTAAAAATACCTGAAGTCAAAATCTGATAATACTGAGGCATCTGCTTTAAATCTTTTTTCGATCGCCTCCCTTGTTGTGTTTAGATTGATTGTAAAGCACATGACAATTTACAATTAATTGGGCTTGAAAGAGCCAAATTTACGAGCCCCGTAAAGCCAAATTTCAAGCTTAATTAAATAATACGGATGTTATTTCTGTCAAAAAATAGTCATTAATAAAAGAGAATAGAAATAATTTTTCTCATAAATAAACAAAGCTGATAAATACTTTGTTTAGGATATGTTAACATACAACAAAATATTGAACAGAAAACAGAAAATATTGCCATTTTTTCCGCTCGGTGTATTCCTATTACCGGGAGAGGACCTGCCACTCAGGATCTTTGAGCCCAGGTATCTCCAGTTGATCGACGATGCTTCTGAGGAGGATTTTACTTTTGTAATTCCATATTCAAAAAATGATGAAGTTATGGAGTATGGTTGTGAGGTAAAACTTCAGCAGCTTGTCGCCGAAAGTCAGCAGGGACAAAAAGTTATTACTGTTGAATCCGTTTCCGTTGTTCGTATCAACAACTACACCTCAACGATGGTTGGAAAACTTTATCCCGGTGGAAATGTTGATAGCCTTCCTCCGGCCCCTCCTGTTAAAAGCAGAAAACTGGTAGACATGGTTATGAAATACACAAAGGATTTTGACAAGGATTTTCTACAGATTAAAGAAGGAGAAGTGCTTTGCTACTACGATGTGCTGCGATCACTCAATCTTTCATCCGAAGATAAATTCAAATTTATAACACAGCAATATGACGATCAGCAGGAAAAATTCTTAATCAAACACCTGGAATTCCTGATGCTGATTCGTGAGCAGGAACTGAAACTCAATAATGATTTCCACCTGAATTAGGAGGATAACGAACTAACCCTGTTTTTGATTCGCTGCATATCCTGTTTCAGTCCGGCCACCGTTCTCACGAGCTCATTTTCCGGTAGTACCGGTTCGGGTAGCTCCTGACTGATAAGATGGACAAATTTCCAGACCTC
>CAYSMO010000147.1:0-4126 GCA_964432125.1 uncultured Bacteroidaceae bacterium | reverse complement strand
ATTGGTAACCTTCACATCAAAGGGTTCATAGAGCGGATTCAGTGAATAGAGTGTCAGTATCCCCTCTTCACGAATCTTATTTTCAACAACCTTGAATACAATGCCATCGTCGAGCGTCAGGACCACGCATGCCTCCCCGGTTGTGATATTGTTCCAGTCAACTATATACTCCCCGGTAACAAAGGCTTTATCGGGGATGGGAAACATGGAGTCCCCGTTCAGCTGAAAAGTACGGTATTTCTTGTTTACGGAGAGAAATGGAAGTTTGAATACGGGCAGCTCGCTGATATACTCCGGATCGGAAAATCCGTTGGTATACCCAGCCCGCGCCTTCTCACTCACCAGCTCGATGTTCTCCTCGTTGGAGCTGTCGACCGTGGACGCCAGGATCCGTAGGTTCCCTCCTTTCAGGAAGACATCATCGCCGTTTTCCAGTTGGTAGAGCTGACTCTCAGAGAGCTTGCTGAGGTCGGTCTTTATCAACGTATCTACCGCCATATTGAAGTACCTGGAAAACTCCAGCAGCACCTCAATACCCGGCTCTGCCACCCGGTTTTCATAGCCACTCAGGGTGGACCGCTTCATATTGAGGATAGCAGCCAGGTCATCCTGCGTCTTGTTCTTCCGCTTCCTCAGCAACTTGATGTTCGAATGAAAATACATGACATTATTTTTTAAAAATTGTTGCGTATTGTTTTTGTTGTGATTAAATTGTAACCAATAATATGATTAAAATCTAATCAAATATAAAAAGAATTTTTGAGAAATACAAACAGGGACTGAGTTATTAGTAAACGGAGGTCATTATAGTAAACGGAGGTCATTATAGTAAACGGAGGTCATTATAGTAAACAGAGACCGTTATTAAAATGCTGCCTAATACAGTACGAAAGGTTATTTTTAGAAAAATAATGGATACCGGTTGCGAAATACCAGACTTTCCGGGGTGCAGCAAGCGGCATAAAATGATTAGCTGACTGGTTGTTGCTGGTGGTGACAAAGGTGCTGATAATGAGTCGGATGTTCTGGTTGCAGAGTGAAGCTTCCGGGCAGACGGCAGTCATGGATATTAGAATGGAAGGTGAAGAATGGAGCGAAACATTGTACATATGGACCTGGATACATTTTTTGTATCGGTGGAACGCCTGAAGAACAGCAGCCTGGTGGGTAAACCGGTGATCATTGGCGGGGCGTCCGACCGCGGGGTGGTCTCGGGCTGCAGCTATGAGGCGCGCCGCTACGGGGTGCATTCAGCCATGCCGATGAAGATGGCACGTGTCCTCTGCAGCGAGGCAGTTGTGATACGTGGCGATATGGACAGCTACAGCAAGTACTCAAAGATGGTGACGGAGGTGATCGCAGAACGGGCCCCGGTATATGAAAAGGCCTCCATCGACGAGCATTACCTGGATATTACCGGGATGGACCGCTTTTTCGGCTGCATGCAGTGGACCGCAGAACTGCGGGGGCGGATCATCCGGGAGACGGGTTTGCCCATATCATTCGGACTGTCAGTCAACAAAACCGTTTCCAAGATCGCCACGGGAGAGGCAAAGCCTGATCGCGGGATCGAAGTGCCGTTCGCCGGGGTGCAGGGTTTCCTCTCTCCCCTCTCCATCAGGAAAATCCCGATGATCGGTAACAAAACCTATCATCTGCTGCGTTCCATGGGTATCTCCAATATCGGCACCCTGGGCATGATCCCCCGGGAGATGATGGAGGGGCTGCTGGGGAAAAACGGGATCGTGATCTGGAAAAAGGCGAATGGCATCGATCCCACCCCTGTAACGCAGTATTCGGAACGAAAATCGATTGGCAGCGAACGAACGTTCGACAAGGATACCATGGATATCGGCGGACTGAAGGATCTGCTGGTATCGATGGTGGAGAAGCTGACGTTTCAGTTGCGCAGGGAGGAGAAGCTCACCTCCTGCATCACCATAAAAATACGGTATTCGAACTTCGATACCCACACACTGCAGAAACGTGTAGGGTACACCTCGTTCGACCATGTGCTGATCCCGGCGGCAAAAGAGCTGTTTGAGCGCCTCTATACACGGCGGATGCTGATACGGCTGATCGGCGTGCGGTTTTCGGGACTGATCAGGGGGGTGCAGCAGCTTGATCTTTTTGAGGATACGTCGGAGATGGTAAGCCTCTACCTGGCAATGGACTCACTGCGAAAACGGTTCGGACAGGGCTCCGTACGAAGGGCCAGCGGGATACAGACATTCCGCCCCTAGCGGGGCTGGGGATTTCATGTACCTAAACTGTCATACATATTACAGTCTGCGTTACGGCACCATGGCGCCGGAAACATTGGTATCGGCAGCAGCGAAGCTGGGCATCGAATCGCTGGCGCTCACCGATATCAACAATTCCACGGGGATGATCGATTTTGTAAAGTGCTGCCACAAACACGGACTCCATCCCATCGCCGGGATAGAATTCAGGAACGGCGACCAATACCTCTACACCGGCATAGCACGAAATCAAAACGGATTCAGGGAGCTCAATGAATTTCTCTCGTACCACAACGAAACGGGCCTCCCCTTCCCTGCCACTGCACCTGCAGCCAATAATGTATGGTTCATCTATGCGTTCGGCAATACCCCTACCAGGCGACTAAAACACAATGAGCTGATCGGCGTGAGACCGTCCGACCTGAACAAACTCCTCACCTCGCCGTGGCGCGACGACCACTCCCGGCTGGTGATCTTCCATCCGGTGGTAATGCTGCAGCGGTCCGACCATGCGCTCCACCAGTACCTCCGGGCGATCGACCATAACATCGTATTGGGCAAGCTGCAGCCACACATGACCGCCGGGAAGGAGGCCACATTGCTATCCCCCGATCTGCTGCAGTGCGCGTATGAGGATTTTCCGAAAATCATCGCCAATACCCGGCAGCTGGTGGCTGACTGCGAAATATCATTCGATTTTACGACGGTGAAAAACAAGCGGACCTATACCGGGACGCGGCGGGACGATCGGGTGCTGCTGGAGAAGCTGGCGGGGGAAGGGATGGTGTACCGTTACGGGAAGGGGAACGCGGAGGCGCTGCGGCGGGTGCGGCACGAGCTGGAGGTGATCGACAAGCTGGGTTTTTCCTCCTACTTCCTGATCACCTGGGATGTGATCCGCTACTCGATGTCGCGCGGTTTCTACCATGTCGGTCGCGGCAGCGGGGCCAACTCCATCGTCGCCTACTGCCTGCGGATCACCGATGTGGATCCGATCGACCTGGACCTCTACTTCGAGCGGTTCATCAACCCGAAACGGTCGAGTCCGCCGGACTTCGACATCGATTTTTCATGGAAGGAGCGCGATGAGGTGCTGGACTATATTTTCAAGCGGTACGGGAGAAGGCACACGGCGCTGATCGGCACGATCTCCACGTTTCGCGACCGCTCCATCTTTCGCGAGCTGGGCAAGGTAAGCGGTCTGCCGAAGGAGGAGATCGACCTGCTTGTGAAGTACCCTGACGATCCGATGAACGCGAACGAGATCATCTCGAACATCTACCGCATCGGGAACCAGCTGGTGGATTTCCCGAACCTGCGGAGCATCCATGCGGGTGGGGTGATTGTGTCGGAGGAGCCCATTACCTGTTACACCGCGCTCGACATGCCCCCGAAGGGACTGCCCACCACACAGTTCGATATGTACGTTGCCGAGAGTATTGGCTATGAAAAGCTCGATATTCTGAGTCAGCGCGGGATCGGCCATATCAAGGAGTCGGTGGAGATCATCCGGCGAAACCGCGGTATCGAGGTGGATGTGCACCGGGTGGAGCAGTTTAAAAGGGATGAACGCGTGCTGGAGCAGCTGCAGAGCGGGGAGACGAACGGCTGCTTCTATATTGAGAGTCCGGCTATGCGCGGATTGTTAAAAAAACTGAAGTGTGACGGCTACAGGAGCCTGGTGGCGGCCAGCTCGATCATTCGTCCGGGGGTAGCAAAATCGGGGATGATGCGCGAGTATATCCACCGGTTCCACCATCCCGATGAATTTGAGTACCTGCATCCCATAATGAAAGAGCAGCTGTCGGAGACCTTTGGCGTGATGGTATACCAGGAGGATGTGATCAAGGTGTGTCACCATTTTGCCGGACTCGACCTGGCAG
>CAYSMO010000146.1:0-6991 GCA_964432125.1 uncultured Bacteroidaceae bacterium | reverse complement strand
CCTCCGGCACCACAGGGAAACCCAAGGCTGTGATGCTATCCCACGAGAACCTGGTGAAAAACTTCATTGCCGCGGCCGGGATCTTTAAACTTACACCCGACGACAAGTACCTGAGCATCCTACCCCTCTGCCATGTAGGCGGTCGCATGGGAAATTACCAGACGCAATACAGTGGCACAGGTATCTACTACCCGGAGAGTATGGGCGCCTTCGTAACCGCCCTGAAAGAGATCAGGGCCGACGGTTTTGATGCTGTACCCCGGGTACTCGAAAAGGTGTACGACAACATCATCGCCAAGGGAAACCAGCTCACCGGGATGAAGAAAAAGATCTTTTTTTGGGCGGTCAGGCTCGGATTCAAATACAATGCCTACGGCAAAAACAGCTGGTGGTACCGCCAAAGACTGGCCCATGCCGATAAACTCATTTTCAGCAAATGGCGCGATGCGCTGGGTGGCAACGTGCGCCTCGTCGGCTGTGGCGGTGCGAGCCTGCAACCGCGCCTCGAGAAGCTCTTCTGGGCCGCCGGGGTGAAGATCATCAATATGTACGGACTCACAGAGACCTCCCCGATTATCACGATCAGTAATACAGAAAAAGGAAAGTTTAAACTCGGTACCGTGGGATCGCTCATCGAGGGGGTGGAGCTGAAGATTGCCGGCGATGGCGAGATCCTCTGCAGGGGCCATAACGTGATGCTCGGATATTACAAGGACGACAAATTGACCAATGAGGTGTTCGATAAGGAGGGCTGGTTCCATACAGGCGATATCGGTCACCTGGAAGAGGAAAAATTCCTCGCCGTCACAGACCGAAAAAAGGAGATTTTCAAACTGTCGAACGGTAAATACGTTGCGCCCCAAGTGATCGAGGGCATTTTCAAGCAGTCGCCACTGATCGACAACATCATGGTGATCGGCGAGCACCAGAAATACGCCAGTGCACTGATCATCCCTGCCTATGAGCCGCTCGCATCCTGGGCCGACGAAAACAAGGTCGCCTTCTCCAACAATGAAGAGCTCATCTGCATGCCTGAAGTACAACGCTACTTCCAGAAGGAGATCGAACAGATTAATAAAACGGTAAGCAGCCACGATAGGCTGATCCGGTTCCGGCTGATTGCTAATAACTGGTCGCCCGAATCCGGAGAGCTCTCCCCTACCCTCAAGCTGAAGCGAAAAGTGGTTATGGAGAAATATGGTCAGCTGATTGAAGGAATCTATTCATGAACCAAAAAACGCTGAGAATATTGAAAATTTTCCTGATAGAATAATTGACATATTGAATAGTCACTGTTCCTTATCGCCAATGGTACCATGCATATTGAAGAGGTCGTAAACAGTCAACAACAAAGAGAATTCCTCAGGGTTCCGAAGATCCTCTATAAAGACGACCCCTTTTGGGTCTGTCCGCTCGACAAAGAGATAGCGGCCATTTTTGATCCCGAAAAAAACACATTCTATAACCATGGTGAAGCAACCCGGTTCCTTCTGAAAGATAACAGCGGAAAGCTGTTGGGCAGGGTGGCCGCCTTTATCGACGAAAAAAGTGCCTATATCCATGAACAGCCCACCGGTGGAATGGGATTTTTCGAATGCATCAACAACCAGGAGGCGGCCAACATGCTGTTCAACGCAGTCAAAGGATGGCTCGAAGAGCGCAACATGGAGGCGATGGATGGTCCCATCAATTTCGGTGAGACCGACAAATACTGGGGATTGCTGGTCGACGGCTTCACCCATCCGGCCTACGAGATCGCCTACAACTTCCCTTATTATCAAACGCTCTTCGAGAATTATGGCTTCCTGACCTATTACAACCAGGAGGGGTTTCACCTGGATATCACCCAACCCCTCCCCGAACGGTTTGAAAAGATCGCCCGGTGGCTGTCCAACAAACCGGAGTACACGTTCGAACATTTCCAGAGGAACGACATGCAGCGGTATGTGAATGATTTCGCAGAGGTGTACAACCAGGCCTGGGCCTCCTTTAAAAAGAATTTCGAACCAATAAAGCCGGAGTACATCATCAACACCATCAAAAAGGCCCGCATGATCATCGAACAGGAGTTCATCTGGTTCGCCTACCACAACGGCAAACCGATCGCGATTTACCTGATGTATCCCGACCTCAACCAGATCCTCAAGCACCTCGACGGCAGGATGCATCTTTACAACATGCTGAAATTCCTCTACCTCAAAAACCGTAAAACAATGACCAGGGCCCGGGGGGTCCTTATGGGCGTTATCCCTGAGTTCCAGGGAAGGGGCGTCGAAGCGGTAATTATCCTCAAACTGCAGGAGATGTTCAAACGCAAACCGCATTACACCGAGATCGAATTCTCCTGGGTGGGCGATTTCAACCCGAAGATGAAAAACATTTTCCTCTCTGTCGGCAGCGTCCCCGCCAAATCCTACAAAACATACAGGTACCTGTTCGACCGAACCAAACCCTTTAAACGGTACCCGATACCGGAATGAGCCACAAATGAACCATAAACCAACAAACAAACAAACAAACAAACAAACAAAGACCAACAGTGATACCGATACCGATACCAGGATGAGCGCCAAATATGCCATATGGAATAATAATCCATTCCCATGAATCCAATAATTCCATTGAACCAGTGACCCGGATACCAACAACAAAAATCAAAAAACACCTAATATGCAGTACGACGTAATTATTATCGGTGGAGGCCTTGGTGGCCTGACCGCAGGAGCGAAACTGGCGAAAGAGGGAAAGCAGGTACTCCTGCTCGAGCAGCACGACCGTCCGGGCGGATGCGCCACAACATTTATCAGAAAAGAGTTCACCATGGAGGTGGGACTGCACGAGATGGACGGACTTCATCCAACCGATGGAAAGGTGAAGATCTTCAACGACCTCGGACTGTTCGACGGGGTTGAATACCTGCCCGTCCCAGAGTTCTACCGCTTCTTCAACGGCCGGACTGATCTCGTTATTCCGCACGACAGGGAGGCGGCCATCGCATTGCTGAAAAATCATTTCCCCGGCGAGGAGCAGGGTATCGACAAATACTTCCAACGGCTGATGAACGCACGCAGGATCAATATCCTCGAGCGTGACAAACCCGATATCAGTATCGGTGAGTTCCTCGACTCGATCTTCACCAATGAAGAGATCAAACTGGTCCTCCTCGGCAACCTCGGCTATTTCCACGACGATCCCTACACCCTCTCCCTGCGCTACTTCTCCATCGCCGAGAGCGCCTACTTCAACGGCAGGGCCAATTTCATCCGGGGCGGATCACAGCAGCTTTCCGACAGACTCATGGCGGTGATCAGAGAGCATGGCAGCAAGGTCCTCCTGAGCCACAAGGTCACCTCCCTCGAAATCGCCGAAAACCGCATCAAATCTGTTACCTTCATCAACACCTTACCGGGGGATCACACCCCGGTGAAGGCAGCTGCAAAGGAGTTTGTTGCTAACGCGGCGCTACCGCAGGTCGCAGCGATGATGAGCGACGGTGCCGGGGCAGGCATCCTCAAAGAGATCGCGGGACATCCAGTCGGCGCATCATTGCTGACCGTCTATTACGGTTTTTCAACATCGCTCAAGACACTGGGGCACACCCATTATTCAACCTTTGTGTTTGACGAATCTGTTCATCACCAGAAAGATATACATAATAACAACCGGGGCGACTTCTCCAAAAGAGGCTTCACTTTTGTCGACTATAGTCAGGTAGACTCCAATCTCGCCCCATCAGGCAAAAGTGTGGGTGCCATCTGTTGTATCGACTACCTGGACGACTGGAAAGACCTATCCAGGGAAGCCTATCTTGCAAAAAAGAGGGAGGTAGGGGAAGTGATGACCGACCGGCTTGAAAAATTGATCCCGGGAGTGCGGCAGCATATTGCACACATTGAAGTTGGCACGGCTAAAACGGTGCAACGCTATACACTGAATCCAGGGGGAGCTGTGTACGGCTTCGCACAGCTACCCAACCGGGCACCCCTCAAATCGACCGGGCAATTCAGCAACCTCAATATTGCCTCAGCCTGGGGAAAATTCGGGGGCGGATTCTCGGGTGCAATCTACAGCGGATACATGACCGCCGTTGATATGGTTAGGAAGATGTAATGGAAAGAGCCTGCATCTTCCATTATGAAATATTCAAGCATATTATTGCCAACAAGCAAAGAAGTACATCGGCAAAAACCAAATCATTGAGTTAAGCAGAGCTGAAACTGACAGATTATTATCACCTCATTATTTCAATAACAAAGGGTTCAAACAATCCGTAATCGAGCAAGTCATAATCAACTCCTGAAGGCTGCTCAACCGGTGCCCGCTTAAAGCTCCAGGGGGTCACGAACCCCGGCTGCGCCACTTCGTGGTGCGGCCCTAACAGGTTTTTCAATGACCCCACCACCTCAACCGCGACTTCGTTTTCTCCGGGTTGCAGAAACGGGTCGATGCGAAGCTCGTAGGGCTTGCTGATGATAACACCTGCGGACCTGCCGTTGACCTCTACGGAAGCCACCGTACCCGACCATTCATTTAGCCGCAGACGGACAGGAGCGCGATCATCCATGACAAAACTGGCAGAGTAGCCAACGCGGTCGCTGTAAAAAGGCAACCCCATCTCCTTCCATGAACCGAGACTCCTCTTTCCGCTAGCTGCCATCAGCCAACCCTTATCCAGGGCGAACAGATCGAAATCGCCCACCAGGTAGGCCGGCTGCAGCTCGCAGTGAACCGACATTGGATCGGCGGTTATTTCGATAAGGTTATCGCCGGCCAGGATTCCGCTGCTGATGCGGAACGTTCCGAACGCCCGGTCAAGCCACCAGTGGTCCTTTATGGGCTCCAGGGTCATTCCGTTTAGTCTGACTTCATAGAGGTGAGGATGCTCAATCGCGAGCCGCAAGTCGGGTGACTCAAATTTTGAGTCGACAAAGAATGGGTACTGTGCCGTAAAGCCGGAGCCCTCCGGAAAAGTGTCCCGGTCGAGGATGTCAGTTTTGTACTGTATTGCATAGAACCAGGGATTTTGATCAAAGCCGTGGTGTTTGAAAATAGCTGTTTGAGCATCTGCCGAATACATTAGTCCGGAGGTATCTCCATCGAGGATCACCCTGCAATAGTCGAGCTTCAGTGCATTATCGCCCTTCACTTCAGTCAGAATATCCGATATTTCCATTTCAATTCCCTCGCCGGTCCACCGTTTGATCCTGCCCCGCTTCTTTTTCACATTCTTATCGCTGATAAACAGGAGCATGCTACCAGCCGGGGGGATGTGTGCATCGAAGCTAACGATCTCATCCGTAACGATGCAGGGATACTGTTCTGTATGTCCTGAAAAAAGATCGAGATGAACGATATCTGCTCCCTGGGTGATCATCCTGGTTTGGCAGGACTCTGATTGATGGCTGTTTACGAGAAAAAGCAGCTGACCGTGGTCCAGCTGGCGCCGCATATGCAGCAGCGATCCGCCCTGTCGCTCCGTGAAAATAAAATCGTCCCTGTAGAGGTAGCCGATAAGTCGCGGATCATTACACCCGGATAAGGAAAACCACTGACCCGGATAATCGGCGACCCATCGCTTGCACAGGTCGGATTTCCTGCCATCGATATATGCCGGGGGGTGGCAAAGCGCGATCACGATACCACCATTTTGTAAATACTCCTCCAAAAGCCTGGCGGTTTCGCTGTTCAGGTTCGACATATATTGCGGAATTACCACATAATTATACTCCCGCTCTCCAACAACGAACATATCGCCCGATACCGATCCATGGTTTTTTATGATATGTTCAGATCCCAGGTCATATTCAATCTGTTCGCTTTCAAGGAGATCGAGCAACCTACTGAATTCATCCCCGATCATCTTCATCTCTCTGTTCTCCTGTCCGGGGGCATAGGCGATCCGTTCCGATGTGGTGGGCTCCAACACGAGTGTCGTGTTGATCTGCTTACCGCTGCTCAGTGCCAGAGAGAGCCGGGCAAAATAATCGTTCATCACCCTGTATTCCTCCTGGTAGGGTGCATGGTACGAGAAAGAAGGCGGGTAGTCATTTTTCCTATCCCCGGCAATCGTCTGAAAAGCAAGGTGCTGAATCATCATGTTCACCCCCAGCACATATTGCCAGTCACCTTTTCTCTTCATATCCTCAAATGTGAGTTCCCAGCCCGATCCTCCGAAAGATTCGCTGAGGCGCCTCACCATTCCAAGCTGATTGGCGACACTGTTCAGCTCTTTGACAGCCCGCACGTTGCCAAACTGGTCGGGTCTCCCCTCCCATGAATTAAATAGCATATCTATTCCCGGAACCTGGGGCCAGGTGTACATCGCCATGCTATCCGGAACATGACTACCTATAAAACCAATGGCATAGGAATGTTCATCATTCAGCGAAAAGTCCAGTTCAGCCCTTTTTGCCTTTCGTGAAGCATATTCTACCAATTCGTACCACTCCTCAGAGGCGTACCCGGTGACCATTCCATGCCTGGGATGCACGACAACACCACCGAAACCCTTTTCAGCGAAATACGACAACTGCTCGTCAATCATCTCATTTGTAACCGCACCGTTCCAAACCCAGAAGAGAATTGGTCTGTAAACTGCCGGCACCTCCTTGAATTGTTTATTCAGTTGCCTGAAAGATGTAATATGGCTGTTGAAATCCGGGGATTGACTGCATGATAATAAAAGGAATATGCTAATAGTAAGGAGCAAACATCTTTTAAGGCTCATGGCATGAAATGTTTTAGTGAGCGTTTGATTGTGTGTAAAAATAACCGATTAGTCAGAAAAGACCTATTTATTCAAGAAAGAACTGATGGGGAGGAAAGAAAACGGGGATAATGCACAACTATTTGTCTGTCCATAGAGTCGGAGTGGCTGGATCATAAAGTTCGAGAGCAAAGCCACGCCTCCCTTAGTACCTAAGTACGGCAGGCAGGGCGCGCAAAAATCTTAAGACGCAGTATACTAATGTATTCGAGGAATTAAGATTTT
>CAYSMO010000145.1:0-7029 GCA_964432125.1 uncultured Bacteroidaceae bacterium | reverse complement strand
CTTTAAGGACCAGCATTGGACGGCATACAAGCAGAGCCTGGTAAGGGCGCGCCAGAAGGGCAATCGCTATTTCCTGCTGAAAAGAAACGTTACCTATACCCAGCTTCAGGAATTGAAGCAGTTTCCGATCTTCCGGCTTGGCCGGTACCAGGGCGGTACCATTTTCGTTCAGCAGAACCGCAGGATCAGGCCACACGGACTGTTGGCTGCCCGGACTGTTGGTTATACGATGCAGGGTGATTATGGAAGTGTGGTGGGAATTGAGGGGGCCTATGATGCTGAGCTGTCGGGTGTGCAGGGCTACAGGTTGATGCAAAAGATCCCGGGTGGAAACTGGATGCCACTCAGCGACAAGAATGAAATTGACCCAAGGGATGGATATGATATTGTGACCACCATCGATATTGATCTTCAGGATGTGGCAGAGAATGCTCTGCTGATGCAACTTCAAAAGCATGAGGCAGATCATGGATCGGTCATTGTTATGGAGGTGAAAACCGGAAAAATAAGAGCAATTGCCAACCTCGGCAGGTCGGAAAGCGGCCGTTATGTGGAGAATTATAACTACGCCATTGGTGAAAGCACAGAACCCGGATCGACCTTTAAGCTTGCATCGGCAATATCACTGCTGGAAGATGGCCTGGTGGAGCCCCATGATATCGTCGATGTTGGCAGTGGCGTGGTGTATTATAACGGTCACAAGATGGAGGACAGCGGCGATGAGGGACTCGGAAAGATCACCTTCAGCGAGGCATTTGAATACTCCTCGAATGTGGGGATTTCGAAGCTGATCCACGAAAATTATAAGGACAACCCCTCCCGGTTTATTGACCGGCTCTACCGCCTGGGACTGAACAGGAGGCTCGATGTTGAGATCAAGGGGGAGGGGGCGCCTGACATCAAATATACAGACAGTCCCCGTTGGTCAGGCATCTCCCTGCCGATGATCTCTATAGGGTACGAGGTAAGGCTCACCCCTTTGCAGTTGCTCACCTTCTATAACGCGATTGCCAATAACGGTCAGATGGTAAAGCCGGGTTTTGTAGAAGAGATACGCTATCACGGCAAAGTTATCCACACCTTCGACAAGGAAATCCTGAACCACAAGATCTGTTCTGACCAGACCCTTGGGAAGATCAGGCCGATGCTTGAAGGTGTTGTTGAGCGCGGATCGGCTAAGAATTTGAGAAATGCCTATTATCCGATTGCAGGTAAGACAGGGACAGCACAGATTGCTCAGGCCGGACTTGGATATACTAAGGGCAGGTACCAGGCCTCTTTTGCAGGGTACTTCCCCTCCGACAATCCGGCCTATTCCTGTATCGTGGTGGTGAGCTCTCCATCCAAAGCAGTCTATTACGGTAACCTGGTGGCAGGACCGATCTTCAGGGAGATTACCGATAAGATCTATATCAGGGACCTGAATATGCAGCACCAGCAATCAGAATTTCTAACAACAAACAGCGGCGCGCCCTATTCAAAGAGCGGATACAGACAGGAGCTGGAGTCGGCCCTTCAATACCTGGATATCCCCTTCGAATCGGGCGATCAGGAGGTGCAATGGGTGAAGACAAAGAGCACTGAAGAGGGGGTCAAGTTGCGCCGGAGCGATATAAGCTCGTTTTATGTGCCTGATGTAAAGGATATGGGAGCTAAGGATGCCCTGTTCCTGCTGGAGAATATGGGACTACAGGTGAGCATCAACGGTAGGGGCACTGTAAGGAGTCAGTCACCCATCCCCGGTACGCTTTTGCGGAAAGGGGATCATGTACAACTGGTAATGAGTATCACTGAGGGATGAAGCTGGAAAAACTCATAGCAGAGATTGAGGTTATTCGTGTTGCAGGCGACACAGGAAAAGAGATCCGTTCTGTTACCTTCGATTCCAGGGAGGTAACTGCGGGATCGCTGTTTATTGCGGTCCGTGGAACAGAGGTCGACGGGCATGCATATATTCCAGCAGCTGTTAAGGCAGGAGCTTCGGCCATCGTATGTGAGGAGCTGCCCGGTGAGACGGATCTACAAGTCACCTTTATTTTAACAAAGAATTCAAGAAGGGCGGTTGCCCTGATCGCTTCCGCCTGGTACGGACATCCATCCCGGGAGATCAACCTGGTGGGGATCACAGGCACCAATGGAAAAACGACCATCGCCACCCTGCTGCATCAGGTACATGCAAACCTTGGATACAAGGCCGGTATCCTAACGACCATTGAAGTGATCATTCACGACAAGTCATACCCGGCAACCCACACCACACCCGATGCACTGCAGATCAACAGGTGGATCAGGGAGATGGTCGACCAGGGCTGTGCCTACTGCTTCATGGAGGTATCTTCACATGCTGCCAGTCAGCACCGCATCGACGGACTGTTTTTCAAGGGTGGGGTATTTACCAATCTCACCCATGACCACCTCGATTACCACAAGGATTTCAGGGAATACCTCGAAGCCAAAAAGTCATTTTTCGATCAGTTGGGAGCGGACGCTTTTGTCCTCACCAATGCAGACGACAGGAACGGGGAGGTGATGATCCAGAATTGCCGTGCTGCGAAAAACCGGTATGGACTTGGGAGGATCGCCGATTTTCACGGCAGGGTACTGGAGTTCCTGTTCGAGGGGATGCGCATGCAGATCAATGAAAAGGAGGTCTGGGTCAGGCTCACAGGCAAATTCAATGCATCGAATATCCTCGCCGTTTACGGCGCTACGATCCTGCTGGGGCATGACGAGCTACAGGTGCTGGAAGCGATCAGCAGTGCCGGCGCAGTTGAGGGACGTTTTGAGGTTCTAAGGGGTCGGGCGGGGAGTATCGCGATCGTCGATTATGCCCACACCGATGATGCACTGAAAAATGTACTTGAAACGATCCGGGAGGTGAACCGGGATGAACGCCGGATCATTACCGTGGTCGGCGCGGGGGGAGACAGGGACCGGACGAAGCGGGCGAAAATGGGGGATGTGGCGACAGCGCTGAGTCACATGGTGATTTTCACCTCAGACAATCCGCGGTCGGAAGATCCGGTCGCGATCATGCAAGCGATGGAGAAGGGGGTGAAGGATGAAAATAGTGCCGATGTTTTGAAGATTGCAGACCGGGAGGAGGCCATTAAAACAGCTTGTGTGATGGGAGGACCAGCATCGGTGATCCTGGTGGCTGGAAAAGGTCATGAGAAATACCAGGAGATAAAGGGTGAAAAGCGACATTTTGACGATAAGGCGATTGTAAAAAAGTATTTAAAATAGAAGCAGATGCTATATTACCTGTTCGAACACCTGAATCAGTTTGACATTCCCGGCATGGGGATGTTTCAGTATATCTCATTCAGGGCATCGATGACAGTGATCACCTCATTGCTGATTTCGCTGTTCATCGGCAAGCGAATCATCAATTTCCTGCGAAGAAAGCAGATCGGGGAAACGGTGCGCGATCTCGGACTGGAGGGACAGAACAGCAAAGCGGGGACCCCGACCATGGGGGGGATAATCATCATTGCTTCGATCGTGGTGCCTGTGCTTCTCTTTGGTAGGCTGGACAACGTATATGTCATACTGATGCTGATCGCCACCGTATGGCTCGGTCTGATCGGATTTCTCGACGACTATATCAAGGTATTTCAGAAAAACAAAGTCGGCCTGCGTGGAAAATTCAAGATCATCGGTCAGATCGGCCTTGGGCTTATCGTGGGACTCACATTTTACCTGAGTGATGAGGCGGTGATCCGGGAGCGGATTCCGGTAACAGAGGAGTCAACAGCGGAGCAGGACAACCTGCCAATGGTCACCAATGAACGTGGAGAATCGTTTTACCTGCTGGATCACAAGATGCCGGTGACTACCATCCCTTTTGTGAAGGACAATGAGTTTAATTATACCTGGCTGGTCTGGTTTGCCGGGAAAAATGCCGACAAGCTGGTATGGATCGTCTTTATCCTGGTGGTGATCTTTATCGTGACTGCGGTATCGAACGGGACCAATCTTACAGATGGGCTCGACGGACTGGCAACCGGGTCGGCAGCGATTATTGGAACTACGCTGGGGATCCTGGCCTATGTTTCCGGTAATGCCATTTTTGCAGATTACCTCAATATCATGTATATCCCCAATGCAGGGGAGCTGGTGATCTTTGCTGCTGCCATGATCGGTGCAACCATCGGATTTTTATGGTATAACTCGTTCCCGGCACAGGTCTTTATGGGAGATACGGGAAGCCTGGCACTGGGCGGGATCATCGCCGTATTTGCCGTGGTGATCAGGAAGGAGCTGCTGATTCCCATACTCTGTGGAATCTATTTATATGAAAGCTTGTCAGTGATACTGCAGGTGAGCTGGTTTAAACATACCAAAAGGAAGTTTGGTGCAGGCAGACGCATCTTTCTGATGGCACCTGCACACCATCATTTTCAGAAGCTGGGATATCCTGAAGCCAAGATTGTCACCCGCTTCTGGATCGTTGGCCTTTTACTGGCCGTGATTACAATTGTTACACTAAAAATCAGATAATATTAAGATGGAGAAAAGAAAACGCATAGTAATTCTGGGTGCCGGAGAGAGTGGAACCGGTGCGGCAATCCTCGCGAAACAGCAGGATTTTGATGTATTTGTCTCCGACTCCGGAAAGATCAATCCCATATACCGGGAGATACTCAATGAGCACCAGATCATGTTCGAGGGAAATGGTCATACCGAGCGTCAGATCATCAATGCAGATGAGGTCATAAAAAGTCCCGGAATTCCTGAGAGCGCACCGATCATGAGAGCCATCCGCAAGAAGGGTTTGCATGTGATCTCTGAGATTGAGTTCGCGGGAAGGTATACCCGTGCGAAGAAGATTTGCGTAACCGGCAGCAATGGAAAAACAACAACCACTTCACTGATCCATCATATGTTGCGCAAGGCAGGGCTGAACGTGGGTATTGCCGGAAACGTGGGCCGTAGTTTCGCCCGGCAGGTAGCGGAGGAGGAGTATGAATATTATGTGTTGGAGCTTAGCAGCTTTCAGCTCGATGGCATGTATGATTTCAAGGCCGACATAGCCATCTTGCTGAACATTACCGCCGACCACATGGACCGGTACGATTACAACATGCAGAATTATGTCGATTCAAAATTCAGGATCACACAGAATCTGACAGAAGAGGATTACTTCGTGTTCTGCTCCGATGACGAGATCACCATTAAAGAGCTTGAAAGAATTGTCTCAAGGGCGGTTCATCTGCCGTATGCCTATGAGAAGAAGGATGATGATGTTGCCTGGGTTGATGAGCGCGAGAAGATTCATATTGAATTTGACGATATCGACTTCTCGATGTCTGTCCATGAGCTGGCCCTGAAAGGAAGGCACAATACCTACAACAGCATGGCTGCAGGTATTGCAGGAAATGTGTTGAAGCTGCGGAATGATGTGATCCGCGAAGCGATGATGGATTTCCAGGGGATAGAGCACCGGCTGGAGGAGCTGAACAAGGTTCACGGCATCAATTTCATTAACGATTCCAAAGCCACCAATGTCAACTCGACCTGGTATGCCCTTGAGAGTGTTCGGGGGAATGTTGTCTGGATCGCAGGGGGTGTGGACAAGGGAAACAATTACTCGGAGCTCTATGAACTGGTGAGTAACAAGGTGAAGGCCATCGTCTGCCTGGGCAAGGATAACCAGCGTATTATTGAGGCATTCAGCGATAAGGTAGAGACCATTGTTGAGGCAACAGCGATGATGGATGCGGTTAAATCGGCATACTACCTGGCCTCGAAGGACGACACGATCCTGCTTTCACCGGCCTGTGCCAGTTTCGACCTGTTTGAAAGTTATGAAGACAGGGGAAGAAGGTTCAAGGAGGCAGTGAGGGAACTGTAAGTCAGGAGGACTGAGAAAATGCAATACAACAACAAGGTAAGGTAGCAGAGAGAAAAATACCATTATAGGGAGAACGATAACAGAGAGAATAAAAATAGTATTTGCAGAACAATTACAGAGATGCAGTTAACAAGGTACATACGGGGCGACAGGGTGATCTGGACGGTCATCATCATACTGAGTGTGGTGTCGTTGCTGTCTGTTTACAGCTCAACCGGATCGCTGGCCTACAAAAAGGTGTCGGGGGATACCTTTTACTATCTTTTCAGACAGTTCAAATACATTGTTCTCGGACTCGGGGTGATTATCTTTTTCCAGCTCATCCCATATCGTGCTTTTAACAAGCTATCCATCATTTTTTTGGCTGTGGCGGCTGTTCTGCTGGTTGTTACGCTTTTCAGGGGACAGGAGATCAACGAAGCCAGCCGCTGGCTGGCCATCCCCGGGACCAGCAATACCTTTCAACCTTCCGAATTTGCAAAATTTGCACTAATCATGTACCTGGCCAGGATACTGGCCAATCACCAGAACAGGCTGGATGATTTTAAGGGGGTGTTCCTGAAGGTAACAGCTGCCATATCACTAATCTGTCTTCTTATCCTGCCAACCAACCTGTCGACAGCCGTCATTATTTTTACCGTCTCTTTTATCCTATTGTTTGTCGGAAGGCTGCCTTTTAAGTATCTCGCGCTTTATGTTGGTATCGGAGTGGCGGGATTGGGCCTGTTCCTGTTGCTTTCTGCGGCGATGAGTGAAGAGGGGAGGATCACAACATGGAAAAACCGGATTGAACGCTATGTAACCGGGGAAGGAGATAATTTTCAGTCGGACCAGGCAAAGGTTGCCATCGTGCGGGGAGGACTCTTACCCAACGGTCCGGGTACCAGCACCCAACGCGTCTTGCTGCCGCATCCCTATTCCGATTTTATTTTTGCAATCATTATTGAGGAGTACGGTTCCCTTATTGGAGGAATGTTGCTGGTCTTTCTCTATCTCTGGCTGTTGTTCAGAACGGGACTGATTGTGCGGTATTCGAAGAGTACTTTTGGCGCATTCCTGGCATTCGGGCTTGCGTTGGGCCTGGTGTTCCAGGCATTTGTAAATATGGGGGTAACGGTCGGATTGCTGCCGGTTACGGGACAGACCCTGCCACTGGTAAGCATGGGCGGATC
>CAYSMO010000144.1:3196-7070 GCA_964432125.1 uncultured Bacteroidaceae bacterium | reverse complement strand
GGTATAAAAACGGGTACCAACAGCCTGTATATCAAAAATAACCAGGTCAACCCCTGCAAGATCCTCAGACGTAGGCTTTTTATGCCGGCCATAGAGGGAGACGATCGGGATGCCCGTAGCAGGATCAGTCTCATCCGACACCGCCACCCCATCGTCAATATCGCCCCTGAAACCATGTTCGGGAGCAAAAACCTTCCGGATAACAAAACGGTTTTCACTGAGCGAAAGCAACGTATCTACCAGGTGAACGCCATTAACCACGGAGGTTTGGTTCGCAACAATGGCAAGGTTCTTTTCTCCGAGCAGCGGGACAATCTTCTCTAGCTGTTCGGCACCTGTCTGTATCTTATCCATTTGTCCGCTGCAGGATTCTACCATAAAAATTAAAAGTGTTACAACTATACATCGCATATCATTCGAACTATGTCGCTCAAATATAGCAATGCAATTTTACAAAAACAGGAAAATTCATTCCAGCAAGAAAATATTTTGCATTTTCCAATATGATAAAAGTTGTCTATTTTTGATCTCATTTAATATCATAGCCCTGAACACCGAACTCTTCATAGCAAAGCGGATCATTGGCCGATCAAGTAAGAGAAAAAGATTTTCCAGTTCCATCGTAGGAATTGCCACCTTTGGTATTGCCCTGGGACTGGCAGTGATGATTGTTGCTGTAGCTATCGTAACAGGCTTCAAAAATGAAATATCCAACAAGGTAGTTGGTTTTGGTTCGCACATCCAATTAATGAACATGGATTCGAACACCTCCTATGAGACAAGCCCGGTGAGCGCAAATCTTACATTTTTAGAGGATATCAAGGGTCTGCCTGAGGTAAAAAAGTTGCAGATGTTCGCCATAAAAGCCGGTATTATCAAAACCGGGGAGAACATACAGGGGGCAGTATTGAAAGGGGTGGGATCCGATTATGACTGGTCATTTCTCAACCGGAGCCTGGTTGCCGGTGAGCCGGTAACCATCAGCGACAGCGTCCGAACAGACAAGGTGCTTCTATCTGAAAATGTTGCTGGCATGCTTGACCTGAAGGTAGGTGACAGCTTCAATATGTATTTCATCCAGGACCCTCCACGCGCCAGGAGGTTCACTATAGCCGGACTATACCGGACGAGCCTGGTGGAATTCGATAAGCTGTTTGTCTATGCAGATATCAAACACCTGCAGCGGCTGAACAGCTGGTCCACCGATGAGGTGAGTGGATTTGAAGTGATGTTGCACTCCATCCGCGACGCAGAGACCGCAACAGAAAAGATCAGGGAAATCACAGCAATGTCTCTTACAGAGGAGGGGGCGATGCTCAAGGTTTTACCGATCCAGGAGAGATACAGTCAGATTTTCGACTGGCTGAACCTGCAGGACATGAATGTTATTATCATTATTGTGCTGATGCTGGTTGTGGCCGGCTTTAACATGATCTCCGGACTGCTGATCCTAATCCTCGAGCGAACAAATATGATAGGTATTCTGAAAGGATTGGGCTCAGTGGATGCATCAATCCGTAAAATCTTTCTCTACCAGTCGGGATACCTGGCCATCAGAGGGCTCCTCTGGGGGAACCTGATCGGACTTACCATCTGCTTTCTGCAATACAGGTTTAACCTGGTCACACTTGATCCCGAATCCTACTACCTGGATACGGTACCCATCAACCTGAACCTAATGCATATACTGCTGCTGAACCTGGGAACGCTCGCCTCCACATTTCTCTTTCTCCTGGTCCCCTCAATGATCATTGCACGCATCTCCCCTGAGAAGTCGATTCGTTTTGAGTAATCTTAGAGCCTGTCCACCCTGACCGTATTGACAGACTCTTCTTAGTGCCTGTCAATAGAGTCGGAGTGGCTGGACACTACTTTACTGTTCTCCGCCGCCTATTTCTTCTTCGTCTTTTGACGCTTTTTGGCTTTCCGGTCCCTCTTCCCTTTTCTCTCCTCTTTCATTTTTTCACGAAGCTTTTTGATCCGCTTTTTGAAACTATTCAATAGCTCACTCCTGGTCTCATCCACTTCGTTATAGGTGTATTTCCTAAGCGCCATAATCTTTCTGTCTGTCTGCTCAGCCTGACGGGAGATTAGTAAAAAGAAGAGCACCATAGAGATCAGTATCAGTGCCAGTAGAGCGGGACCTGCAATATAAAAAATCCGCCTAACCTTCTCCTTCTCCGCATTGATCAAATGCTTGTTCATCACGGCAATCTGTCCTGTCTGTTCCAGTTGAGCATTCAGGTCCCGGTTTTCTCTTTCCAGATCACCGATCTGTTCATCAAGCAGGATAGAAATAGCAACCAGGGAATCGATCATTACCTGCTGCTGTTCCATCGCACGCATCAACCGGTCCTCCAAAAAGTACAACTGCCTGTTAAGCTGTTGTGCCTGGACCTCCATGAGGCTGTCGATCAGCCGTATGCTGTCGGAAGGGATATTTCCGGTAGCAAGCATTTCGCCTTGGACCTTTGAAGGCGCCAAAACAGGGGACATAAACAGCAGAACAGCAATAAAAAATTTGATTTGAGGGATCATAGCTTATCTTTGTTTATTCAAAATTCGGCTATTTTTTGGTCATTACCTAATGGCATTGGAATTAAATAAAAAGAGACTGGTTCAACTGCTGAACGCCAATCTGCCCGGCAAAGAGGCGCAGGAGAGAATGTTGCCCGCGGTAAGAGAACCGTTCACTGTTAAAGGCAGGTGCAGGGAGGCAGCGGTAATGCTGTTAATCTATCCTGATGAGAATACACGGCGCATGGTGTTCATTAAACGAAATGAATACAGGGGTCCGCACAGCGGACAGGTCAGCTTTCCCGGCGGCATGAAAGAAAAACATGATAAGGACCATACAAGTACAGCCCTGCGAGAAACCGAAGAGGAGACGGGTATTACTGCAAAAGGAATTGAAGTGCTTGGTGCGCTCACTCCCCTGATCATACCGGTTAGTAATTTCTGTGTTTACCCGTTTGTAGGGTGGATGGATGCAAAGCCAGACTTCCAGCCTGACAGTATTGAAGTGCAGTATCTTATCTGTCCTGAAGTTCGGGCCCTTGTCGACCCTAAGAACAGAAAAACAGGGGTATTCGATCGTGGCGGAACAACGGTATCCACTCCCTATATTGATATCGATGGAGAGATGATTTGGGGCGCCACTGCGATGATGCTAAGTGAATTTACTGCACTAATTGGTTATTAGCAAGCAGTCCGTCGTCGACAATATTCTTATAGTGTTCGTAACGGTCCGTTACCTGCCTGACATAGTTCGTTGTTTCGATACCCCTGGCATATCCATGCTTTACCACCGGATCGCGGTAGTATTTCGGCTGGGATTTATTCAGGAGCCATTTTTCCACATTATCTTCCCAAATGTCCGGATTATCGCCATATTTCTCAGTCAGTCTGCGGGCATCATCGACATGCCCTTTACCTACATTGTAGGCCGCCAACACAAATTTGGTACGCTCAATAGAATCAGGTATTACTCCTTCAAACCTTTTGTCGAGCCATTTGATAAAGCTTACCCCAGCACGAATATGCGATTCGGGCGAAGTGTTGCGACTAACGCCAAAACGGCCTGCTGTGGCGGGCATTAACTGCATCAGGCCAAAAGCCCCCGCCCATGAGACTGCCTGTGGATTAAATCTTGACTCCTGGTAGATCAGGGAAGAGACGAGGCGCCAGTCCCAGCCGATCCGTTCACTCTCCCGCTTAACCACCTCATCGTATCTGGATATTTTACCACTTCCAAGGACGTAGTAATCGCTGGATACCATATTCACGGTATGCTGATTTCTGAAATATTTATTGTAGATCACCGCATACCGGGTTGTTTTTTTGAAATCTTTAAGCCATTTATCAATTTCGTCTT
>CAYSMO010000144.1:0-3096 GCA_964432125.1 uncultured Bacteroidaceae bacterium | reverse complement strand
ACCGCATACCGGGTTGTTTTTTTGAAATCTTTAAGCCATTTATCAATTTCGTCTTTCAACTCATCAGAATCTTTTTTAACGGCCCAGGCCAGGTTCTGCGGAAAAGAGATAGCTGTTTCGATATCCAGATTAGGATAATAACTCTTGTTAACCGCCGCCACATTTTCATCGGCAACTGTATAATCGATCTCGCCTTTGGCTACCATCTGAACCAGTTGCTCTGCTTCGATAGCCACCGGTATTATATTAATGTCCGATCCAATCTCATTTGCCAGCGCGTCCAGCCTTTCGGCATAAACAGAACCCTTTTGCACATAAATTGTCTTCTCTGCAAGATCCAATTGGTTTCTGATCAGTGAATCTTTCAGTTGCGAAGGATGGAGTTTCCTGTAACTATCAGGCAATCGTTGCACAAGAACCTGTCGGGTTTGGGAATGAGGAAGGGTAAATGCAACCTTATTCTTCCTGTCGGAAGTAACGGTCAGGTTCATGGCGATCAGATCGATATCGCCAGTATAGAGCTGGTTAAAGGTCTCATCAATATCACTGCTTACCCGTACGTCCAACCTAAGGTCAAGATAATTGGCCAGCTCCTGCAACATCTGGTATTGGTATCCCATGGGCTGACCCCGATAGATGAAGTAGCTGGTCGAACTAAAATCGGCAGCAACGACCAGCCTGCCTTCCTGGCGGATCTCGTCGAGGTCAGACTGATGCTCCTTCTCTCTACCGTAATGGAACGCATCATGCTTTCTGTTTGCATTGTCACAAGCCTCAAACAGACCTGGTAAAAGAAACAGCAAGAACACACTACCGTATATTTTTATTCTTTTCAGATTCATAGCAACTGTTAATATTTCGGGTCGTCACTTCATTAACAAATAACGTGCCGAAATGTTCTTAAACATGATTAATCGTAGAAGGTCCATGCAAGTCCGAACCGGAAGAACGCCGGTTTAGAAGGGTATTCTGCGGCGGTAAAGTAGTTATTCCCGACTATTTCAGCCAGGCCGTTGTTATAAGATGCAAATATCCGGGTCCGCTTGATCCGGATACCCAGAAAAGCGTCGGCAAACGGGTATCCGCCGAGTATTCTGTCGTTCTGTAGATAAAACACCCCGGTTGCAGGCATATAGGCACTGCCATTATAGGGGGTTGTAACATACAGATCTATTCCTATCTGGGCAGTAAGTGCCCCTTTAAACAATACCTGTTCCCAGTAGTTAGATGTTTTCAGTGCTACCAATGGCAGCCTGAGTACCTCTTCGGCTGTTGTAAACTGAAGCAACAGGTGGTTACGTGAATTAAAACCGGAGACTTTGAAATGTTTGTTTAACTTACCTGCCAGAACAAAGGTTGTTTTTTCATATTGGGCAGGCAGCGCCACCTCATTCCAATAGAGAAAATTTGTCCACACCCCCGCAGTGACCACAGCATCGAACCGTTGCTCAATATTGGTCAGAAACATCTCTCCCCTAATCAATTGAGAGGCTTTAAAGTCATTTTCCCACCGGAAGAACGCGGAAGAGTAATGATTGTGGTAATAACTCACATTCCTGTTCTCGATATTTCCGCGTAATCCGAGACGGTAAGTCGTAAATACCTGCCTTGAAAATGTAGCATTAGCAATCAAGTTGTTCCTATAGTAGCCAGCCAGGTAATATTTAGCATCCACGTTCCAGTACCATAGGGTATTGGGCGGACCTGCCAAATGAAATCCGACAAACAGCTCATTGAAAAAGCGGTTTTTCATCACAGCTGTAGCTGTATCTTTGAAAGCTGAATCCAAAACAAGCGGAGTATAGCTCGTAGTATCGAAGTGAGAAAAAACCTGGTATTTTTCAGGGGATACCTGTCCGTATCTGGAAAATTCATGCCCGGCATACACCCTGGCCGACAGCTTATCAGTATAAGGATCGCCCAGCACCATTTGGAAAATGTTGGAAATCTTATCAAATACAGCAGAGTCTTTAACATTGCTATGATAATAATAAAAATCATTGTAGATGTCGGGTAATTGCGTGAGCGACACCTGGTCTTCATAGTACCGCTTATTTCGCTCGGCCATCAACTGGTGGTTGAAGAAGAAATTTTTCCCGGAATCGGTTTTAACTCCAAGAGAATCGGTTTGAGAAAATTTCTCACTAATCATGAATTTCTGGGTATAGAACAGCTGCATCCGGTTATATCCTGAGCTTGCATTATTAAGTTTTACCGGGTACAGCCATTTATCACTCAGGCTATCTTTTAAAAATGAGTTGGGGTTTTGAAGGCCCCCATTCTCTCTATTATTGAATCGGTTGAAGTGGAAAGTCCCGAAAGCCGAATAACCTTGTTTGGCCCTACTTCCAAAGAGTGTAAACTTCGACACCCTGCTCTCTTCATTGATATATAACTCTTTGCCCGACAGAATCTCAAAATCAATTCCTATGTTTGTAAACGGGTCCACATTCTGGGTGTGAAGGAACCTGACGGTTTCCTCATTCCATTCCACGCCGATCATATTGCTATACATCCATTCAGTAAATGGTGTACGTGTGTTATAGAAAACTGTTCGATCGGGATTGAAGAGGTAGGGTTGCATAGACGCACCAAACAGAAAATGGCTGATCCCTGGCCTGTCGAAAAGATACAAATTTTGAGCTGCATGCCCCAGGATGCCGACTTTTTCATATGCCTCTCCGTTCCTGTTCAGGGGATTAAAATCAAGGTGAAGACCATACAGGGAGGTATCCCGCTCAGTATCCTCAAACCTGGTATAATTATGCATCAACTTCCAGGTATTGATTGTCTTGGTAGTATCAATAATTTGCGCTCTTATCCCTGTAGAGGCAAGTCCAGACAGCAGGATTATATAGATTAACAAGTGCTTCATCAGATACAGCATAAAGATAGCACACTTCTATATTGAAAAAGAATGATTTTATTCAACGCTGTATTATAATATGTAGAATAATGGAGTAAATGCAAGGGTTTCAGCAGACATTGCTGTTTACAAAAAAATCCTGTCCCGGCGAACCGGAACAGGATGATTAAAAGATAGGCAACGACTTACTCTCCCACGAATGCAGTACCATCAGCGCTGATGAGCTTAAC
>CAYSMO010000143.1:0-7143 GCA_964432125.1 uncultured Bacteroidaceae bacterium | reverse complement strand
CTGCAACGGCTCTATGAAGGGCTCAACCAGGAGATCTTCAAAACCAGCAAACAGCCTGAATCGGTGCTGCACATCGACGATATCGCAGCCTATAACACGAAAGAGGGACTCGCCCTCAATCCCGACGAGATCGAATACCTGGAGTCGGTGAGCCGGCGCATCGGCAGAAAACTTACCGACAGTGAACTGTATGGCTTTGCCCAGGTGAACTCCGAGCACTGCCGCCACAAGATCTTCAACGGTACGTTCGTGATCGATGGCGAGGAGAAGCAGTCGACCCTCTTCGAACTGATCAAGCGGACAACCAAAACCAATCCGAACAGCGTTGTTTCAGCCTACAAGGACAACTGCTCATTCGTCGGCGGACCCCGGGTTGAACAGTTCGCACCGGCAAACCAGGACCAGGCAGGTTTCTTCAATATCAAAGAGATCGAAACGGTCCTTTCCCTCAAAGCCGAAACACACAATTTCCCCACCACCGTTGAACCATTCAATGGGGCCGCCACCGGTTCCGGTGGGGAGATACGCGACCGGATCGCCGGGGGGAAGGCATCGGTTCCCATGGCCGGGACAGCGGTGTACATGACCTCCTACCCGCGGCTCAATGAGAAACGGAAATGGGAGAACAGGTTGCCGGAGCGCCCGTGGCTCTATCAGACCCCGGAGGAGATCCTGATCAAAGCCTCTAACGGAGCGAGCGACTTCGGAAATAAATTCGGTCAGCCGCTCATCTGCGGCAGCCTCCTCACCTTTGAGCACCAGGAGAACCTGAAGAAACAGGGGTTCGATAAGGTGATCATGCTGGCCGGCGGCATCGGCTACGGAAAGCTGAAGGATGCCCATAAAGACACCCCGAAAAAGGGCGACCTCGTGGTGCTGATGGGGGGTGACAACTACCGGATCGGCATGGGCGGCGGCGCGGTATCGTCGGTCGATACGGGACAGTTCGACAATGCCATCGAGCTGAATGCCGTGCAACGCGCCAATCCCGAGATGCAGAAGCGGGTGTTCAATGCGATCAGGGCACTGGCAGAGTCGGAAAACAATACCATCGTGAGTATCCACGACCATGGCGCCGGCGGTCACCTCAATTGCCTCTCCGAGCTGGTGGAGGCCACCGGCGGTAAAATAGCGCTCAACAAGCTGCCGGTGGGCGATCCCACGTTATCGGCCAAGGAAATTATCGGGAACGAATCGCAGGAGCGGATGGGACTCGTACTCAGGGTGAATGATATCGATGAGCTCAGGCGCATTGCTGAACGCGAGAGGGCACCGCTGTATGTGATCGGGGAGATCACGGGCGACCATAAGTTTGTGTTTGAGGACGAGGCGACGGGGGAGAAACCGATGGACCTCGAGCTGACTGATATGTTTGGAAAGCCGCCGAAGACGGTGATGACAGATGAAACGGTGCAGGTGGAATACAGCTCTTTTGATCCGGATCCGATGAAGCTGGATGAATATATTGAGAACCTGTTGCAGATCGAGAGCGTGGCATGCAAGGACTGGCTCACGAACAAGGTCGACCGCTCGGTGACGGGCAAGGTGGCCAAACAGCAGTGCGCCGGGGAGATGCAGCTGCCGCTCAACAACCTGGGGGCGGTGGCGCTCGACTACCGGGGCGAGAAGGGATATGCCACAGCGATTGGTCATGCGCCGGTGGCCGGACTGGTCGATCCGGAGGCAGGGAGTATACTGTCGATCGCCGAGGCACTCACCAATATCATCTGGGCACCGATGCCTGAGAAAATCAAAAGTATCTCGCTGTCGGCCAACTGGATGTGGCCCTGTAGGAACAAGGGTGAGGATGCCAGACTCTACAAGGCAGCCGAGGCAGCGAGCGATTTTGCTGTGGCGCTGGGAATCAATATACCGACGGGGAAAGACAGCCTGTCGATGACACAGAAATACAAGGATGATGTGGTAGTGGCACCGGGAACGGTGATTATCTCGGCAGCGGGTGAGGTGACCGATATCAGGAAGATCGTGGAGCCGGTGGTGAAGAACGATCCGGAGACTGTGCTGATTCATATTGACCTATCTGGCATGCCGTTCAGTCTCGGAGGAAGCGCTTTCGGACAAACCGTTGGTCACCTGTTTAATGAGGCCCCCACAGTAAAGGACCCGGCCTACTATGTTAAAACATTCAATCTGGTGCAGTCGCTTATTGAGGAGGGACAAATTCTCTCCGGACATGATATTTCCGGAGGGGGAATGGTGACTGCACTGCTGGAGATGTGCTTTGGGAATGAGACCGGCGGACTGGAGGTGGATGTTAGCGGTTTTGATGCACCTGCTGCTGAAGTGCTGTTCAGCGAAAATCCCGGGATCATTGTCCAGGTGAGGAATGGTGCACAGATGACCGGTCTCCTGGAAAAAGAGGGGGTAAGACATACGGTTATCGGTCGACCGGCTGAGGGGAGGGAGATGGTGCTGCAGACCCGGGAGAGGGCCTGGACACTGGATATTGATGCATTGCGCGACACCTGGTTCCGCACATCCTATCTGCTCGACCGGAAACAGTCGGGCGAGAAACTGGCAAAAGAGCGTTTTGAATCGTACAAAAAGCATGTGCTAAAGTTCGATTTGGGGAATTTCCGCGGAACGTTTGAGTCGCTCGGTATCGATCCCGGACGCAGGACCCAAACTGGTGTGAAGGCAGCGATTATCAGGGAAAAGGGTGTGAATGGCGACCGTGAGATGGCTTACCTGATGTACCTCGCCGGATTCGATGTGAAGGATGTGCATATGACCGATCTGATTGCCGGCAGGGAGACTCTTGAAGATGTGAATTTCATCGTCTTCGTAGGCGGGTTCTCCAACTCCGATGTGCTCGGCTCTGCAAAAGGCTGGGCAGGGGCCTTCAGGTACAATGAGAAGGCGCAGATCGCACTTGATAATTTCTATGCACGTCCCGATACCCTGAGCCTCGGAATCTGTAATGGTTGTCAGCTAATGGTCGAATTGAAGCTGGTTACCGGAGAGACAGATCAAGCACCAAAAATGCTGCACAACGAATCGGGGAAATTTGAATCGGGATTTCTTTCGGTGGTTGTTCCTGAAAACGACTCTGTGATGTTCAGGACCCTTTCGGACATGCAGCTTGGCGCCTGGGTGGCTCACGGGGAAGGGAAATTCAGTCTGCCATCTGACAAAGGTTTTGCAGTGGTCGGGAAATATGCACACTCCTCCTACCCTGCCAATCCAAACGGCTCCGACGGTGATGTGGCAGCGATCTGCTCGAAAGACGGTCGTCACCTCGCCATGATGCCCCACCTCGAACGGGCGTTCTTCCCGTGGCAGTGCGGATACTATCCTGCCAACAGGAAGAACGATGAGGTAACCCCATGGGTGGAGGCCTTTGTAAACGCTCGTAAATGGGTCGAAAGTCAATAAAGCGCTGTTATTTGTTTTGGATCAAGGTGTGCGATCGCCTGCTGCGATAGGTTTAGCCCTGGAGTAAGTGGGACAATTATGGAAATTTGGATTTTATGGGCCCAGCGAATCTGTAATATGTAATTTTATGATCCTGAAAAACTAAATCTGAGAAATAATGAAATATACAGTTCTGTTTTTGCTCGTTGTAACAATCACCACTTCATGCAGTGAGGCGCAACAAACAACTGCCGGAGCAGATAAGATCACCGTAGGGTCGGGTCCGGAAGATATGGTCATTGACCATGCAGGAGAATTTCCCAGGTTGCTGATTTCCTGCAGCGCTCGACGAGAGGGGGAATCCTCTTTCGGGGAGATCGTCTCTTATACTCCGGCCACAGGTGTAGTTGATACACTTGTCAGAATTGGAACCCCCGATTCGCTCTATTTTCAGCCCCATGGGATTTTTCTCGACAGAGAGAGCCAACCGCAGAAGCTCTATGCCATTAGTCATGAACATGACGAAGGCTTTCATCCGGTCTATGTTTGGGCGGTTCATGGCGACACCCTGGTATTTGAAGAGCTCGTTTCTTCAGAGCTGTTGCACTCACCCAATGCGCTTACCCTCGGAACGAATAGAGAATTGTTCGTTGTGAATGACGCCGGTAAACGGGGAAGTATGATAGAAAAGATACTTAAGCTTAAGAGGGCAAACATTGTTCAACTGAGCAGGGATACTAATGGGGAGTGGCGAGGGAGAATTGTGGCAGATAAACTCGGTTATCCGGCAGGCATCAACCGGATAGGCGACATGCTATACGTTGGTGATGCAATCTACCACAGGTTGCATGTATACCGTATCAGCAGTGGTCAGCTTAATCCCCTTGAACCCATTAAAGGACTGCGCGGAAACGACAACATCAGGGTAATTGATGGAAAGCTCTATCTGACCGGACATATAAAACCTTTCAAATTTATCAGACACGTTAAATCCAGTCAAGAAATCTCCCCCGTGGAGGTCTGGGAAATTGATCCCGCCACGAGGGAGATTAAAACTTTATTCTATACCGATGGAAGCCTCATAAGTGCCGGATCAACCGCAGTTGTCCTTAACGGCAAACTGTATATCAGCCAGGTTTTCGATCCTTTTATCCTAAGTGTTCCCCTGAATCATTTCTAAAATCTTTCCAGGATTGAATTTGAGTGTGTCCATAAATTCGGAGTGGCTGGATCACAAAGTTCGAGAGCAAAGCGCGCTAAAATCTGATACCACCCTTTACGCCAAACCAGACGGCATGGTTGACCTGATTTTGTGTGTTTAAAGTCTTGTTAAGAAAAGCCCACGACGGTGCAACCGGTTCCCATGGGATATAATTGTCCTCCGTAGGAGCGGTATTTGAACTGGAGAGGTTCAGTGTCGGACCGGCGAACAGCTCTGTGGTTCTGCCAAATTTCCTGCCGTAGGTCAGGCCCAACTGGCTGTGCATATTGTGTCTCGGGTGATGAAAAAACCGCGGTGCCCGGTCATCGAGGATCCAAACCTCCCGATGTGCAATGGCCTCGATGCTGACTGATGATTTGTCATTTTCGATCACCCTGCTTCCAAAACCCAGGCTGTACATCCACCTACTCTCTTCACCAGCTGGTTTACCGATGCTGTAGATGGTATAAAACTTATTTACACCCATTTTATAGGAGAGGCTCACAAGCTGCGTTTCGCTGGCGGAGATTTCAAAGCTTCTGTAGCCATTGTATCTGACAATGCTGATGAAGGCGATCGGAACACCCTCGATGGAATCACAGATATTTAAAAAGCCGGCCACCTGAATACCCTTCACATTTCCTGCACGGTTCAGAAAACCGGCCGCCTGGATACCTTCAACATTATTGGCAACATTTAAAAATCCCGCTCCCTGGATCCCTTCAACATCATCTGCAACATTCATGAACCCGGCACCCTGAACATTCACTGTTCCATTTCCTGCCACGTTTCCGAAACCGGCTCCCTGGACACCCTCTCTGAAATTACCTGCCACATTCATAAATCCTGCTCCCTGAACACCTGTTACCTCGTTCCCTGAAACATTGATAAATCCGGCACCCTGAACACCATTTACAGTACCTCCTACAACATTACAGAAGCCTGCTCCCTGCACTCCCTCCATATCACCACCAGTGACATTGACGAAACCGGCTCCCTGCAGATACCTGCTGTCACCCCGGTTTACATTGTAAAAACCAGCTACCTGAACACCATCCAGGAAATCTCCGACAGTGTTCCCAAAACCGGCTGCCTGGAAGCCCCTGACAAAGTAGCGGTTCACATTGATAAATCCACCCAGCTCCACACCATCGACACCGCCTGAAAGACCAATAAATGGGTTAATTGAGAGGTTGTTGACATAGTTTACATTTTGGACCCCATTGGTACTCAATGGTGGAAACATGAATGTAAATTGAAACGGACTGGTCTTATACTGGATCGTATCGGTTTTTCCTGATGCAGGAAGAACGGATGCTAAAACAAGAAGTGTTGATATAACACCTGTAACTAATTTTTTCATGACTGTTGTTTTTAATATTAATAATTGTTTATCGTTAAACTGTGGTTCCAGTGACTAAAATAGGTCATTGTTACAGCAATAACAGGTACAATATTAATACCAAAAAACTACAGATCATCCTGTATTTAAACGAATTACGGTGAACGACAGGAATCTCAGCATGAGTGACGGAAATATCTGTGTGAACCGGAGAAAGAAAAAGGAGAAGGGATCTGTGAAAATTATTTCAAATTTTTCCCGACTTCCGGATCCGCTGACCTGATATGAAGGTCACGCTGCGGGAACGGAATTTCAATCCCGACCACTTTCAGCTCCTGGTTAATGGCAACTTTCAATTCACTTTCCATCTCCAACCTGTTGTCGAGCTCAGCCCAGGCCAACAGCCTGAAATCGAGCGAGCTGTCACCAAAACCCAAAAAGAAGGCCTTCGGAGCCGGATCATTCATTGTCTTGGGATTCTCCTCTGCGACCTTCAATAAAATCTTCAGCACCTTCTCAGGATCGGTTCCATAAGCCACGCCGACACGAATATCTGCCCGCCGATGTTTGTCGGAGAGTGTCCAGTTAATCAATTCGTTGGAAATCAACATTCCATTCGGGACGATCACTTCTGCTCCGTCATAGGTCCTGACTATACTTGAACGAATACCGATGCTTTTTACAATACCCAGGAGCGTATTGACCTCCACGATGTCGCCCTCCTTAATAGGGCGTTCAAACATAAGGATCAGTCCTGAAACCAGGTTGTTAAAAATATTCTGCAGTCCAAAACCGATCCCCACGGAAAACGCACCGATGATAATGGTCAGATTCGATAATTCCATGCCCGCTGCAGCAGCTGCAAGCATAAAACCAATGGTGATCAGGGCGATCCTTACCAGCATGTTAATTGTTCCGGGAATACCCTGCTTAATAGTTACGCGTGTAAAAACCTCCTCCATAAGAATGTGCCTTACAAAACGGGAGATCGTGATCGACAACCAGATCACGAAGACAAACAGAATGATGCTGATGAGTCTGAACGAGGCATTGGGACCTATGTTACGTTCTTCATACAAAAATTCTGAAACCCAGTCAAAAAAAGAATCCCTGATGTGAAACTGATCGAATGCTATGTAGATCCACGCCAGGACAAAAATCCACCTGAGCAGGTGATAGACTTTTGTAAAGATATACTCTAATTGCTGCTGTAAGATGAAAGATG
>CAYSMO010000142.1:0-7276 GCA_964432125.1 uncultured Bacteroidaceae bacterium | reverse complement strand
TTGACTTCAAGTGCAAACTTTCAGACGGCTTTCTGCAACTGGAGTTGAGCAACGATTATGATGCTGAACAGCCAGTAAAAAGAGGAACGGGGGTCGGACTGCAAAATGTATCGGAACGGATCCGGCTGGCGTATGATGGGCAGGGTCGGATGACCAGCAGTGCGGATGGCGGAGTGTTCAGGGTTGTGCTCTATATACCTGAGGAAAAGAAAGGCAAATAATTATTTAAAGTAGGAATTGCAGGATGTTGGCATCCTGAAAAGATAATTTAACATGAGAAAACTGACAGCATTGATCATTGAGGATGAGAAACCGGCCAGGGATCTGATTAAAGGATACCTTTCGGATGTTGATAATATTGAGCTCAAAGGGGAGTTTGATAATGGTTTTTCCGGACTGAAGGCCATCCATGAAATTCATCCGGATGTGATCTTTCTGGATGTGCAGATGCCGAAGCTGACCGGATTTGAGATGCTTGAATTGCTGGATTATAGGCCTGCGATCATTTTTACAACGGCGTATGACCAATTCGCGATCAGGGCCTTCGAAGAAAATGCAACCGATTACCTGCTGAAGCCCTTTTCGAAAGAGCGGTTCGTGGAGGCGCTTAATAAACTGTTTGATAAGCTTGGTTCGGATGATAGCGGAGGGGATCAAATCGACCGGATCCGAAAGCATCTTGAAGATAGCGAAGAGACCCTGCACAGGGTGGTGATTAAGAAAGCGGGAAAAATCCATGTAATCGCTGCAGAAAAGATTGATTACCTGGAGGCGCAGGACGATTATGTGATGATCTATACCAAGGAGGCACGTTTTTTGAAACAGCAAACGATGAAGTTTTTCGAAAAGCATCTTGATTCCACGCTTTTTATTCGGGTACACAGATCATATATTGTTAATGTACAGTCGATCGACCGGATTGAACCCTACGAGAAAACCAATTTTATCGTAAGTTTGAAGAGTGGAGCCAAAGTACCAGTCAGCCGAACCGGAATGCAGTCCCTGAAGGAGAAGTTGGATTTTTAGCAGCTACTGGAGTCATAATCTCAGGCAACCATTTCAATGGTTACTTCATTTTGGTTGGTCTCTCCTTTTTCATAGGCCGATATATTCTGCATGGTTGTCGCTGCAATCTCGTTCAAAGCCTCTTTTGTAAGGAACCCCTGGTGTGCTGTGATGAGCACATTCGGGAAGGTCATAAGCTGCATGATCTTTTCATCATCGATGATGTGTTCTGACAAGTCCCTGAAGAACAGTTTTTCCTCTTCGGCATATACATCGATGCCAAGGAAGCCAAGATGTTTCTCCCTGAGAGCCTCAATTGCATCATCAGTGTTGATCAGCTTGCCCCGACTGGTATTGATAAGCATGGCTCCTTTTTTCATCAGTCCCAACGTTTGCTTGTTCACAACCTGAAATGTTTCGGGAGTGAGCGGACAATGTAACGAAATGATATCCGCTTTTTCAAAGACCTCCTCTTTGGAATAGTATGTTACCCCCTTTTCATTTAGGGTATTATTGGGATAGGGGTCGTAGGCAATAATATTACATTTGAAGCCCATCATGATCTCTGCAAATACCTGTCCGATCTTTCCGGTACCAATCAATCCAACGGTCTTATTCTCCAGGTCAAATCCAACAAGACGTTCAAGCGAGAAATTGGCATCCCGAACCCGGTTGTAGGCTTTGTGGGTTTTCCTGTTTAAGCTGAGTATCAGTGCAACTGCATGTTCTGCAACTGCATGCGGAGAATATGCCGGAACACGCATAATCCGGATACCAAGCTCACTGGCCGCTTTGAGATCAACATTATTGAATCCGGCGCACCTGAGGACCACCAGGCCTATCTGTAATTCCGACAAGGCGGTGAGTGTGTCTCTATTCAGCTTGTCATTTACAAATGCACAAACAGCATCTGCTCCTGATGCCAGTTTAGCGGTCCGCCTGTTCAGCGGTACTTCAAAAAATTCAGGTATATAGCCAAATTTTTCGGTTTCTGGAGTAAGGTGCTCTATGTCGTACGATTTTGCGGAAAAAACTGCGATTTTCATGGTTGTGTTGTTTTAACTGTAAAACTATATATATCTGTTATTGTTCGAAAAATTACTGCTTTTATTCATTATTGAAGTGATATAAATTTCAAATTTATTTAGAATTATTATATATTATCCCTAAATTAACTCCCTGTTTATCATGCATTCAACTTTGTTGTATATTTGTATTCACAATCACAATATATTTTTTGAAATCAATTGTGAAACAAATAACAGTAAATTGTTGTTTATTTAGTTGGATTCTTGGTTGCAGTTTGTTTTAATAGTCATAATTGTGAATAGAATAACAATATTTTTATAAAAAGGTTCAGATGCGGGTAGTAGAAATTGCAGAAAGAATAGAAGCCACGGTTTTAACGAAGGGTGCCGATCTTCAACGGGAGATTGAGTTTGCTTTTTCTTCCGATCTGATGAGCGATGTGTTGACCCGCGATTATGAGCATACGGTGCTGATTACCGGGTTGTCGAATCTGCAGTCAATACGTACCGCTGAGATGTCAGACATCAGTTTGATCATCATTGCCAGGAACAAGGAGGTGGATCCGGAGATGATCAGGCTTGCCGAGGAGAGTGATATCATTTTACTGAAATGCTGTTATTCGTTGTTCAAAATTTCCGGAATTCTTTATGAGGCCGGAATAAAGCCCATTTTTTGATGCAGTTTGAATACCAGATAAAGGGGGGCGATTTTGTGAATGCCGGTAAGGCTTCAAGTGCAGTCAAGGGGATTCTCAAGCAGCTCGACGTCCCGGCACCACTGATCAAGCGGATTGTGGTGGCGTTGTATGAGACAGAAGTGAACGTAGCGGCACATGCCTATGAAGGTGAAATAGCGGTTGAGGTCGGATCGGAGGAGATCAGGATCGTGGTGACGGATCGCGGACCGGGGATCGAAGATATTGAGCTTGCAATGAAGGAGGGGTACAGTACAGCCTCCCGGGAGGTTAGGGAGATGGGATTCGGAGCTGGAATGGGGTTGTCGAATATTAAGAGAAATAGTGATAACTTTAAACTGGAAAGCACACCTGGAGAGGGTACACGGGTTGAGATAAGTAACAAGTTGTCATAAAAAATATAACCAGTAGTTATCCGTAAGTTGGAAAGTTGGAATCAGTGAGGAGAGGGTAAGTCGATAGCTATATGCAAGTCGAAGCCAGGAGGAAAGTAGGGTGAACCAGTAGCTGGATAGTTCATTCAGCAAAAAAAAGGATTAAAACGATTGGAACCAAAGAGAGAAAATAATGTTTTTCATCACGCCCTGAAGGTCGTTCCCGAGCTGTGTATAGGCTGTACACATTGTATGAAGGCCTGTCCGACTCAGGCGATCAGGGTAAGGAACGGTCTTGCGGAGATTTTCGAGGAGCGGTGTGTTGATTGCGGTGAGTGCAATAAGGCGTGTCCTACCTCGGCCATTATCGTGGAGCAGGACGATTTTGAGGAGATCTTCAAATACCGGGCCCGGGTGGCGCTGCTGCCCTCCGTTCTGATCGGCCAGTTTCCATCGGCGATCAGCACGGAAGAAATCTTCGGTTCTTTGAAAAAACTTGGATTTACACATATTTTTGAGACGGATAGTGTGGTTGACCTGGTGCAGGAGGGATACGACAGGTTCATTGATAATTTTGAGGGTGAGAAACCGGTGATATCGACCTTTTGTCCTGCGATCGTCAGGCTGATCCAGGTTCGGTTTCCCTCCATGGTGAACAGCCTGATCAGGGTGAAGGCTCCTTCTGAAATTGCAGCGATCCATTATAAGGAGCAGTTGTTAGGAGAAGGTTTCAAGAGTGAAGAGATCGGTCTGTTCTACGTCACACCCTGTGCAGCAAAGATTGCCTCGGTGAAGAGTCCGGTAGGTGAGGCAGCATCTGCTTTCAACGGTGTGATCAACATGGAATTTCTCTACAACAAGATGCTGCACCTGATTTTGAACAAAGAGGTGGAGGCGGAACCTCTGGATACAGAAAAGCTTACACCCAAAGGAATCCTCTGGACACTCACGCGGGGGGAGTCGCGTCACCAGAAGGGCAGGTGCCTCGCTGTGGATGGGATTTCCAACGTTACCCAGTTCCTGGAGCGTTTGGAAGAGTCGGAGGAGAGTAACTTCGATTTCCTGGAGTTGCGGGCATGCGATGAGAGCTGTGCCGGGGGCGTACTGATCAGCGGTAACCGGTTTTTAACGGTTGAACGCCTGTATGGTCGGGCGAAGCGCCTTTCAGAGAGTGGTGAGGAGCGAAAGGAGTTGTACAATCCTGCGCTTTTTGATGTGGATCCGATACCGGAGCGGTCAATGATGGTGCTCGATAGTGACAGGAGGCAGGCAATTCAGAAAATGAAAAAGATGGAGGATCTTCTAAAGGTCCTGCCGGGAATAGATTGTGCGGCGTGCGGATCACCCACATGCAAGTCGCTCGCTGAGGATGTGGTGCAGGAAAGGGCTGTTCTCTCCTCCTGTGTATTCCTCCAGGAACTCTATTTGAGAAAGGGAAAAATTACCCTGGATGATGCGGACCAGATCAATGCAGCCATTTGGGGAAAGGATCGCGATTACAGAAGCCAAAGCAAATAATATGACAGTTAAAGAGATTATAGAGAAATTGAATTTGAAGGTATATGCCGGTGAGGATTACCTGCAAAATGAGGTATCAGGAGGATACGTTTCTGACCTGCTGAGCGATGTAATGGGAAAGGCATCTGAAGGAGAAGTGTGGATCACCCTGCAGTCGCACATGAATGTGGTGGCGATCGCTTCCCTGAAGGAGCTGGCAGCGGTCATCCTGATCAATGGCATTGTACCCGATAAGGCGGTTGTGGCAAAAGCTGAAGAGGAGCAGGTACCCTTGCTTGGCAGCGAGTATCCGGCCTTTGATGTGGCAGGAGCGCTATACCAAACGTTCAAATAGTAATGAACAGCTACAGTGCAGATCTTCATATACATACGGTGCTTTCTCCCTGCGGTGACCTGGAGATGAGTCCTGTGAATATTGTGGATCGCGCTGCACGAAAAGGGTTGGATATTATTGCAATTACCGACCACAACCATACCGGTCATTCCAAGCTGACAAGGGCACTGGGCGAAAAACATGGATTGTGGGTTGTGTATGGGGCCGAGGTAACCACCCGCGAGGAGGTTCATTGCCTTACGTTCTTTGATACTGATGAGCAGCTGGACCAGTTCCAGGAGTTTATCGATACGCATCAGCCTTTTATACCGAACGACATCTCATTGTTCGGTCACCAGGTGATCGTTGATAAAGATGAGAATATCCTCACCGAGCTGGAGAAGTCACTCTATCCCGCTTTGAACAAAGGCATTGACGAAATTGCTGAATTTGTCCATTCTTTGGGTGGGCTTTTTGTGCCGGCGCATGTCGACCGGAAGATGAACGGGCTATATTCGCAGATCGGTTTCCTGCCTGAGAATTTGCAACCGGATGCAGTGGAAATCTTTCGCCGCACCAGGCGAAAAGATGCAGTGAAGCAACATCCGGAACTGAAAAATTTCAGGTTGTTAAAAAATTCGGACGCACATTTTATTGAGGATGTCGGAAGGTGTACAAGCACCTACGTGATGCAGAAGCGGAGTTTTTCTGAATTAAAGATGGCACTGAGGGGTGAAGGTGGACGTGGTGTTGTTCAGGATAAAGCATATACTATTTTGTAAAAATCAGGGAGATGAAAGAGATTGCACTGCACGTTCTTGATATTGCTGAAAACAGTTTGAACGCAGGTGCCGACAAGGTTGAGATCAGGATTGAACTGAACCGGGCGGATAAAAAGTTGCGAATCGAGATTAGTGATAATGGAAAGGGGATGAGCAGGGAGATGCTTTCCCGAACCGCCGATCCGTTTTTTACCTCCCGGACCACCCGGAAAGTGGGGCTGGGCATCCCCCTGCTGAGGCAGCATGCGGAGATGACAGGTGGTTCGGTTGAACTGCGTTCAGCAGAGAACAAAGGAACAACCGTTCTGGCAGCGTTCGACACCAGTCATCCGGATATCCAGCCTTTGGGAGATATTGTCGGCTGCTGGTGGCTCCTGGCTTCAGGAAACCCTGAAACAGATGTGGTGCTTCGTTGTCAGGTTGACCAGGAGAGTTTTAAAATTAGTTCGCAACAGGTGAGGGAGGAGCTGGAGCTGGAGGAGTTGTCAGGAAACGAATTGCGTGAACAGTTAAAAAGATTGATTTTAAATAACATTGAAGAGATCGGCCTGGACTGGTAAAACAGCAATGATTGAGCTGCTCATGAATCGGAAAACAGAATAGAGAGAAGATAAATAGTGACAGGCGATGAGAATTATTACAGGAATTTTGTAAATTTTGGATATATTTTTCAAGCCAGTTGCATTATAATAAATCAACATACCAATAATTATTAAAGACAATGGGAAAAATTAAATCACTTGCTGATTTGAAAAAGATCAGGGAGGAACAAAATGCAGGAATCAATCTTCGGCATAAAGGCGAAGATGCTGAAAAGCTTGTACAGGTAAAGGTGGCCATGGCTACATGTGGAATTGCTTCCGGAGCCAAGGAGACCATGGAATATTTGAGTGATCAGTTGGAGAAACGCGGCGTGGAAGCGGTTGTTACACAGACCGGTTGCATGGGATACTGTTATGCCGAGCCAACCATTGAGGTGCGGCTGCCCGGAGAGGATCCTGTGGTTTTCGGTGAGGTGGATACTGCGAAAGCCGATGAGATCATCGAAAAGTATGTTAAGGGAGGCGAACTGGTAGATGGCATCATCCCGGTGAATTATGAAACGATAGATAATAACGAATAAAGGAGAAAGAACAATGTCTAAATACAGCATGCATTTGCTTGTTTGTGGAGGTACCGGTTGTAAGGCCTCCGAAAGCGATATCATTACAGAAAAGCTTAAGAAGGAGCTGCAGAAACAGGGACTGGAAGAGACGGTCCAGGTAATTATGACCGGCTGCTTCGGTTTTTGTGAAAAAGGACCCATTGTCAAGGTGATGCCCGACAATACTTTCTACACCCAGGTCAAGCCTGAAGATGCAGAAGATATTATTGAGGAGCATGTCGTCAAGGGAAGAAGGGTAAAAAGACTTTTATACCAGGATCCGAAAAGCAAGGATGAGGTTGAAGACTCATCGAAAATGGGATTTTATAAAAAGCAGATCCGGATCGCACTGCGCAATTGCGGATTTATCAATCCTGAGAGCATTGACGAATATATTGCCAGGGAGGGGTATATGGC
>CAYSMO010000141.1:0-7298 GCA_964432125.1 uncultured Bacteroidaceae bacterium | reverse complement strand
TGCCTGCTGAATACTCATCAGGAATAATTCTATATATATTACCAATATTTGCCCATATTCCTATAAATATGAGAAGCCCAATAATTCCCTGATTGATCACACTCTTTTTATAAACGAGTAGGATATTTTTCAGATTCATTGCTTTCCAGTCGTCGGCAACAATGGTTGTGGATATTTTTAATAATGAACGGGAAGGTATAATAACCAGTGTAGCAAAGAAATAGTTTGTTGCATAAATCCCTGTAGCTGCCAATCCAAGGAATTTATTTACGAGAATCTTATCAATTTGCACGACGACAAAAATACTCAGTCCGGAAATAAACCCGTACATGCTGAGCCGCAACATCTCCATGAGCATTGGCTTCGTGAATATTTCCTTATTAACAGACACAAATCTGATTTCTCCCCTTTTTAGCAATATGAAAAAGAGAATAATTGTAGGAAGAGACAAGGCAATTACGTAAAATTGAAAAAACTGGTGTATACTGATCCAGCTGAAGAAGTACATTAAGAGGGATAAAATAATAAATACCCTCTGAAGAAATTCCTTGAGAAAAATTCCCAGGACTGCATCATAAATCGCTTTATTATAGGCATCCAACAAATTAAAAAACAGGGTAAAAATAATCAGAGGCACAACATAATGAATGTAATCTACCAGTAACTCCGATTTATCCTGGTTATTGTCAAGGATCACCGGCCTCATTAGCAAAAACGCTGTCAGGGCAATAACAAGTCCTGTGATAGAGACAGCAAAAGCAACTGGTAAAAAACCATTGTGGCCATTTTTTGAGTCCCTGAAATAGGGAAAAAGACGTCCGATAACGCTATTGAAACCCAAGCTGCCAACCTGCATAAAAATAACAGAAAATGCCACCAACAAATTGATGAGTCCAATCTCATCGGGAGAAAGAATCCGGGGAAAAAGGATTCCGGATGTAAGAAAACCTACTAAAACCCCCAGGTAAGCATAAAAGGTCCCTTTCAGTGTTTGCTGCTGTATTATTCCCATCTTAGATAATTAAAAAACCGCTTCCTATCATCAATAATACATCCATATAGTATTGCTAATATCTTCTCAACCACCTGTACCTGCGTGCATCATCGCCAAATTTATAAGAGATCGACAGCTCATGCGTTCCATAGTTAAAACGCTGTATGGAAGTAAACGACAGGTCGAAGGCATACCCGACAAATAATCCTTTATTGCGCATACCTATCAGGGTAATCAGACTGCCGTCGGTTCTGAAGGCAAGCCCTGCCCAGAAATCTTCCTTATAAAAAACTTTGGCCCCAATATCAAACTGGGGTATCAATTGCTCGGTAGTTTTAACCAGGATATTGGGTTCAATGGCCAAATCCTCCCCAACATAAAATCTGTATCCCCCCATCAGCCAGTAATGTCGTAACACCCTTATGTCAAGCACATTTACACTGCTATTAATCCTGGTTTGGATCAGGTTGTTCACGCTTGCACCGATAAAATAATTGGTATTGGTCCAGTACATTCCAAAATCTATATCAGGAATATACCCGACATAGCGAATACCGGCTTTGACCAGTGGATCCTCATCTCTCCCAAAACTCAGGTTTTCATCTGCAATTCTATACTGAAAAACCTTTCCTGCCAATCCGAAGGATAGCTGGTGGTTATCCATAAATATGTGATACGCGTAAGCAAATTGCAAGCCGGTACGGGCCATATTCGCGTTGGCATCATTGATCACATAGGCCCCCAATCCGACACGTCCCTTGGTACTTGGCACCAGCATGTTTTTCTCCCTGACAGGATGACCAATGATCCGGTAAGATCGCGCCAGAACACGTGTCTGCCATGATGCCGAAAAGGTTTGGGGAGCATCTTTGATTCCGAGCCATTGCTGCCGGGCCGTGGTATTCACGGAGGTAAACCCATCATACCCGGCCATTGAGGGATTCAGAATGAAACCGTTCATTACATACTGACTGAATATAGGCAATTGCTGACTTTTCGCGGGCAAACACAACAAAGTCAGCAGCAAGAATATGATATATCTGCTACCTCTTCTCAATCTACTACTTTAATCCGCAATTATACGCAATTATTCATTATTTGTTTCACCACGTATAATTGTTACATTTCCGGTAATCGGCGGATCACCATTTCCAAGATCCAGCACATAGTGATATGAATCTATCGGCAGTTCCCTTCCCCTGAATGTCCCATCCCATGGCTCATTTGCCACATTGTCTGAATAATAGACCTGTGTGCCCCACCTGTTATATATCCTTAGTACCGCATCGGGATAAAGGTACATATCATTGACTCCATTCTCATCATCATCTAACACCCATACATCATTTGCCCCATCACCATTGGGGGTAAACGCATTGGGAATATCGAGACACAACAACCGCAATGCCTCTATCTCAATTGTATCTGTTAACCGGCAGCCATTGCCATCGACCAGCTCGACGATAAAATCTCCGGGGAGCAGGTTATCAAAATACTGACTCGTGCCATCATTGATAAAATAGGGCATGGTCCCCCCCTCAATGTAATTAATGGTCAATGTTCCATCGGGCTTGTCCTTGCATTCTGCCGGTGTTGTTTCATATTCCATCTTCAGGCGATCAGGTGCGATGAGCTCGACGAGTGTTGTATCCGGACAATCATTGGCATCTTTTACCACAATGATATACTCTCCTTCCGGCAGGCTGTCAAATACTGGTTCAGGAAGGTTTTCAGTCCCGTTCAGGGAGTAATTATAGATTGGGGAACCAATAATCGGAGTGCCTCCAACCACAGATATACTGATCCTGCCATTATCATTGCCAAAGCATAAAGGCTCTTTGGCCGAATAGGTCACATCGATATCAGACGGATCAATAACCAGTTTGGATGTATCAAACGAACATCCAGAAGCATCTTCACCGTTCACTGAGTACAAGCCGGCAGGAAGTCCTGAGAGCAGATATTGGTTATTGTCTCCGGAACCAGTATTCCATGCAAAGGTATAGCCCTGATCATTTCCTCCTGAGACGATCAGTTCAACAATAGCATCGGCTGATTCAAAACAACTGATATGTCGTCCGTTGTAATCACTTTTAACGATGATCTCCGGCATGATCCTGCTTCTTTGTCCGAGGTAGATACTATCTTCCACTGTACAGTTATTGGCATCTGTTACCGCTACATGATAGGTCCCCTCCAGTGCCCCGTTCAGATCCCGGGTGGTAATCCCCCCTTCCCACAAATAGGTATACCCTTCAACCCCGCCTTCAGGAGTAAGCTGTATGGTACTGGTATCTCCGTAGCATTCGATCAGTCTTGAAGGATCTGGATTCAGAACAAGTGTATCAGGATGTTGAAGCTGCCATTCATAGTCTTTCTCACATCCGTTCGGATCGGTGATCGTTACCGTATAATTGCCCGCGCTCAGTCCGGAAATGATAGTATCGGTCGGACCACCTGCTGCTGACCAATCGTAGTTGTAAGGTCTGATTCCGCCTGAAGGCTCGAGGCTCACCCATCCGTCGCTGCCATTAAAACAGCTAATTTCATAACCGTTTCTGAGCGACCTGCCGGGGATCGCATGAAGGGAGTCGGGCTGGGCGATAACAATAGAATCATTGATAAAACAGCCAATCTGATCGGTGATTGTAAATGCGTACTTCCCTGCGGGCACATTGGCAATAGAGGGCAAAGAATCTGTATCTATTTCAAAACCGGCCGGGACCTCCATGGTTTCCCACTTAAATGCATATTCGCCTGCCTCGCTTGTCGTTCCACCGCCCTGTACATTCACCAGGTCGATCGATCCATCATATGCATCAAAGCAGCTAATATTTAATCCTCCAGTATAACTGCTGAGAACGGAATCATACGTAATCTCAGGATGCTCAAAGAGTTCGAAAATCGTATCGGCACTGCACCACCCGTTGATGTCTTCAACTTGAAGCGTATATACTCCCGGACTAAGGTCAGATTGTATAGAGTCGCCGGCTGCAATCCCTGTACCGGTCCAGCTATACACATGCGGCTGGGAATTAAAATGACCTCCGGAATAGAGCGGTGTGATCTTTCCATTCTCGGCTCCGAAACACTGAATATGCCACCCTCCGGAATAGGTTTCATCCTTCCAGTTAAACTGAATGGGTGGAGGTTCGCGAACAGTGACTTGCTTCAGGGAATCGGATTCTGTGCAATCGTTATCATCTTTTACTACATAATAATAGGTTCCGGCACCAACACCATACAGCTTATCTGTAAAACCGTCCATTTTCTGCAGATCGTTGTCATACCAGGTATACTGATAGGAGCCATCATTATCCACAGTGCCTTGCAGCCCCCGAATCACAAGCGAATCATCTTTCTCTCCTGTGCAGCTTACATTATATGTCCCATACCCTCCCCGCCATGAAATCTGAGAGCTAAGCGGATCGGGGGAATCCAGCCTGTACTCCTTCACAAACCTACAACCATTTATATCATTGAATGTTAATCTGTATTCACCAGTATACACATCCACCATATCCTGTTCCGTAGATTCTATCTCTTCGGTACCGATATTAAACCATTTATAGGTATAGTCATACATCTCGGCTCCGCCCTGGACATCAACATATATAGCCCCATCATTGGTACCATTATAGCAGAGGGGTTGCTGGGGATCTTCAAAATAGATCTCCAGGGTATCTGGTTCAATCAGTATCTTCAGGCTATCATGGAAACATCCGAGTGTATCGGTGATTGAATAGTAATAGGCTCCGGCAGTGAGGTTTTTTAGGCTGTCCTCTTTTACATACTCCGTAAGCTGCAATAAACTTCCTGAAGCATCGGTCTCTCTCCATTCCATAGAATAGTGATAGCGATAATCACCTCCAACCGCATCCAGGTTGATAACACCATCCGAAAATCCGTTACAGGTTATGTTGAATCCTCCGAATACGGTATCGTCAGGAGCAATTTGTGATTTTAATACTGGAACCACCTCGATTTCAAAATCCTGTCTGTTATCAGATCTGTAGCATGCTGGAAGACCTGTCAGTTTTTCGATATAGGGGATAAACCGGTAATTCAGGCCACTGATTGTATCCTGGTAGTGAATCGGGTTCTCTGTAAAATCTTCAACCGTTCTGCCATTCTCGCTTAATGTGTTTCCAGAGAAAACAGCATTTTCGTCAGTCACCTCCAGATCGTACTTGATGGTACCGACGGTCTGTTGGTTGTTGACTACGGAGAACGCAACATCCGCTCCGTTGCAGTAGATTTGTTCATCGGTCACTGACTGTGGAACAGTGATCAGCAAGACCGGGGTCGGGTTCACAAAGATGGTAATCGCCGTATCGTTGGGCACACCGTTTTCGCAGTCATCGCCACCATCATCAGGCTCGATCACCGGATGGAAGTTAAACACCACCGTTTTCACATGATGCGTATTATTAGTCAGCGTCAGTTCAAGCGTGCCTTCCGAAATCCTTCTGTCGTCCAGTGAGGAATCCGGACTGTTGATACCGGTTTCCATTTCAGTAACTGAAATATCGTAGTACCAGTCGCCACGAAGCGTATCATTGGGCGTGGTCACGGTAACGGTTGTGGTGGCTTCATTACATGCAACGGTATCTGAAACATTGATTACAATATCGGGGGTGGGATTGACCCAAATAACAATGGTGGTATCATTCGGACCGCCGTTCTCACAGGCAGCTTCATCATCATCGGGCTCGATCACCGGGTGGAAGTGGTACACCACCTTCTGCACCACCGAAGTGTTGTTGGTAAGCACCTCAGTGAAGGTCATATCGTTTAATCTGTCATCGGCCCTGGCACCACTGACTCCCGGAGCCGGGGTCACGGTAAGGTCATAGTACCAGTCACCTCCTATTTGAATGTTCGGTGTTGAAACTGCAAAATCGGTACTTCCCTCGTTACAGATTACCGAATCAGGAACAACCAGATCGATATCGGGTGTTGGATTCACCCGGATAGTAACTGTGTCGGCCCAGCCCTCGCAGAAACGCTTGTAGGGACCATACGGCACAATGCGGTAGATCACTGAATCGATGTTGCTGCCCGGGTTGGTCAGTGGTTGCCTGATCACCGTATCACCGACGAAAGAGTCGTCTTCTGCACCTTCAATGCTGGTCGTGGAGCTATTCAACACCTCGAGTATATAGGTAGTTCCGGGCAGATTGCTGGTTACCTCAATTTCTGTTGTTTCGTCGTTGCAAAGAAGTTCATCAGCAGGGGTGAGTATGGCTGTCGGCAGAGGCTCGACGACCAGGGTTGCCGGATCGCTGATTTTGTCGTTACCATGCTTGTCAGTAACAATTACCCTGTACTGGAATTGATCCATAGACAGGTAAGCCACCTTGATAAGCAGCTCTTTTTCATCCGTTCCCTGGTACTTATCAAAATCAAGATGAGACGCATCAAGAGTCTCCCAGGCAGTACCGCCAACTTTAAAAACTTGCCACTGGTATTTTAATCTACTGAATGGCCAAAGACGTCCGGAGGCCCTTACCTTGAAATTACCATCGGTTCCCAGTTCACAAACGGTATCATTCACCGGCTGCTCCTTAATATATGGTCGGGCGCGACCAAAGGCATAGCGGTTTCCATTGTCAGGAATGCCATCATTCAGGCTGTCTCGTTTTGCAACCGTTCCATCTGCATAAGCATGCGTACCATCCACCTCCCAAATCCCGGCCGTTGCATCTTGTTTTAACACCCGGGTAATCGGCTGCACATTATCGAAACCGGCTCCATCCATATCGATGTTATAATCAGCAACCTCAAATCCTTCGTTTGCCTCCAGGCTCCAATAGCCTTCAGGAAAGAGTTCATGAATTTCCGAAGTATCTACAGCAAAGCTATCCACCAGGGGAAGGCCTGTATCCAACAGATTATTCGGCCTGAAAAAATACGACAGTACACTACCTTCGTGTGTAAGGTCATTGGGTTTCAGATTTAGCGGGTTGTAGTATTCTGATGAACCGAGGGGGAAGAGATAATTCTCAGTGCTATTAATCCCTCGTTCAAATTTTCCAATGATTCGGCCTGACAGGTGAATTAGTGAATTGGCTGCCCTATTCATCAGATAGAGTCTATTGGTAGCACTGTCAGTAAATTCAATCACTCCCTGCTCCATTTTAAGTTCATTTTGCACTTCAATATCATGATTCAGCAGTATTAGACTACCTGCCCCATTGTCATAATCGCCACTGTTATTAATCCACAGGTTATAGAAATCGTCTCCGGGGGGGGGATTGATTACATTCTGTAGTGTAGTGCCATGCAGTTGAACGGTACTATT
>CAYSMO010000140.1:0-7367 GCA_964432125.1 uncultured Bacteroidaceae bacterium | reverse complement strand
TAGATGATAACGGTAATGAATACGCTGAAATAGAGGTAGGCAGAGAATTTGGTTCTCTCTGCTACTGCTCCCGAAACAATGGTTGCGGCAGTGGCTGCAAACACAGTCTGGAACATGAGTGATGCCTTATCGGGTATACCGTCGATCCCATCACTATTATAGAAGAGAGATGCTTTACCAATGAAGCCCCCGATATCTTCACCATACATGATCGTATAACCGATCAGCCAGAATCCAAGTGATCCGATGGCGAAGTCCATCAGGTTCTTCATTAGTATGTTGGCCGTGTTCTTCGATCGTGAGAAACCTGATTCCACCATTGCGAATCCAGGCTGCATGAACATTACAAAGGCAGCGGCAATGAGGACCCAGATGGTGTCTATTGAAATTGTAAATCCTTCCATGATTAAATTCTTTTTAAATTAAATAATTGGATTAGTCTTTGATATACAGAGATTCATCTCCACGTTCGCCGGTCCGTATGCGGATGCTTTCATCGATGTTGGAGACAAAGATTTTCCCATCTCCGACTTCACCGGTTTTGGCTGATTTGGTAATGGTCTCAATGGTTCTGTCAAGATTGATGTCTCTGACAACAACAGAAAGATAAATTCTTTCAATCGTGCCGGTATCATAGGCTACGCCCCTGTAAACACGGCTTTGGCGCGCCATTCCAACCCCCCTGGCATCCCAGAAGGAGAAGAATTCAATGCCATTGTCATGAAGGGCGTCTTTAACCTCCTCAAACTTGGTCTTACGGATGATTGCTTCAATTTTTTTCATGTCAATTTTTGATTTATGTTTTGGTTGTGTATACTTGTGCTACTCCATCAAGGTATGATGTGGCGAGATAAGCCCTGTTGTATTTAATTCTTAGAAAGAGACACCAACGACAACATAGAACTGCTCGGTTTCAGGATTCAGTATAACTGCACCGCTTAAAGGAAGAGAAAATGTCTCCGATATCTCAAGCTCTTTGGATACAGAGAGACCGATATTGGTCAAGGCAAAATCTCCGGTTGAAGTGTGCCATCCATCGCCGCCTCCTACAAATAGACTGACAGTTTCGAACGAATATCCCAGTTCGAAATACATGTCACCGCCTGCCGTGCCGGCCCCAGGTGCTTCATTGAGCATATAGTTTGCTCCCAAGGATAAACCTCCAACTTCATAACCGAGGTTGACCTCAAATCCGTGTGATCCGCTTTCGGTTGAATAATCAAAGTAATCTGAACCTGGGAAATAGTAATCGGTAATACCGATGCTCAGACCAAAGTCAAAACCATACGAGAGGTAAAGATCTGCTTCGGGCGACTCATTGTCGGTGATCCCAAATGATCCCCATGATCCCACAGCAAAATTTCCTGCGCTGAATTCAACATAGGGTTGTACCGCCGGACCGGTTCCAAATTTTGAACCACGCCATATATAATTGCTGACGATATCCGCTCCTGCATCGAAGGAAGATGATGCTTCTTCTTCCTGGGCATTTAGATTAAAGAATCCAATTAATAACGCAAAAGCGATTATAAAATGGCGCTTGAAATGATAAATTGCTTTCATAATGTAAATTTTAATGGATTAATATTTATAATTCGATGCAAAACTATATCTAATAATTTTACTGTGCAAATAAATAGGGGGTAAAAATCAAAAAACAACTAAAATATATATACAACCCCTAATAAATATTGGGGTAACAATTCATAAATTATATAATTTTTTTAAAAAAATAACATAAAATAGGGGGTATGATAAAAAATATAGACAAAAATATTTTTTCGTCAGCATTATTAATAAAGTCCATAAATGGAGTCCGGGTGGATGGATCATAATGTTCGAGATTGAGTTCTGCCTGCCTAAGGACCTAAGTACGGCGAGCAGTGCACGCGAAGTCTGAAAATGAGGAGTTAATAGGGGTAAATGATGAGTTTTGGCTTCATCGCGGTCGCAGGTAGTTTTGTTCAGGAATAAAAAAAGCCGGCTCCAAACTCTTTTGGAACCGGCTTTTTAACCTGAATTAGTTAGTGACTGTTCCCTCCAACTCTATTGACGGACTAGTTAGTGTCAGAAAAAAACTAAGTCATGCGTGTAGTTTTCTGACAGGACTTAAAATTCGACGATTTCAGGTTCTTCGTTTTTGTAATACCTGGCCCTGATATTTTCAAAGACCCTGAAATTATCTGTATCAGGATCCCCGATTTTTACGGTATACTCTCCGCCATATGTAAATACGCCAGGCTGGAAGCTGTTTCCTGGAACCCTTACCGTATAGATAATCTCTCCGGATGCTTCATCAATGATTTGAAAAAGGGGATGATGTTCCAGTCCTTTTACTTCATAGTTAGGAAGCCAGCTTCTTACCGTCCGGTTATAATTATCCAGAATACTGATCGTTTTTGGCCAACCGGGGAAAAGTCCCTCTTCGGGTTCGGCCGGATTGGCATCTCTTCTCCAGCATTCAAATGTAATCTCACCTTTTGTCTTGTTCAACTTAATAATCCCATAACCTACGGCTCTGTTGTAAAGTGCCTGCGGCTCTTTGTGGGTCTCAACCGGATTGGCCACTGCCCAAACATTTACCCTGTTTCCGAATCCATCAAAATACTTTCCTGTATATTCTGGCATTCCAGGCTGGTGATCGAAACCAGGTTCCTCGGGGAACCATCTTCTTGGCCAGAGGTTGCCAATTGCCGGTACACAGAAAGAATATCCGGCATCATCCCATGTATCTACGCCCATCTGTACCAGTGATCCCAGGTGCTGATCTCCGGCTACCATAACAGCGAAACCTTTTCTAAGGGCCTTCAGTGCTTTATCCCTTCCTGTCTGTGGCCAGCCATTTGAATCCATATCTTTGGCAACCCTGTATCCATCAGGTATAACACCGGGCGGTGGTGCTGGCAGCTGCAATGAACCGACATCTGTCAGAAATGTATCAGGATAAGTAGCCACGTTGGCAAAGATTGTTTGACTAATAGCAACTTTCATGTCTGCATTCTTCCAATCGACTGTCCACGATTCTATAAAATCCAACTGCCGGTCACCCATGAGTTTTGCTTCAGGATGATCCATTCTTCTGCCGCTGATATAGCGATTCTGTGCAAAGCCGTTCACGACTCTTGCTTCTGGAAGCATCACTGATGGTGCAGATTTGAATTTCCGGTCTTCCAGGATCGCAAAACTGATGCGGCCAAAGTTCAGATCGGTATAATACACCTCTATACCCTGTTCAACAGGTGTGGGATCGTAGGGATCAGGCAGGTGACTGGTTTGTGTTGCCTGGATCATATTCACTGTAGAGGCTCTGAGCTTGTATCCACCCTGGTCTTGTTGCCAGTGATTTTCAAAGCCATTGTAATGAGGAGGATATGTAGAATCCGGTGGAAAAGCGGGGGCCTTTCTTCCACCTGCTCCCCATATATTGCCGTGGTACACATCATGATCGTCGAGGATGCAGACTGTTGGTGTGTTGCGCATTAGTTCACCGGTTGACCAGAGAAAGATGTACCACTTATATAGATAATCAAGCTCAGTGTTTTCAGGTGTTGAAAAATCAGGTGGTGTGGGGCGACCTTCGTAGACCTGGTCTCCTGTAAAGAAAAGTATATCGGGTCTCTGTGCTTTTACTGAATTGACAAATCGGGTGTGCGGAAACCATATCCGGTCCGGATAATCACACCTGTTTCCGTTTATATTGCCATCCATATGGGAGATGCCAGTAAATGCCCCCACAATTATTTCCGGTTTATCAACAGGTTCAGGCTTGATGCTACCACTGTAATAATAAGTTCGTTTTCTGCCTTTTATGTCATTAAGTCTGTAGCTGAGCCGGTATTCATGTTCTGTATCAATTTTCCAATCATCAAACCTAAACGGGACAATAAATGGGCCCGATTGAATGGTAGCTGAATCTTCTTTTTGCCATGTGACTGCACCTTTCTCCCTGAACCATATCCGGGCGAACTGGTCATCTTCGGTTCCGATTGGCGGCATTTGGGCCGTTAATTTTAATGTCCCTTCACTCAGGGTGTGTTGAACGCCCATAAAGGGCCCATATCTTCTTCCAGGCTCAATAACAAGGATATTGCCTTTTATCTTCAACTTTCCGAACCAGTAGTTAGGGCCAATATTTCCCTTCTCTATATGGTTGACTGCAATAGCAATATTCCCCCTTATCTTTTCAGGGGAGACCTTGGTGAGGTTATTGTGGCTAATCTGTTTGTCTGTTAGAATATTAACTGCAGCAGCTGATAAAGTATAGGTGCTGTCCTTATTCAGGTAAATATCTATAGTGAGCAGTATGCTGTCGGGATATGCTTCTTCCGGCGTTTTTTGTATGGATCCGATTAGTTCCCTGTTATTTGTATTATCGAGAAAAATTACCTGTCCGGATTCATTCACTGCAACTATGATCCCCCCGGCATCTCCCGGTGAGTGGTGTATTAGCGCGCTCCCCCGGTAGTCCATCTCCCCTTGCCCCGCACCCAGGAGGATTCCGCCCCAACCATCACTGCCTTGTCTTGCAGATTCCGGATGTAGTCCGAAAGAAACCTCGACTTCAAGTTTTCCATATTGATTGCCGATTTGGTGGGTCAGCAGATGGACTGTACGCAGCCCCTGGGTGTTGTTAATACATTTTAGCTTACCATCCTCCAACCTCCAATCCTGTAGCCTGTTTGCCCAATACTCAGGTCCCACCCAAACCCTGTCAGGCTGGTGTTCCCATGCACTTGCATATTCAACAGTGGATCTATTGCATGAGGAGATCGCCAGAAGTATCACAATAATTGGAAGGGTTATGAAAACAGCCGGTTTTTTCATGGCAATTCTATTTATTTGGGTAAATGTACGAAAAACTAAAAATCTATCATTGCTTTCATCACCCCGTCTTCATACCCGGATACAAGATCAAAAGCTGATTTCGTGTTTTCAAATGCGAAACGGTGGGTCGCCATTGGCGACACCTTGATTTTACTTTTCGAAATCAGCTCAAGTGTCTCATTAAGTGTTTCATTTTGTCTTCGTACATTCTGAATGATAATTTCCTTTCGCCTGGTTTTATCAACCGGCAATGACCACCTGTCAAATTCCGGGATGCCGATGACCATCAGTTTTCCTCCAGGCTTGAGCAGGTCGATAGCCTGATCAATGGCCTCCTGCTGTCCGCAGCATTCAAACAGGACATCGAGCATTTCAGGATTCATATTCGATATCTCTCCAACAACATCAGTCTTATCCGGATTCCCGCCATAGGTTGCTCCATTGTCAATTGCAATTTTCAGCCGTTCCTCAACCTTGTCTGTAACATATATTTTCGATGCATTTTTGGCCCTGGCTGCCAGGTGAACCGACATCCCAATGGGACCATATCCCAGAATACCAATGGTTGCATTTTCCATTGGTATAGAGCTATTCACAGCATAAAGCCCTATGGCAATAGGTTCAGATAGTGCTGCTTCATCGAACGACATCTGGTCGGGGATCGGAAAGCAGCTGGTTTCGGGCATCAGAAGATACTCGGAAAGGCACCCGGCTGCCTGTCCCGGACATCCCAGGAATTTGAGTTTCCGGCACGTATGTGGACGGCCCGCCAGGCACTGATCGCATTTCCAGCATGGCATGGCAGGTTCTATTGCGATCCGGTCGCCCGGTTTTACCCGCTTAACGGCTTTTCCGGTTTTTATTACTTCTCCGGCTCCCTCATGTCCCACAGGGAACGGATATTCCACCACCTGCGATCCGATCTTGCCAGATTTGTAGTAGTGGACATCAGATCCGCATACCCCGATTACCTTCATCCTGATTAGAACATCAGTATCATTTACCAGCATAGGATCCGGGATATTCATCATTTCCATCTGGCGAATCCCCGTTAACATCATCGATCTCATAACTTTTTCTATTGAATTATTCGATGCAAAGTTAAAAGATAACCCCAGAGTTTATGATTGAAAATTTAGAGATTAGCATTGAAGTTTTAACTTTGCATAGCAAAACAGACTGTATTATTTTCGATTGGAATATTGAGATTAATAATCAGTCCTAAGAAATTATCTGAAAATTGCAATTTATCGTGTTTAAAAATTGATTTTTAAGGATATATCCTCTGATTAATGATTAAATAAATGACACGGCGTGTGAACGAAAACGTAAAAACAATATTTAAGGCAGAGGCAGAAGCCATTGCTTCGATTCCGGCCGATCAGGATTTTGAAGGAATTATTCAGCTTCTTTACTCCAGGATCCATCAAAATGGTGGTAAGGTTATTGCCAGTGGAATGGGCAAGGCGGGTCAGGTGGCCAACAACATTGCGACCACTTTTAGTGCAACGGGTACACCAGCCATATTTATTCATCCCAGTGAAGCCCAGCATGGTGACCTTGGAGTGATCCGTGAGAATGATGTCCTGATCGTTCTGTCTAATTCAGGAAAGACCAGGGAAATAATTGAACTGGTTAGTCTAACAGAGCAGCTACACCCGGGACTGCCGGTCATCCTAATCACCGGAAATATAGAGGGTGCATTGGTGAAAAGGGCAAGATTTACTCTGTTTACCGGTAACCCTCCAGAGGTTTGTCCCCTGGGGATGACACCAACCACATCAACCACTGTAATGATGGTTATCGGTGATACCCTTACCGTACTACTGATGAATAAAATTAATTTTAGTGCAGCTGATTATGCAAAAAGACACCATGGTGGCTACCTGGGAGAAAAATTGAGAAACGGTAAATTATCATGAGAATTACTAAGGAACATACAGTCGGGTTGGTTATCGATGTCCAGGAGAAACTGCTTCCGCATATTTCCGGGCACGAGGCGCTTTTGAAAAATGTCGGGATTCTGCTTCAGGGGTTTAAAGCATTGGAAATTCCTGTAATGGTTACGGAACAGTATAAAAGGGGATTGGGCGAAACGGTATCCCCTATAGTCGAGGTACTGGAGGATTTTAATCCACTGGAAAAAATAACTTTCTCCTGTTGTGATGATCCCCAGTTTGTCGTAAAATTAAATAATACAGCAAAAAAATATGTAATTGTTTGTGGAATCGAATCCCATGTGTGCGTTCTACAGACAACGGTTGATCTGTTGGAAGCCGGGTTTCAACCCGTGGTAGTGGAAGATTGTATATCTTCGAGGAGACCCTCAGATAAAGTGATCGCTATTGAGCGGATGAGACAGGAAGGGGCGATTATTACAACATACGAGTCAATTCTTTTTGAATTGGCAAGGATTTCTGGTACAGATACGTTTAAACTGATCTCAAAGTTGGTAAAATGAACCCTACCTCGCACCTCGCACCCTGCACCTCGCACCCTGCACCTCGCACCCCGCACCCCGCACCTCGCAACCCGCACACCCC
>CAYSMO010000139.1:0-7376 GCA_964432125.1 uncultured Bacteroidaceae bacterium | reverse complement strand
CCTGTTAAGGGGGATGTCAAGTATGGGGCTAAAAGGGCCAATAAAAACAAGGGTATAAGTCTACACGCACGAAAGATATCCTTTGTGCATCCGGTTAAAAGAGAGCCCTTGGAAATTGTGGCTCCTTTTCCTGAGAATGATCTGTTTAGCCTGTATAAGAAGGAGTAATTGCCATTAATACCTCCAGATCATTTTTACCCTGGATTTTCAGGTTACAAGAAATTATGATTAGGCGCTTAGGCTACAAAACCAACCAACATGTTGTTCGTATTCTACCCCACGGCGGTATTAATGAATTTCCCGCGTAACGGTTTTAATTTTCAAATTTGCTCATTTTCAAATTTTCAAATTAACATAGGCGCTTTCCCATAAGATCAATGGCTTTGAGAGAGAGTTTGTTGAAATCCAAAGCAGATACGAAGCCGTGTTATACTGTCAGGTTATAGTCGAAGGGCAAAGGTAACAGGTCGCTCACACTCTTCACCACTTTGATCTGCTTTGTTCCGTACATGATCACCTCCACATGTTTCTTCACCCTGTTTTCATGTTCCAGCAGCACCTGGCGGCAGTCACCACAAGGGAATACCGGTTGTTCCACATATTTACCTTCAGAAAAAGCTGCAATGGCGATTTTTTTTATGGCCACCCCGGGGAATTGGGAGCCGGCATAGAAGAGCGCTACCCGCTCGGCACAAAGTCCGGACGGAAAGGCGATATTCTCCTGGTTGTTTCCAGTGATAATCTCTCCATTCTCCAGTTCGAGTGCTGCACCCACCCAGAATTTGGAATAGGGGGCCCATGCTTTTTGTGTGGCCTCTTTGGCACGCTTTACCAGTTGGTGACCAGTTCCAGGCAGTTCACCTGCAGTTTCATAGGTGTATACGGTGATCCTGAGTTCTTCTACTCTCATAATGAATGACTTTAGCCTGAATAATCCCGCTTGGATCAAAGGTATAGAAAATATTTAATTTCCGCATCTATGAACAGCGGTCTGCCTCGATGAAAGGTTTTGTCAGGCAGAGTTGTTTATCCCTGATTCATTTATTGTGGCCCAATAAGAGGCCATAAACAGCCGTTCTCTAATTGGTGTTAAAAACTCATTGAATCAGGTATTGTGGTTTACACTAATTTTGGGCAATAATTATAACAGGGGATGCGCACGTATATTCGGAGCATATTTATTTTTACATTAGTGGCATTGTCTTTCCCGGGCGAAGGACAGGCAAAACTCTCGCGGGAGCATTACGTGGAGTTGTATGCCGATCTGGCGATGAAAGAGATGGCTCGAACCGGAATTCCGGCCAGCATCAAGCTGGCCCAGGCCTGCCTGGAATCGGACAATGGCAATAGCAGGCTGGCGCTTGATGCAAAGAACCACTTTGGTATTAAATGTCACGACTGGACAGGACGGCGGGTCAGGCACGATGATGATGAGCGGAATGAATGTTTCAGGAAGTACAGGAGCGTTCACGAATCCTTCATGGACCATTCAGAATTTCTGACCTCAAAGCAAAGGTATTCAGCACTTTTCTCACTGAAACAGGACGATTACAAAGGTTGGGCCAGGGGACTGAAAGCAGCAGGGTACGCCACCAGTCCCACCTATGCCAAGCTGTTGATAAAGATCATTGAAGACAATGAGTTGTACCTGTACGATCAGATGGTATTGAAGGGACGCCCTATGCCCGCACCCGGTGGTATTCCGCTAAGACCGGGGGAGCACCGGCAAATTCTTACCAATAACAGGATTGAATACATCGTCGTTGAACCGGGCGATACCCCGGAATCGCTGCGAGAGCTGATGGATATGTACCCGAGGGAGATATACAGGTACAATAACATTAGTAAGGAGGAGATCCTCGAGCCGGGTATGGTCATTTACCTCCAGCCTAAACGATTCCTGGCCGAAAAGGGGAATAAGGTTCATATTGTGAATGATGGGGAGACTATGTGGGATATCTCTCAATACTATGGTGTTAAGCTAGGCAGACTCTACAAGCGCAATCATATGACTCAGGATTCAGCTGTGCAGCCGGGCGACCAGATCTGGTTGCGTAAGAGGAAGCCTGCCGATCCAGCCTACTCCATCCTGCATTGATTGACAGCCTCCTTAAATCCCCGGATAAAGTCGGCGGCCGACATTCTGTTTCTTCCCGCAGGTTGCAGGTTGAGAACCTCCAGCCAGCCATCGGTGCAGGCGATCTTCATAAAATTCTTTTGATCTGACAGGATTGTACCCGGTTGAATGTGGATGGGTTCGCTCTGTTTCCGATCTTTGCTTTCCGGTATATTGTTCTGTGATGTAAGGTTGTGCTGATCGCTGTTGCGTTGTTGATCAGGTCCTTCCTCTTCTACAGGCATTGTTTCAAAGATCTTTACCTGAACCGGCTCCTGTTCATCACAGTGCATCATGGTAAAAGCTCCCGGTGTGGGGCTGAGTCCCCTGACCAGATTATGGACCTCTTCCCGGCTTTTGTTCCAGTCGATCCGGCAATCATCCTTAAAGATCCTGGGGGCCTTTTTGAGTTTTTCCTCCGGGATATTGAATGCCTCCTGGTCGACCGGCTCGATTTTTTCTTCCATGATCTGTTTTACGGTAGTAACGACCAATCTTGCACCTACGGTCATCAGCCTGTCGTGCAGACTCCCCGCGTTTTCATTCTTGCCAATGCTGATCTTGTCCTGCAGAAGTATTGTGCCGGTATCAATCTGTTGGTCGATTAAAAAGGTTGTCACACCGGTCTCTTCCTCACCATGGATCAAACACCAGTTGAGGGGTGCGGCACCGCGGTATTGGGGCAGGAGGGAGGCGTGGAGGTTCACGGTTCCATGTTCAGGAATGGTCCACACAACCTCGGGAAGCATCCTGAAGGCAACGACAATGAACAGGTGTGCATTGAAGGATCTGAGTTGGTTGGCAAAGTCAGGATCCTTGAGTTTTTCAGGCTGCAGAACCGGACAGTTGAGTTCAGAAAGTGCAAATGCTTTTACGGCGGAGCTTTTGAGCTTTTTGCCTCTGCCGGCCGGTTTATCGGGGGCAGTCACAACAGCAGAGATTTCCATTCCTGCTTCAAGAAGTGCTTTCAGGGGAGCCACAGCAAATTCCGGTGTACCCATGAAGACAATCCGGATGCTGTTGCTTTTCATCTTTTTGATTCTTTTTTATAGGTGGCCAGATCGAGAAAATGTCCCATTTTCGATCGCTTGGTTTCGAGATAGAATTCGTTGTGCTTGTTTGGAGGCACTTCAAGCGGCAATGTCTCGACAATCTCCATACCGTATCCTTCAAGGCCTTTTCGTTTTACCGGGTTATTCGACAGGAGTCGCATTTTTCCGATTCCCAGCTCATGCAGGATCCCCGCTCCAACACCATAGTCACGCTCATCTTCTTCAAAGCCCAGTTGCAGGTTGGCCTCTACCGTATCGAGTCCTCCCTCCTGCAGCTTGTAAGCTTTCATTTTGTTGTACAGTCCTATGCCCCTTCCCTCCTGGTTCAGATAGATCACGGCGCCTTTCCCCTCCTTTTCAACCAACTCCATTGCCTTATGCAGCTGCTCTCCACAGTCACATTTGTAGCTTCCGAAAATATCGCCGGTCACGCAGGAGGAGTGCACCCTTACAAGCACCGTATCCTCTTTGGTCCAGGTTCCCTTGGTAAGTGCGACGTGCTCCATTCCGTTCGATTTCTGTATAAACGGGATTAGATTAAAGTCGCCGAAGGCCGTAGGCAGCTTTACCTTATCACCCTTGATCAGGATGCTTTCTGATTTCAGTCTGTAGGAGATCAGGTCCTTGATCGTGACGATCTTCAGATTAAATCTATTTGCTATTTTGACCAACTCCGGCAGTCTTGCCATGGTACCGTCTTCGTTCATAATCTCCACGATGACGCCCCCCGGTTTTAGCTGAGCCAATTTTGTCAGATCCACTGCTGCTTCAGTATGACCTGCCCGACGGAGCACGCCGAGGTATTTTGCTTTCAGGGGAAAAATATGTCCCGGGCGACCAAGGTCTACTGGTCTGGTTGAAGGGTCGACCAGTGCACGTACGGTTTTTGCACGGTCGGAGGCTGATATACCGGTGGTGGTTCCCTTTCCGATAAGGTCGACGGAGACAGTGAAAGCAGTCTTATTGCTGCTGGTATTGGAGTCTGAGCTGACCATCATGGGCAGGTCCAGCTCTTTACAGCGCTCATCCGTAATAGCGGCACAGATGAGGCCCCTACCGTGCCGGGCCATGAAATTGATGATTTCGGGAGTTGCCAGCTCAGCTGCCGCAATAAAATCTCCCTCGTTTTCCCTATCTTCGTCGTCTACTACGATGATAATCTTTCCGTTACGTATATCTTCAATCGCCTCGTCGATGGTGTTCAAATTGAGCGATATATCTTTTGGTTGGTTTTCAGACATCTCTTGTTATTCCTCTTATAAATTGATAAAATCATGCAATCATGCGATATTCATGTTGACAAAGTGTCTTACAAAGCGCAAAAATACAATATGTATTCCGATTTTGCCCGGAAAATAGTGAATAATTGGCAATTTGCGTATTATTCCAAAAGTACTAAAGTGCATCTGTTTTTGCACATCTACTTCCTTACAAGCCCTTTGAAGTAGGCGACTACATCAGCAGGGCTTGTATGTTGTAACTGCACAAAACTAAATGCATGAATAATCCAGGCTATACTCATCATTAATAGTTTTGTTTTACCTATAACAGTCTCTTCTTTAGGTTCTCTCGCGCTTTTTTTATAAAGCTAAAATATGATTCGACGTTCATGATAACGGAATCCATGGAAGCCTTGTAAGAGAGAAATATTCCCAGCGGAATAAGAATGAATGAAGATATCCACATCCCGGCAAAAGGAGTCATCATGTCTTCTCTGGCAAATTTTTCTCCGGTAATGGAGATCATATACCAAACGAGGAAAAAAAGCACGCTCACGATGACAGGTACACCGAGTCCTCCCTTCCGGATAATGGCACCAAGAGGTGCCCCTATGAAAAAGAAGATAAGGCATGAGATGGAAAGGGTGAATTTCCTGTGTTTTTCGATCTGGTATCTTCTCAGGCGCTTGACTTTGTACTGAATCGTGTTGCTGTTTGTGGAAACAAATGACTTATTTGTACGTGCCTGGTTAATGGCCTGTGAAACAGCCCTCCGTTTCTCCGCTTTCGACAGCGCGTTGAATGCAGAATCAACATCAATTTTATAAAAGGCAGGTACAAGTTCGGCTTTTTGGGCTGAGTCGAGCACTGCCATATTTTTATGCAGATTTCTCTTTTTCTTATTTATGGTGCTGTTTTCGACCATTTCGTTGACTGAATTTCTCAATTCATCGGCATCCTGGTCGAGTGAATCTGTGAAATGTGTAAGCTGACTTAGATTCATCATGGAAAAGCTGTTTTTCCAGATACTCTCATCGGTCCTGTTCAAACCGAACCCGGTGAGTTCGATCAAAATTTCCTGCTTGGAAAAATGGTCCCTTCTGTGGGGATATGTTTTTGGTTCATTGCGCTTTTTCGTTTTTTGTAGTTCCCAATAACTGCTGCCATTATAAAGAGTGAAGACAAGGTGTTTTTTATCGATCGACATTCTCATATGGCCCGAATCGGCAACAGTAACACTTACATTACCAGCTTTGTCTGTATGATCGTATATCCATATATCTTTGAGCAGCCCGGTTTTGGTATTCTGATCGCCAATCCTGATGGAGTACCCCTCCATGGTGTTGTCGAATATTCCGGGCTGTATCTGTAGCTCTGGCCTCTGCCGCTGTATATCATAAAGAAGGGATCGTAGTTTGAGATTGGAAACCGGCATTATATTATTGGCAAAGAAGTAGGCAGCGAATGTGAGGATCACAACCACAAAAATCAGCGGCTGCATAATCCTGAAGAGAGATACCCCTGAAGTTTTAAATGCCAGAAGCTCCAGGTTTTCAGCCAGGTTGCCGAAGGTCATCAATGAAGACAACAGCACCGCAAGTGGCAGGGCCATGGGGACCATGCTAGCGCTGGAGTAGAGCAGAAACTCTGCCAGCACCAAAGTGTCCAGTCCTTTTCCTACCAGGTCATCGATGTACTTCCAAAGAAACTGCATCAGCAGGATGAAGATCACCATGAAGAAGGTGAGAACCAGCGGACCAATAAAAGATTTTATGACGAGATAATGTAAACGCTTCACTTCTTACACAAATTGCAATATAAAAACGGGAGTAAAAGTAACTTATTTTAGGTGAAACGCAATTGATTCTATAACCCGATAGCGTGTTTGAGCTCGGCAATTTGTGTATCCCAGAGATCTCTTGCATCATCGGTTTCGCCCGGATCTGCAAAATCAGTGATAATTAATGCCAATGCTCCGGTCAGCTCATCTTTTTCTATTCTGAATTCAAAAAAGGAATCTTCATGTTCATCGAGCCATCTGAATTTTATATGGCTGTTGTCTTTTTTGGAGATTACCTCAGCAAATTGTTCTGTTCCATCCCAGACAAAAGAGAACAGATCATTTTTCAGATTAACATCTTCAGCAAACCATTCGGCAAGTCCTGCCGGGGTGCTCAGACGGTTATATAACATACGGGGAGAGGTATTAAATGTATATTCCATTTCAAATTTTTCACTCATATCCTTGAAGGTTATTGCTAAATGATGGTCAGTTACGCAATATAACAAAAAACTTCGATTATTGAAACAGTTATTTTTCTGCTACAGACATGCCGCTCCTATCGGAGCTGGGGTTCCAGGTGAATTGTCCGTTCTACAGACATGCCGCTCCTATCGGAGCTAGATCTGCTCCGTTAGGAAAGATATGTCAAACCCCGATAGGGGTGTCATGTCTTTAGAAGACATGTTTGTGGCATTTAATTGCATACGCTTCTGATGATGGGACTGTTGCTATCATGGGGTCTGTCGACCCGAAATTTTATGGTGTGGCCTCCGGATCGGTGGGTACCATGCGGATAATCGGACAGATGCTCAGCATGGGGGTTGTACTGATTCTGTTTTCGGTGCTCATCGGGAAGACGGAGATTACTCCCCAGGTACATGAGCCGTTTATGCAGTCGATGCGCATCTCCTTTACGATGTTTGCCATCCTCTGCTTCGGAGGAATCTTTGCCTCTGTTGCCCGGGGGAAGGTAAGGTAAGTTCTGGATGAGATCAGACGACCCCGCTGCTGTTCAGAACACGAAGTTAAATTATGCAAGTGGACAGGTTATGCCCTTATGAAAATTCAATAGTAAGAATTACTTTTACAATTTAGCTTAAAAATATATATGAGCGACCCTACAAATAAAATGTTGAAATACCTATGAGTATAAAATACACCATCGGACTGGATTACGGAACAGACTCCGTTAGATCATTGATTGT
>CAYSMO010000138.1:0-7387 GCA_964432125.1 uncultured Bacteroidaceae bacterium | reverse complement strand
AAAGTGGCATACTTTTGAAGTGAAATAGTGGTATGGTTTTCAAGTGAAGGAAACAGAGATCTTTCTGATATATGGCCCAAATAAAAGCTGTGAGCACAAGGCCAGGCGCATTGCTTACTGGGATAGTGAAAATGAGCGCTTATTTGAGTTCATAACCAATAGCTTTGAACTAACTGCGGAGAAGGTTACCCTTATTTATAAAAAGAGATGACAGATTGAGCAATTGTTTAAGCAACTCAAGCAGAACTTTCCTTTAAAATATTTCCTTGGTGACAATGAGAATGCGGTAGAGATTCAAATATGGGCAGCTATGCTTGCCAATTTATTGATAACACTTGTAAAAAGCCGGGTAAAACACATTTGGGCTTTTTCCAACCTGGTATCAATAATACGACAACAACTGATGAATTATATTGATGTTTGCTCATTCCTGGAGGATCCCGAGGGTATGTGGCGGAGGATTGTTAACAGCAGGGAAGAACATTATGAAAACTCGTTATTTCCTGAATTAAAGGGGGCTTACTTTTGAAAAGTGAAAATATTACATCTGTAAATCAGATGATTAAATTAAAATGTTAACTAAAATCCGGTTTTACCGGACAACAATGATAATCTTTAAAAATAACTTAACGTTCTGCTGTTTTGTGTGTTAGAGACAAAGCAGGTTTTTGGTAGTGCCATCACGCTTGTTCCTGATTTTGATAAAGTTGTCCGCAAACTAACAGGTACACTAACAAATGGGTAGTAAATTAAGAGCCTTCTCTGGCAGGCGCTAAACATTTGGTAAAATACCAGGAGCAATACACCCACCGGATAGCCATATACCACCTGAAGCAAAACCGCAACGCTTTCAGCGGCTCAATAAGTACATAGCTCGTGGCCCTGCGGGTATTCGACTCATCGCCAGGCCCCCGGCATACCGGGACCAGCTTTGCAAGCCGCATAGTCCTATTTATTTTAGTAGCTGTCCATTATTTTCTCATAGTCTCTTCGTCCTTTTTTGATGTATTCCAAGATCTGCGCAGGACTCATATCTTTAATATCTGCGTTTACTTTATCCCTAATGTCACGCATCATTTTAACGCAATCAAATTCTTTATCAGTTTTCATAATTTATCAAATCTTTAGGTGAACGAATCTCTAATGTTGAATATCCATTTCTTAGATTTATTGAATTATATCCTCTAATCCGTATAACATTGACTATGTGTTTAAAATTCCAACTAATCAACAAGTCAAGTTTGTGAATTGTCGCTGTCGCAATGTGGATACAATCATCCATACTCGTCTGCCCGACAACCTTTTCGTTTATATAATTCATCGCTAAATCAATGGATTCTTGAGATACCGCAATTACTTCATAATCAATCTTTAAATCTCTAAATAAGTTTCTGACTCTCTCTGGGGCATTAACCAATTCTCTCTCCGTTAAATCAGAAATTACAAGGTTATACTCGCCATGTAAAATCTCATCAAAAAACAACTTGGTATCAACATTAAACTCATCATCAAAATATCCGCCAATTACCGATGTATCAATGTATACCTTTAGTTTTTTCATTATTCAAATTTTATCCTCAAAGATAAGGATTTTTAGACAAAACATCGGCTCCGGGTAATCCCTCACATCCATCTGTGTCACTCTGTCGCTGATTGTGGGCGAAGCCTAAACGCCAATTACTAAGTTATTCAAACAGACAAATCAACTACCAATAAAAATAGAAATCGCATAAATATGCGATTGTCTGTTATTCAGAATCCCCTATATTTGCACCTTCATGAATGACATTGTTAGAGAAATAACAAAAAGGGTTGTCGCAATAGTGATGATAACAGCAATAGGACTGCTGATTATCAACACCGGGCTGTTCACCCATACCCATCAATTTGCAGATGGCTCCACTGTTTCTCATGCCCATCCTTACAATAAATCAGCTGAACAATCGCCCGGCGAATCGCACCGGCACACACAGACAGAGCTACTTTTCCTACAGACACTGGGACTCCTGTTCTTTATGGCACTTTCTTTCGCTGCCATCATATTATTTAGCAAAAAGGTTGAATTCCTCATTGATTATAAGGATCGATTCTCTTTACCACCGGTATTTCTCAAAAATGGAAGGGCTCCACCCCTATTCAACCCATCTTGATACCAGCGGATCTTAGCAGGTTTTGAACCTGATAAAAAAAAGAATTTAGATGAGTGCATTGATCCGTTTATCAGCCTCACGCATATAACGTAATCCAGTTAACCATATGATGTGATCAAGTCACTTAAGTTGACGCAATTGTCTGCTGCCTGAAAACGCTGCTGACGATCAAGATCATTACAGGTGACGCAGAGCATTAAAGAAAAAATCCATTCACATTTAAAACAAAATAAAATGAACAAAACCCATATATTTCTGACCGTACTATTCCTAACTATTTTCCAATTCAACCATGCACAAAAAGCAAAAACGGATTCCAATGTTTTTGGTCATGTATTGTGTCCCGACTGTGTCGAACATATCTCCTTTGCAACGATTGGTGTGAAGGGCACCACCATTGGTACAACAACGGATGAAACAGGTCATTATCAGCTGATCAATCTGCCCGAAGGCACACATACCATCACAGCCAGTCACGTTGGGTACAAACCGGAGGAGATTACCGTAAACATAAAAAAGGGAGAGACGATGGAGCTCAATTTTCGCCTCACTGAAGATGCACTTGGGTTGGAAGAGGTGGTCATTACCGGTGACAGAAATGAGACCAACCGGAAAGAATCATCAACCATCGTCAATACACTTACCCATCGATTTTTTAAAAGCACACAATCGGTGATTCTTAGTGAAGGACTCAACTTCACACCAGGTCTGAGAATGGAAAACAACTGTCAGAATTGCGGTTTCTCCCAGGTTCGTATGAATGGCATGGAGGGGCCCTATTCCCAGGTGCTGATCAACAGTCGGCCAATCTTTAGCGGACTGGCCGGTGTGTACGGGCTTGAGCTGATACCCGCAAACATGATTGAGCGTGTTGAAGTAATCCGGGGAGGTGGTTCGGCCCTCTATGGCAGCAATGCCATTGCCGGAACAATTAACGTAATCCTTAAAGACCCTGTAAATAACTCCTACGAATTTGGTATCAACAGCGGACTCACCGGATTTGCCGTCGGCAAAGAGGTGCAGCCGGCAGCTGATCATTCAGTAAACTTCAACACCTCACTGGTATCTGCAGATAACAAAACCGGTATGTCACTGTATGGTTTTTACCGCGACCGTGAACCGTTTGATGCCAATAGTGATGGATTTTCCGATATTTCAACAATAAAAAATACTACCATCGGATCACGCCTGTACCACCGATTCGGAACAAGAAATAAGTTATCACTTGACTTTTTCAATATTAACGAGGAGAGACGTGGTGGTGACAATTTCGAATCGCCATTGCACGAGGCAAACATTGCCGAAGCAGTGGAACATACCATTACAACCGGAGCCTTAACCTACGAGCAGTTTTTTCGTGATACAGATCTTCTTTTACTGTATGTTTCGGGACAGCGTATTAACAGGGATTCATATTACGGAGCAAACAAATCATTGGGTGCCTATGGAAATACCAGAGATCTCTCCTACTCCTCTGGGATACAATACAATGCCGTTCTTAATAATGGCAATCTCGTTGTGGGAATTGAAAACAACGGCAGCGTACTGAAAGACACCAAACCCGGTTTTAGGGACCTGGATAATATTGTAGTGGTCAATGACTCGGTCGTCAACATCCCTTACAAAGAAGGGGTCACGGTTGCCAATCAGTCTATAACCACAACAGGTATTTTTGGTCAGTATGATATAAAATTGAACAAATTTAAGGCATCACTGGGCATGCGGTATGATAATTATCTTGTTTCCGACTTCCAGAACATGGAGTCTGAAAAAACAGGCGACGTGCTAAGCCCCAGGGCCACATTAAAATACGATGTTATCCCCTCCTTGCAGGTCAGGGCAAGCTATTCACAGGGGTACCGTGCCCCACAAATTTTTGATGAGGACCTGCACATTGAAACATCCGGATCGAGAAGGGTTATTCACAGGAATGATCCTGACCTGAAACAGGAAACAAGTCACAGTTATATGTCATCTCTCGATTTTAACACACGACTGGGAAACATATATCTGGAGATATTGGCTGAAGGATTTTATACCCGGCTGAATGATCCCTTTGCAAACGAATACAGTGCATCGGATGAAAACGGAACCGTCGAATACACCCGCGTCAACGCAGAGGAGGGGGCGGTAGTTCAGGGAGTGAACATTGAAATGAACCTTGTTCCGTCAAAAACCATCTCGGTTACATCAGGATTCACAGTTCAAAGCAGCAAATATAAAGCAGCGCAGGAATTCGAAGAAAAGAGTTTTTTCAGAACACCAGGGGATTATGGCTATTTTACACTTGACTGGGAACCCATTAAGAATGCGGGGATTTCATCAACAGGAAATTACACAGGAAAGATGCTGGTCCCCTACTTCGGCAACACTTCAGCAGACGGGCAAGGCGAACTAAGGAAGTCGGATCGCTTTTTCGACCTGGGTCTGAAAGTCAGGTACGAAACGAAACTAAACGGTGCTACCCTACAGGTATTTACCGGAATGAAAAATATTTTCAACTCGTATCAATCTGACTTTGATTACGGGATCGACCGCGATCCGGGATACATCTACGGTCCGATGAATCCACGCATGATCTACGTTGGACTAAAGATCGGGAATTCATTAAAAAGGTAGACCCCTATCCTTGATTCTGAAGCAAAGAAAACAGGCAAAGTACCCAATACAAGGTAGAGTTCAAATAAGGTGATCGGCTTTCCATAACCATGGGCAGGTTGTGGAGGCGGATCTACCTTGTTAATAGGACTATTTCTTTACTGCCTGGTAAACTTCCATCATCTTCTTTACCTGTCCCTCGACATGAAAATGTTTTTCAACCCCTTCCCTGCCCCGTGCAGCGAGCTCGTTCATTTTATGCGGATCTGAAAGCAGTTTTTTCAATTCCAATGCAAGCGCTTCCGGGGTATTCGGTTCGTAGGTAACTCCCCCGCCTGACCGCCTGACGATCTCGGGGAACGCGCCCAGGGCCGGCTGTACAATTGGTATACCGGAGGCCATTGATTCCAGCAGGTAGATTCCAAAAGCTTCCCCTTTGCGCACGGGTACAGACAAAACAGACACCTCTTTAAAAAACTCCCGCAATCCATCCTCCTCAAAATCGCCATGGAATGTAACCGCTTCGGATAATCCCTGCTTATGGATCCTCCTCTTCTGTTCTTTTAAAAATTTCCGGTCGTCACCCGTTGATCCTCCGGTAATATGCAGCGTCACATCGTCAAACTCCTTCTCTTTCTTCAACAGGATAAATGCATCAACCAGGATATCCAGTCCCAATTCATAGCACATACGTGAGACATATCCTATGGAACGTCTCTTTTCAGAAGGAGCAGCAAATTCATAATCACCCGGATAGACACCAATGTGCACCGTCGACAGCTTTTTCTCCGGAATTTGAAGCAGCCTCTTCATCTCTGCAGCATAATAGTCACTCACAGCAACAAAAGCACTTACATCTTCGCCCCGCTCCGCCATCAGGTTCCAAACCTTCTCCTGCGATGAGTGCTTCATCACATCGACCCACTGGTCCTCATCCTGCAGTGAACAGATCACCGGCACCTTCATGCTTTCCGATAACCGCTTCGCCAGTCCAACCAGCAAGGCATTTGACAGGTGAATCACATCCGGCTTGCAGTGCTCCGACAGCCATTCGATCATCTTGTCAAGCTCCTCCCTCTGTTGACCCTCCTCGCCCATTAGCATGGAGATCGTCATCTCCTCCAGCCCCTTCGCCCTGGTGGAGCCGGCGAATTTCGCTGCCAGCTTCAACATGGGCTTCGAATTCAATAAGCGGTCGACCCATGCCGGTGCCTTTCTGAAAACCGGATACTGCTGCTTCAGGTAAATACTGATGGCACCGTAAAAAACGGGGATCTCTCCCGAAAGATCGTGCTCATTGGCAAACAGGGGCAGGTACATGGGAAGCTTGATCACCTCATGCTCCGAGGCCCGCAATGCTTCAATAAACTTGCTATCGCGCAAACAGTTTCCACAATAAAAACTTCCACCGGAACCAGGTATGATATGGAGTATCTTCATAAATTTTGATTATTCTTGTAACAATCTGTAAATCTGACTTTTTGATATGTATCGTACAGTTAACATTACCTATTTCAAGAACTTTTCTAACTTTTGGGCCCTCTTGTCAATGTCTATCATCGTTTCCTCCAATCGTTTCCTACTTCTCCCCAAAGCAGTAGATCCTGCCATCATCGGCCCCGGCAATGATGTATCCGTCGATCACAGCCGGATTTCCTGTAATGGCGCTTCCCAGCTCATAGCTCCAGAGGGTTCTTCCATCCGAAGCACCAAGGATCATCAGGTCACCCCGCAAGGTGGCCACGATCAGATTCTCCTTCACCAGCACAGGCGAAGCATCCACCCTGCCCCCGGTGTTGACCTTCCATTGCAACTCTCCATCCTTTTTATCGAAACAGTAAACATACTTGTCACGGCTCCCGATATACACCTTGTCCTTCGAAAGAGACGGGGCAGCGATAAAAGGAAGATCGGTCGCCTCATCCTCAAAGCTCCATACCTCCCTGCCACTGCTCAGCTCCATGCAGGTAAACTTCCCGTCATAATCACCCACATAGGTAACCCCCTGATCCAGCGCCACCGAGCCTGCAATATAGGAGGCCACCTCTTTCCGGCTCACCAGCGCGCCATCCTTCACCCGCACCTGGTGCAGCAGACCGTCGCACCCACCAAAAACAGCCACCCCGTCAACAATCGCCGGGGCCCCGTTCAGGAAGTTATCCGCCTCATATTTCCACAGCCCTTCACCTGTAGCCGCATCGATCCCATGCAGGTAATAATCGTAGCTTCCCACCACGACCACACCCCCTTCAACAGTGCCCCTGCTTCCCCCATTTGCCGAAACACTTTTACCTGCATTTCCGTCTCTGCCACTGCCTCTCCCAGCGACTTCAGGCTCCCAATAATTGGCCGCTCCTAAAATCTGTCCCTCGGTAGCATAGGTCCATAGCGTCCGTCCGCTGCTCACCTCAATGGCAAACACCTTCCCCTCATAGTTGCCCACATAGGCAATCTCATTTTGGATCAATGCAGGCGCCTCAACACCGCTTCCGGTGTTGATCTTCCATTTCAGTTTTCCCTCGAGCGTGATCCCATACACGTTCCCATCGGCAGATCCCACTACAATCACCCCATTGCACACCACCGGTGCCGCCTTCACTGCATCCAAAGTCTTAAAGTTCCATAACAGCGCGGGGTCA
>CAYSMO010000137.1:6072-7451 GCA_964432125.1 uncultured Bacteroidaceae bacterium | reverse complement strand
GTGAAAACAACAGATACGTTAACTGAAAAATTACTGATATGACCAACTTCGAACATATCCTGAAAGAAGAGGCGCAAAAAGGCACCTCACTCAAACCGGTCCGGACAGAAGGATCTGTTGGCTGGGAGAGTCCTTCGAATATCGCCATCGTGAAGTATTGGGGAAAGTATCCGGTACAGATACCTGCCAATGCTTCGCTGAGCGTAGCCCTGGAAAAGGCGGTGACCAGAACACGTATCGGCTATGCCTACCGTTCAGGTGAAAAAGGCGTTCAGCTCGAATTTAAATTTGAAGGGGAGCAGCAGCCGGAATTTGAGCAAAAACTGAAAAAATATTTAGATGGTTTGGGCGATTTCTTTCCGTGGCTGAGTAATACCAGGCTGACCATTGGTTCGGAGAATACATTTCCACACTCATCGGGGATCGCCTCAAGTGCATCTGCGATGAGTGCACTCGCGCTGGGATTGTGCGAAATAGAGGAGCAGTTGTACGGGGCAGCAGTGACGAAAGATTTTTTCAGAAAGGCCTCCTTTATTGCCCGACTCGGCTCCGGCAGTGCGGCGCGGTCATTGTATGGAAACCTATCAGTATGGGGCTTCACAGCCAGTTGTAAGGAGTCGTCCGATGAATATGCGATACCGGTCGAGGGTATGCACGAGAATTTTAGCGGTTTGCGCGACAGCATCCTGATTATCGAATCGGGGAAAAAACAGGTTTCAAGCTCCATGGGTCACGACCTGATGAAAACGAATCCCTATGCGAAACTGCGGTTCGATGCCGCCGAAGAGAATATGCGTATGCTCTGCTCCATCGTCAGGGAAGGCGATATCAGGCAGTTCATTGATGTGATGGAGAACGAGGCGATGACGCTGCATGCGATGATGATGACCAGCAGGCCGGGGTTTTTGCTGATGAAGGCAAATACTGTTGAGGCGATCTACCGGATCAGGGAATACAGGCATAAGAGCGGGATGAATATTGGCTTCACACTCGATGCCGGGGCCAATGTGCATGTGCTCTATCCGGAAAAAGAGGCTAAAGAGATAAGAAAATTCATTGATAAAGAGCTGGCTGAGCTATGTGAAAATAGGTGGGTTATTCATGACCGGATGGGTGATGGCCCCAGGAAGATTTGATAGGGAAAGCAGGAAAGGAACTTAAGAAAGTGGAAAGGTGCCGAAGGTAGTGGAAAGGCTGATTGAATGAATTGGAAATTGTATTTTGCTCTGGAAAAGAATTCTCAGCAGCAATTTGATGGATCCATAAAAAGAGATAATGGTACGAATATGAAGTGTAGTTTAGATGATTGATACGGAAAAGAGATATTATGCAAAGCTGATGCTCGCGGGAGAGTACGGGGTGATCGCCGGAAGTGAGGC
>CAYSMO010000137.1:0-5972 GCA_964432125.1 uncultured Bacteroidaceae bacterium | reverse complement strand
ATTATGCAAAGCTGATGCTCGCGGGAGAGTACGGGGTGATCGCCGGAAGTGAGGCGATCACTGTGCCCTTTAGAAATTATCATGCCCGATTGGCACAAAGAGATGAACGTGAGGACCAGGACCCAATAATCATCCAATCGGTGGCGAGCCTGAGAAAACTGCTCATCTACATACGGTCACTTCCCAAAAATAGCTTTTATGCCTCTCCGGATACAGATAAGTTTGAAGAATCACTGAAAAAGGGGTATTACATCGACTCCACCATTCCGCAGGGGTATGGAATCGGCAGTTCAGGTGCTGTATCTGCACTGGTATACGACCAGTTTTTTTATACAGAAAAAACCTTGTCGCTGGAACAACAGCGAAAGGATCTGGCTACGCTTGAATCCTGCTTCCATGGAAAAAGCTCGGGAGTGGATGCGATGACCTGCTTTACAGAGTCGCCACTTCATTTTCTTCCCGGCGGAGAGATCCGGCAAATCGAGACAGATCCGTTAAGTCCTCGTGGAGGTTACCGCTTCTTCCTGCTCGACTCCGGTCAGGTATTTGACACAGGTCCGCTGGTACGTCTCTTTCTGGAAAAGATGAAAAACAAGGATTTTGCACAACTGATCAAGAGCGACTATGTTGCGCTGATACAAAAATTTATTGGCACGCTGAATGGATCAACCGACCATGATTCTGCACTGATCTTTAGGGCGATTTCCGATTTCCAGTGGAACCATTTCATACCCATGATCCCGGAAAACATGAAAGATGCCTGGATCACCGGACAGGTAAGCAATGCCTATTATCTGAAGTTGAACGGCTCCGGAGGTGGTTTCATGCTGGGAATTGCACATGAGAGCGCAAAGGAGGCGGCAGTTCAGATGCTGAGCGGAAATAACATCATTTGGATTCGCTAATTGAAATCGGAAGATGCATATTGAGACCGGAAAAGGCCGATTATAATCCTTAACTTTGTATTCAAACCATTTTAATTATTATGAACGATATTGATATCGCCCGAAAAGCAACCATGCTGCCCATTGCTGAGGTAGCAGCCAAACTGGAAATTTCCCCTGAAGAACTGCAACCCTATGGGAAGCACATAGCAAAACTTCCCCTGCTTACAGGCAATGGGAAAGACGGGAACCTTGTGTTGGTATCTGCCATCTCCCCCACTCCGGCAGGTGAAGGAAAAACCACCATGTCGATAGGACTTTCAGAGGGCCTCAACCGGATTAAAAAACAGACCACCGTTGTATTGAGGGAGCCCTCGCTCGGACCGGTTTTTGGCATCAAGGGAGGTGCAACAGGGGGCGGCTACGCGCAGGTGGTTCCCATGGAAGACATTAACCTCCATTTTACTGGAGATTTTGCCGCCATTGAAAAAGCACACAACCTGCTGGCTGCATTGATAGACAACAACTTGCAGAGCAAGACTCACTCCATCGGTATTGATCCGCGCACCGTTAACTGGAAACGGGTGATGGATATGAATGACCGTGCATTGAGAAACACAATAGTCGGACTTGGGGGCACAACTTCAGGGGTGCCGAGAGAATCGGGCTTCGATATTACTGCTGCCTCTGAGATCATGGCTATTTTGTGTATAGCAGATGATATGAAGGACCTGAAAAAGAGAATGGGGAATATATTTATCGGATACACATTTGATAAAAAACCGGTCTATGCCCGCGACCTGAAAGCTGAAGGAGCCATGGCAGTGCTGCTGAAAGATGCCATCCAACCCAACCTGGTGCAGACCCTGGAGGGCAATCCTGCCATCATCCATGGCGGACCGTTTGCGAACATCGCACAGGGAACCAACAGTGTAATTGCCACCCGGATGGGACTAAAACTGTCCGACTATGTCGTTACCGAAGCAGGTTTTGGCTTCGATCTGGGTGCCGAGAAGTTTTTCGATATCAAATGCCAAAAAGCGGGGCTCAAACCAAAAGCCGTTGTCCTGGTTGCTACGGTCAGGGCCCTGAAATACCATGGTGGCGTACCTGTCGACCAGCTCAACACCCCCAATCCCGATGCAGTCAGGAAAGGATTGGTCAACCTGGATAAACATGTCGAGAATATTAAAAAATTCATTGATACCTGTGTGATTGGTATCAACCGGTTTACAACCGATACCGATGAGGAGATTGAACTTATCCTTGACCATGCAGCATCGCTTAAGGTAGAGGCCTCTGTGGCTGAAGTCTGGGCCAAAGGTGGTGAGGGGGCCATCGATCTGGCTGAAAAAGTGGTGAAGGAGGTTGAAAGAAACAACACGGATTATAGACCGCTGTACGATTGGAGCTGGACCACAGAGAAAAAGATCGAAACCATCGCGAAAGAGATCTACGGAGCCGCAGCGATTGATTATACAACAAAGGCAAAACAGGATCTGAAAAGCATCAAAAATCTTGGCCTGGACCACCTGGCGGTTTGTGTCGCGAAAACACAAAAGTCACTCTCCGACAACCCTGCCCTTCTGGGCCGGCCGAAAGATTTCATTGTCACGGTCCGCGAGATAGAGATTGCTGCAGGTGCCGGCTTCGTGATCCCGATCACCGGTAACATCATGCGGATGCCGGGCCTGCCTTCCAAACCGGCTGCCGAGAATTTTGACATTGACGAAGAAGGAAATATTACCGGATTATTTTAAAAGTGAGGAAAAAATACTTTCAATTCCATAAAATGGAAGGGATATAATAGGATTGCTCTTTTGAAATATTGCCTGGGATATTTTGAGTGCCTTTTTGGCCTGATGTTTCTCTATAAACATATGGAGGCTTTTCATTCGACCTGTTGGTCCTGATTTTACTTCAACTGGGATTATTTGCCCGTCTTTTTCAATCAGGTAATCAATTTCTGCCGTACTGCTTTTTGCCCTCCTACCCCAATAAAAAATTTCTGCTTTGGTATAGGGAGATTGATGTGCAATCAATTCTTGTCCAACGAATTGCTCTGCAACAGCACCTTTAAAAATTGCATTGAAATCTTTCGCTTGCGCTGTCTGTGAATATACTCCGCTAACGGCATGAAACAAGCCTATATCAAGAAAAATGATCTTGAAGATTGATTCATGAACACCTGAAGAGAGTGGGAGTCCGGAACCGCTTGTTTGCCTTACCCGTGTTAAGATTCCTGCTGTTTCTAAAAGTTCAAGTGCTTCCTTTATTTTTTCAGCCTTCACCCCTCTGTCTACATGCGCATAAACAAATTTTTGACCTGTCATTCCAGGAATTGAATTGAACACTTTTTTCAAAAGTAAATGTGATGAAGCTTTCGAATATTTTGCAAAATCATCAATATAGGTATCAATAATAGATCGTTGGATTCGCTGGCATTTGATAATATCACGACTGGTTATATACTCATATACTACTCCGGGCATTCCCCCGAGGACACAATATTTTCTGAATGCTTCATTTAGCTTATCATGGATTTCTTTGGGTGTTTTTGCAAGATTTGAATGAATCAACAGGTATTTTCTAAGTGCAGACTCCCCAAGTGCATCAAGAAATTCACCATAACTCATAGGATGTAAATACAAATACTGTACCCGTCCTACGGGCATTTTGAAATTTTTACTTTGTAAGGCAAATTCGAGAAGTGACCCTGCCCCGATAATATGCAGTCCAGGCATTTCTTCATAAAAATAGCGGAGTGAAATAATAGCATCCGGACATTCCTGTATTTCATCCAGAAATAAAAGAGTTTTTTTCTCCTCCGGTTTTTGGGAAATGAATAAAACAATTTTTTCTAAAATTTGTATTGGCTCGAAAGTATTGAAAATGGCTTTGTATTCCGGATTTCGCTCAAAATTAATGGTAATAATATTATCGAATTCCTCCGTCCCAAATTGTTGGACAATAAAGGTTTTTCCAGTTTGTCTGGCTCCTCGCAATAAAAGCGGCCTTCTGTTATCTAATTCTTTCCACTCCTTAAGTGATTGATATATATCTCTATTCATTGTAATTAAGATAAAATGAAAGGATAAATATAACAATTTTATGACAAAAAGAAAGGTTTAAACTGAAATTAAAAAGATAAAATACAAGGATACTTATCTTATGAATCAGACATAATACAAGGTTAGATCTGATTTTTCAAAAGTCATCTCCGGCTAGCAGAATCGGTCCAGATAGAAGTTTGACAACAAACTTTTATTAGGTCTGTTAAAATGATAAAAGAAAAAGGTATGGGTATGGGTATGGGTATGCAGCAAATCCTAAAAAGGGACACCCTGATTAGGGTACCCCTTTTTCTTTATTTTCGCTCAGTGTATGAACACAAACCATTCAAATCCTAGTCAAACTGAATTTGCAGGTTGGCAATGGTTTTGGGATTGTACGGAGCCATTCCGAGCAATCTCTCTGCCACATCATTATAGGACTCATCCGGTGCTGTGCCTCCCTGAACAAATCCATCCTTGTTGAAGAAACCGGGTGCTTCCGTATTTGTTAGCCAGGCATTGAGCAGGTCATCACTTGCGTTGGGCCATACCGACTTCACCTCATTGATAAATACATTCCTGATTGAATACTCTTCCAGCAGGACATCACGTCCGGTCGCATCAAGCGTGCTCAGGGGAAGACCCACCTCTGCAGCGGCAACATCGCGGTTATCCGCACCACTGGCCACAAAGGCCCAGTTATATCCGGTTGTGGAGGAAAATAGTTTTGCGTTCGGATGACTGGTATTTCCATAGACATCGACAAAGGAACCCTTTTTCCCAACAAACATTTTCATGGTGTTCATCGCAAATGGCTCCAGGAGGGGATCAATAGCCGGGAGATCGGAAACGGAAACGATCATATGGGCATCGTAACCCATCTCTCCCTCCTCACTGTAATCAATACGATACATGGCTTCACCAAGTTCTGAATCGTCTTTGCGATTGATATTGTAAGGCTTAAGCAGGGCAATCCCGGCACGCGGACTTTCATTCCAGAAGATCTGCATCGCCTTTCCGCCATCCTCTTCACCTTCTGAATCAGCATCGGTAATGGTCAGACCATAATCCCATACCCTGTCATCAAACTCAGGCGTTTCGACAACAACAAGATTCTTGACCCGGTTGTCGTCATCGCTTTGATAGGTGAGGGTGAGTATCCGGTCGATGTTGTACACATTGATGGACCAGATAATATCCTCCACGATCTCAGCTGCAGATTCGCCCACATGGATAAAGAAGGTGAGGTGTTCGTAGACTTCGTTGCCTTTCATGGTATCGATTGCCACACTCTTTTTTGCTGCATTATCCTGTGAAATGGCATCCGGAATGTCGACCGAAAATTTTTCCGGTAGAATGCTGTTCTCTTCACCGGGTCCGACAGGGTCGGTATCACATGATGTAAAAATGAATACTCCGGCAAAAAACATCGCGATAGAAATAAAACTTAACTTTTTCATGATTTCTCTGTTTTTAATGATTAATTATCTGTTTAATTTTAAAATCAAATCGATTTCACCTATAGCACACAACGTCGTGGAAATACCCCTATGCCGGATTTGAAAAAAATGAATACTGATTTCTATAATACTGATTTACTGACAATTGTAAATAAATCTTTTTTTCGAACCGGTAAAATGTTGTGAATCCTTTCAGGGTCGGAAGGTGGTCATCAGGGCCAAAACGTAACCGTATCGCGAATTACTGAAGAAGCTGCAAAGTAACCAATCGCGCCGCCCGATAGATTATTGGCCGGATCACCGGGCTTGACATCAAACAATCCTCCGTTCCATGAGGTCTCCGACAAAATCCCCCGGAGGTATTGGGCATATCCGTCAGACAGGGACTCTTTCGCAACGGCAATCACTGTTCCCGGCGGGAAAAAAACGCGATCACCCGGTGAAGAGAATATCTCATTGACATCCACTGTGAGCGCGCTGAAATAAAAGGCATAGAGGATCGCGTGGTTTTCTGCAGCGGGCAGGGTATCGTAGCCCGGAAGGTGCGACCAGTCCAGCTCCAACTTCACCCTGGA
>CAYSMO010000136.1:0-7566 GCA_964432125.1 uncultured Bacteroidaceae bacterium | reverse complement strand
TATTTCTCCCACATCTCCCGTCTCATCAAAGATCCATTCCCGTTCTATTCTCCTAATGGAATCTGCCGGGCTTTCAGCGGATACCCAGTTTAGCACATCGCCGTTATCATGACCAAAAAGCAGGAATTCATTGTTGTCCAGTTCAGCAGCATTACCTACCGTAAGAATGCCGGCTGATTTTCCAGCAAGGTGATAATCATCATTAGATAACCTGCCGATCCCTGCCAGATCGAATCCATGGCTGTTTTGATAATTGTAATAATCGATGCCTGATAAAGTAATATCCAGTAAATATTTGGCTGCAAGGTAATTCTCTATAATAATACGCTGGGTGCTGTTCAATGCGGTATTATAAACGATTAACTCTGCAATATCTCCGCCAAACTGATGCTCTCCTATTGAAAATTCAGGAATTAAAGAGCCGATAACCTGCCTGGAGATTGTTTGGGTGTTTTCAAATTCAACGGCAACCAATTCAAACTGGTCATAGCTCCATTTTGATGAATTGTCATTTTGCACGAAGCCACTGTAAGCATTTCCAAACCTTCCATAACGGGCGAAGGCGTTTACGCTGTTGTCTCCATCAAAACTCCAGCCTCTCTCATCCGAACCTGATCTTGGATCGAGAGAAACCTGAACACCCTCAGCGTAATTTCCCCAGATTTGACCCAATTCACTATTATCCTGCAGTGTTGAGCTCACCTGGTATACAGCAAACACCGTTCTTGCATTATACGTATGCGCATTATCGAGGTAGTCATTTTCGACAGCACCATTAAAGCGCACAGCGGGTAACCCATTGATGCCATTTTCCACAAATGTGGGCAGATAGGATGCATTAGATTGTGATGCATCATGACTATTGCCACTGGTATCCGGCCATGCAATTGTCAGATCATCGCCATCCGACAACCCCGTTATGTAGTCAGCCCGCAACCACAATTTGTTAATCAGGCTGTCGCCAACACCACCCGGTCCGGAAAACCCCATTCCTGCATCATTGTCATCTATTGTAACGGTATAGTTTGCTTGCGCACCAAGCGCTGCATTTAGAGGGGGATCCTGCAATGTGATAACGATTGTTTCAGACGACTCAATAACAGCGTCATCAATAATTGAAAAAACAATATCGGTATGTAATGATCCTGCGGGTATTGTTACTGATCCGTTTGAAAGATCGTGATCCGAAGCTCCCGCGGTGCCTGAAACGATATAGTCGCAATTGATGTCCTGTGATGAGATGGCTGACAATTGGACAGGTACAGCTACCGTACCGGCAGATTCATCAACATCCTCACCGGAACCGGAAAACTGAATTTCCGGAACATCATCATTATCCACTATTGTAAATGTATGCAGGATAGGTTCTGTGGATGACAGGCTGCTGTTTGTAGGGTTTGCCAAAGTGATAACAATGGTTTCGTCCATTTCACTTACCGCATCATCTATGATCTCCAGAGTAAAGGATTCTGAGATGGTATAGGGGGGTATGCTAATGGTTCCAGCGGCAAGTATATAATCTACACCGCTACCCGTTGCCGTTCCTCCGGTAACTGTATAATCGACCGTTGTTGTGTTTACTTCATCAAATTCTGAGGGAGTAATCTGAACAGCGATTTGCACCGTTCCGTCCCCTTCATTGCCGGATGAAGCAGCAGTTGAAAAGTAGATCTTCCTGGGATTATCGTCGTCATGAATGGTGTAACCCAGGACGGAGTTCGAACCGAGTTGGTTTTCACCTGACGGATTTTCAAGTGTAATGGCGAAGCTTTTACTTGCCTCCACAACAATATCATTTACGATTCCGACCGTTATTGTTGTTGTATTGCTGCCTGCAGAGATAGAAGTTGTTGCAGCAGGATCGACTGCCGTATAATCATCCGGTGAGACTGCTGTTCCATCGCTCGTGAAATAGTCGAAAGTCACCTCAGCCTGTGGCAGATAGTTCAAATAGACATTGAGGTTTGCATCAGTTGATTCGAATCCGCTTTGGACTGAAGTTGCAAATTGTAATGTAGGATCAACGGTGCCGATTGATATGTAACTTCCGGATGAGATATCTATACCAACCGTCTGATAAATAGAGTCATTGCCGGGAGAGGTCATTTCGTAAACCGCAACGCCATCCGTAAAATCACCGTCATCATCAACAAGCAAAACAAATTTTCCATATCCGTCAGGCCTTGAGGCCAGAAGGGAAGTGTCTAGCGAGATGATCACTCTACCAGGATTGCCGGTTTTCTCTACTTTCCATGTTCGGTTTATACGTTGAATGAGTAAAGCTGTATCTGCCAGTCCTTCGCTCGTCCAGCTATCAAAGCTTCCGTTATCGTGACCAAAGAGAAGGAATTCACCGTCTGCGTCCAGATCATCCGGATCGGAGATTCCCAGTATTCCCGCTGAGTATGCAGTATCATGGATATCAGTAGCTGTTGCCCGGCCGATTCCAGCGACATCGAATGGATGTGAAGCTTCGTAACTGTAAAAATCATTACCTCCTGCGGAAATGTCAATATTGTAATAGGAGGCCAGTGAATTCTCTACTATAATTTTTTGGGCCTCATTTAGTTCTGTTCGGTAGACGATGATTTCGGAGATTTCTCCGCCAAACTGATGCTCTCCTATGCCGAACTGAGGATAGCATGAACCGATTATCTGGCGCGTAAGTGGCTGGCTGTTTTCAAATTCAGCAACAACCAGTTCAGGGATGTCGGGCGACCATGGATAGTAGTTGTCATCCGAATTAAAGACTCCATAAGTTTCCCCATTCAGGGCGTACCTGGCCCTTGTTCCTCCCGCAGGTGTTCCGTCAAAACTGAACCCATTTAGATTTAAACTCCGGGGATCCACAGCCACATGCGCTTCATCCTGGTAATTACCCCACACCTGACCAAGCTCTCCTATATCCTGAAGGGAAGAATTTACACTATAAACGATAAAGACCGTTCTTGCATCATACGAATGGGTGTTTTCCAAAAAAGAGTTTTCTCCATTAAACCGAACTGCCGGTCTACCATTTAAGCCAGCCGACAGGTAAACAGGTTGGTAGGATGGATTTGACTGAGAAGCATGATTGCTGTTGCCTGATACGTCTAGCCAGTAGGTGTTAAGAGCATTCCCATTAGATACACCATTAATACTAGAAGCCCTAAGCCACAAATTATTGGATATCGAATCACCAACCCCCCCAGGCCCTCTCCCTCCGAATGTTTTTAATTGGGAATAAGAGAATACAGACAGAACAAATAGAATAAATAGTAGAAGCGCACTTTTTTTGCCCGAAGGTGTAGACAGGAAAAATAGGATAATATTATATGATGCCCAATGCGCCAATTGATAAAGATTATGTTCAATTACTTGATTCGTAACCGTGAATTATACATTCACCGGATAAGTTGATATAAGTTGATGAAAAAACTTGTATAATCAATTCATCAAATTTGTCTATTATGACACTTCTATCTATGACCAAAGTATCCTCAACTTTCGAAACAACAACCCACCACAAACGGAATCTTCCCCTCGCCTCATTTTTATTGAAGCAGGAAAAATAGTTCTTCCGTTCTGTTGTCAGATTGATCATTGCGATATTGAGGTGCTTAAAGGCTTGTAAAAGTAATGTTTTTAATAATATATAAATATCTTAGAATGTATATAATCTAATATGTTCAAAAAGCAGGAATAACAAAAACAGACAAAGGTTATATGCTTAATCCTATTAAATCCTTTGCAAGTATACGGAAAATAGCGATTTGAGTTACACATTAAATAACAGTCTGTCAACTATTACATATGACCAAGAAAGCGAATTAACGAATGCATGATGATGCTACATTTTGATAAAATGCAGTTTTTTTCATATGAATCCACCATATGAATAATTAAACAGTATCCACCAACAACCCGAAACACAAAAACAAAGGGGGTGCGATCATCATCACACCCCCCTTTTTAAGTCAAAAAAAAGATTTTTTTTCTACAAACCCTTGATCTCCGTCACAAGTTTCTGCAACGAATCCTTGGCATTTCCAAACAACATCCGCGTTTTATCATCATAAAACAGGTAATTCTCAATCGCCGCGTACCCTTTTCCCATACCGCGCTTCATCACGATAATATTCTTTGCCTCGTGGGCCTTGATAATCGGCATGCCGTATATCGGACTTGATGGCTCATCCAGTGCAGCCGGGTTCACCACATCATTCGCCCCGATCACAACCACCACATCTGTATTCGGCATGTCCGGATTGATCTCATCCATCTCTATAAGCTTGTCATACGGCACATCCGCCTCAGCCAACAATACATTCATATGTCCGGGCATTCTCCCTGCCACCGGGTGGATCGCATACTTCACCTCAACGCCATTTGATTCCAGCAGCTTCTCCATCTCACTGCAGATATGTTGCGCCTGCGCAACCGCCAGGCCATACCCCGGAACGATCACCACCTTCGATGAGTAGGTCATCAGGACCGCAGCATCGGTTACCGAAACCTCCTTGATCGCTCCAACCTCCCTGTCGGAAGCGGCTCCGCCACCGCCAAACGCTCCAATGATCACATTCAGCAAGGAACGGTTCATCGCCTTGCACATCAGCAGCGTCAGGATCATCCCCGCAGCACCCACGAAAATTCCACCAAGGATCATCGCCTGGTTCTGGTAAATGAAACCTGCCATTGCGGCCGCGATCCCTGTCAGACTGTTCAGCAGCGAGATCACCACCGGCATATCCGCCCCACCGATCGGCATCACAAAAGTAACACCATAGATCAGCGCCACTGCAAGTAGTCCATAAACCATCAGCTGCTGCGCCTCCGCAGTCGCTCCCGTTGTCATCAAAATAACAACCCCGGCAACAACAGCTGCCATAATAAGCAGATTCACATAACTGAGCCACTTCGCAAAAATATCCCCTATATTGCCGTTCAGCTTTCCAAAAGCAATCATGCTACCGCTGAACGCAATGCTACCGATCACAAGCCCGAGCAAGGTTACGAGGGTTGATTGGTTGGCTGGATTGGAAAACTCAATGAGTGCGACCAACGCCGAGGCAGCACCCCCACTGGCATTAAACAGCGACACCAACTGTGGCATCGCAGTCATTTTTACCTTTCGGGCAACGACGGCACCAACGACCGATCCGATCGCTATCGCCACAAGTATGATAATAAGGTTTCCGGTCTTCACGGTGACCAATGGCTCCCCCTCACGATGAAGAAACAGGGTGGTGATCATCGCCAGCAACATCCCTGCCGCGGCCCAAAGGTTCCCACGCCTGGCCGAATCCGGATGACTCAATAATTTCAGTCCGACCACAAAAAATATCGCTGCAAGGAAATAACTGAGTTCCAGTAAAATATCTCCTCTGGTTATCGTATCCATGATTGTATTCATAATATTCTCAGCTTACTTTTTTTTCTTTTTAAACATTTCAAGCATCCGGTCGGTCACCACAAAACCCCCAACCACATTAAGCGTTCCAAAGAACAGGGCAAAGATCCCGAGGATCAGGTTGAGAAGGTTGGACCCCGCTTTCAGGTTCTCAAGATCGGCATGCCCCACCAGGATAATGCCCCCGATGATAATCACACCGCTGATCGCGTTCGCCCCCGACATAAGGGGTGTATGCAGAACAGAAGGGACATTTGAGATCACCTCAATTCCGAGAAAAATCGTGAGTGCAATAATAAATATTGCCTCTTTGTTCGCGTAAAAAAACTCCAGTATTCCGTCCATAATTCGTATCTGTTACAGTTTCATAAATTCCTTAACACGCTCATGCCTGATCTCATTCTCATGCGTTACCAGCGTTCCGCTTACCAGGTCGTCCTCCCAGTTCAGGTTCAATGCACCCTCCTCACCAATGATCAGCTTTAAGAAGTTTAACATGTTTTTTCCAAACATCTGACTGGCATGCTTTGGCATCCCCGATGGATAATTCGATTCGCCTACAATGGTGACCCCATCTGCAACCACCACCTCATTATTCCTCGTAAGCTCACAGTTACCACCAGTCGAAGCAGCCAGGTCAATAACCACCGACCCCGGCGCCATCGCCTCAACAGAAGCTTTCGTCACCAAGAGCGGTGCCGTCCGTCCAGGTATCTGTGCCGTACATATCACGATATCAGCCTTTGCACAATGCTCATGCACCATCTGCCGCTGCCGCTCCTTAAACTCCTCGGTCTGCTCCACTGCATATCCGCCAGCGGATACATCATCCACCGCACCTTCCACCTCAATAAATTTGGCTCCAAGGCTCTGTACCTCTTCTTTCACGGCTGAACGCACATCAAACGCCTCTACCACTGCTCCAAGTTTGCGGGCCGTGGCAATGGCCTGTAAACCTGCCACTCCTGCACCCAGCACGAGCACTTTCGATGGCTTGATGGTCCCTGCTGCCGACATGAACATCATCAGAAAACCAGGCAGTCGTCCGGCTGCATCCAGCACGGCTTTGTAACCGGCCACGGTGGCCTGCGAAGATAAAATATCCATCGCCTGCGCCCGCGTGGTCCGCGGAATCACATCCAGGCTGAATAGTGTTACACCTGCATCTGAATAGGCCTTCACCAGCTCATGGTTGGCCAGCGGATTAACCGCCGCCACCAAAACCTTGCCCTTTCCAAGCTTGTTAATCTCAGCTTTTTCCGGACCATTCACCATAGTGATCAGGTCAGACTCCTTGATTACATCAGCCCGTGTGGCGATTTTTGCCCCGGCCTCCTCATATTGGGCATCAGAAACAGAAGCTGCTGCCCCTGCATCCTTTTCAACCCATACAGAAACGTTAAGCGCTGCAAGTGCACTTACACTGTCGGGAAGCATGGCTACCCTGTTTTCACCTGCAGACTCTTTGAGAATACCAATTTTCATCTTTTAAAAAGTATTTATGGTTGGTGTGGATTAATTTGGTTCCGCTAATCGCCAGCGAAAATAACAAAAAAAAAAATCACCGCCATATGTTACACAAAAGCTTCACACCGGCAAATCAAACAAAAATGGTTGCTTATCTGTTATTACACTTAATACAATAGATAGAAGTGGCAGAAAGAACCGGGTTTACGAGCACAGCGAAGTAAAAACCGGCATTTTTTTGGAGAAAAGTTCATACCTCAAAAATCAATACCTTTGATGAGGATAATTTAATCACCCCGGCAAATATGGATAAATTCTCTTACATGGGGAACATCGATATATCTGCAGTAGAACAGATGTATCAGCAGTACCAGGAAGACCCAGACTCTGTAGACAAGAGCTGGCACCGGTTTTTCGAAGGATTCGAATTTGCCCGGACGCAATTCAACGGTGAATTCTCAGACGCCTTCGATAAAGAATTCAAGGTGATCAACCTGATCAACGGCTATCGGAAAAGGGGACACCTCTTTACAACCACCAACCCGGTACGAACAAGAAGAAAATACTTCCCCACTCTCGACCTGGAGAACTACGGTCTTTCCGAAAGGGACCTCGAAACAGAATTTTTCGCAGGAAAAGAGATAGGAATAGGAACCTACTACCTGAAAGACGGCGGGCATACTGAATTGGAATGTTACGCTGACCTT
>CAYSMO010000135.1:0-7726 GCA_964432125.1 uncultured Bacteroidaceae bacterium | reverse complement strand
GGGGTGGGGTGGCATCCGGCCGTGGCTAAATTGGCACGGAATACGCCGAAGGCATCTGCCGGAGGGCGGTCAAGTCTGCGTCAGCGGGAATTGTGATGAGCTTATTTGTAATGGAAACGCATAGAAATTACCTTTATCCGGTTGTTGCTTACGGTATAAACAAGACGATGTTCTTCAGTAATCCGACGACTCCAATAACCGCTTAATTCATGTTTCAATGGTTCAGGCTTGCCAATTCCCGACCATGGAGTTTTGCTAATGCTATCGAGCAATTTTGTTATACGTGATTGAATCGATTTATTACCAGATTTTTTCCATTAATCAATATCCACAAGGGCCTTACCCAGAAATTCTATTTCCACAACTCCGAGGGTTTAATGGTTTTCCCTTTTACTCCTTTATTTACCTGTAATACACCATCCATTAAGGCTTTTCTGTTTGCTTCTGTTGATAATAAATATTCAGTCTCATCAATAAATTTAATTGATTTGTTATCATCAACTTTTGCTAGTGTTTTGAGCATTTCCAATACGTTTTTCCCAATTTTAGTTTTCTCGTTTATAACAATTGTTGTCATATCTGTTTTTTTTGGTAAAGTTATAAAAATTACAGCTTGCACAAAACCTTACGTTACAATGGGAGCTATTCTCCCACAGAGCGAAATGTATAGCCCCGCCAGGGGCGACATGTCTGTAGGCGGGTATTTAAAAAAATGGAACATGTCGCCGAAATAGAATTGCAATTTTGTTCTTATATTAGCGGGTATGAAAATCAAAGACGCAAAATTCATCACCTCTTCACAGACGGTCGCGCAATGTCCGAAAGATAACCTGCCGGAATACGCTTTTATCGGGCGATCCAACGTTGGCAAATCTTCACTGATCAATATGCTGGTCGACCGGAAAAACCTGGCCAAGACCTCATCGACACCTGGAAAAACACGGCTGATCAACCATTTCATGATCGACAACAGCTGGTACCTCTGCGATCTGCCGGGATACGGCTACGCGAAGGTGTCGAAAAAGCAGCGGGAGGCATTTGCAACAATGATCGGACAATATGCCACCCACCGCCACAACCTGGTTTGCTTCTTTGTACTTATCGACAGCCGGATCACACCGCAGGAGCTGGATATCGATTTTATCGAATGGCTTGCCGATAGTCAGCTCCCCTTCGTGCTACTCTATACCAAGACTGACAAGATCAAACAGAAAGAGAAAAACAAAAGCATCGGCGCCATGAAGGAGATACTCTCCGAATCCTGGGAAGAACTGCCATTGATTATTGAAACATCAGCAATAAAGGGCACGGGCAGGGACGAGTTGCTGGAGTTTATCAGTGAGACCAACGAACGACTCATACAGGGATAAATAAAAAAAGTTCTACCCCACTTTTTTCTCAATGGTATTGAGCAGAATTTCAATGGCTACCCGGTTCATCCCGCCCTGTGGCACAATAATATCGGCATACCGCTTGGATGGCTCAATGAACTGCAGGTGCATTGGTTTGACCGTCTTCTCGTAACGCTCCAGCACCAGTTCTGCGGTCCTCCCGCGTTCAGTCATATCGCGTTGAATCACCCTCGCCAGCCGGTCGTCTGCATCCGCATCCACAAACACCTTGATATCGATCAGATCTACCAGCGGTTTCCAGGTATAAATCAGGATTCCCTCGACGATGATCACCGAACGGGGAACTACCGGGATCACCTTTTCCTGCCTGGTGCAGGTAAGGTATGAGTAGGTGGGCTGGTCGACCGGCTCTCCATGCTTCAACCGCCTCACATGCTCTGTCAGCAATTCGAATTCAATCGCATCGGGATGGTCGAAATTGATCGCCTGGCGCGCCTTCACAGGCAGATGACTGTTGTTCTTGTAGTAGGAGTCCTGCGCCAGGAAAGAGACCTGATCCTTCTGCAACATTCTGCGAATCGTCTTAACAACAGTAGTTTTCCCGGATCCGGTACCACCGGCAATACCAATTACAAACATGAGTGTGGGTTTTGAAGCGAAAGTAAGTTAAAATGCAAGAAGTAACAAATCCTTGATGCATGCATTCTTATTTGATGCATGCAATCATTAAACAACTAAGCATCAATGTAAACTATGTGATCAGCAGACCGTTCCATAAATAAATAATAAATGGGCACATAAGACAATTTTGAATAAAAACTTTTCCTATCTTTGTGACCGCAAAATACCCATGTGTGATGGGGAATTAAGCAACAATTATTAATTCTGAGTAGCACGATTACAAATGAAATCAATTTCCATCAGCGTTAAAAAACGCACTGAACTTGGCAAAAAAGCCACCCGAGAACTTCGTAAGAATGGCGATGTACCCTGCGTCTTGTATGGCGGTACGGAGGTACTGCATTTCTATGCGAACGAAAATGAATTCCTGAAACTGGTTTATTCACCGAATGTCTACCTGGTAGATATTAATATTGAAGGCGACAAGCGGAGAGCAATCATGCAGGAGCTGCAGTTTCATCCGGTTACCGACAAGATCATACACATCGATTTTGTTGAGGTATTCGAAGATAAGCCAGTAACAATCAGCATTCCAATCAAGCTGACAGGTTCTCCGATTGGTATCAAAGAGGGTGGGAAACCCCGCCAGAAACGCCGTTCACTGAGAGTAAAAGGTCTGCCTGACCATCTGCCTGATTTTCTAGAGATCGACATCACCAACATCAATATCGGTGAAGTGGTGAAGGTGGGCGACCTGAAGTATGATAATCTTGAGGTACTGGATCCGGAACGATCCATGGTTTACGCTATTGTCTCTTCCCGTGTTGCCCTTGCTGGCATGGAGATTGAAGATCCTGATGCTGTTGCTGGAGAGGGTACTGAAGGTGAAGAGGGAGCTGAAGCTGCTGAAGGTGAAGAGAGAGCTGAAGAAGGCGGAGCTGAAGAAAGTGGTGATAAAGAGGATTCGCAGGAATAAGCTCTCTTTTTGACAATTCCCTTTCGACCAGCGGACCATAAAACAGCATTTACCCGGTACCACTAATAAAGGGAGCCGGTCTTGCCCGGGATAAGTTACATGATGAACATTGTCTTCTTCACGACGCTGAAGTTCCTATTGTACCGCTCAATGAAGCACAATTATGAAATACCTCGTAGCCGGACTCGGTAACATAGGGTTGCAATACGCGAACACGCGACATAACATTGGATTTGACATATTGGATGCGTTGGCAGGTGCATCCAATATTTCATTTAAGGACCAACGTTATGGCTTCTATGCCGAACTGAAACACCGCGGGCGCACCTTTTGCCTGCTTAAACCCTCCACCTACGTCAACCTGAGCGGTAACGCCGTGCGATACTACCTTCAGAAGCTAAAACTGCCTGAGGACAGGCTATTGGTGGTAACGGACGACATAGTCCTCCCCTTCGGAACGATCCGTCTGCGCGCCAAAGGGGGCGATGCGGGCCACAACGGACTGGCGCATATCAACACCATTTTGGGGACAAGCAACTACGCGCGACTGCGGTTCGGGATTGGCAACGAGTTCGGGCGCGGTCAGCAAGTCGACTATGTACTCGGTCAGTGGGAAGAAGAGGAGAAGAAAATACTGGCTGAACGCTTTGCTGTTGCCGGCGAAGCGATACTTACCTTCGGTACGCTTGGCATCCAACGTACCATGAATCTGTTCAACAATAAATAAACCCTGCTACAGACATGTCGTCCCGACGGGGCTGCGGTTCCATACAGACAACCTAACCTACACCTTCATATAAACCTCCAGCACCGTCGACGGACCAGCAGGAATCAGCGAGATCTCCTTCAGCATGGCAGGCACCAAAATCGTCTCACCCTTACTCAGCGAAACCGGCTCCCCGCCTTGATAATTCACCATCATCTCCCCTTCGGTGCATATATACACCACAAACGAATCAATCAATGCAAAATCCTTGTCAACCGGCCGATCAAACTCAATCAGGCCCGTCGTAAAATAGGGACAGTCAGCCAGGTTCACCGTCGAGTTGGGGATCCGGTCGTACCGTGTACGAATATCATCCCTCCGCTTATAATCCATCACCTGTAAGGCCAGATCGAGGTGCAGCTCACGCCCCCTCCCCTCTTTGTCAACCCGGTCCCAGTCATAGATCCTATACGTTATATTGGATGTTTGCTGTATCTCAGCCAGTACAATCCCCTTTCCGATCGCATGCATCCGTCCAGCAGGCAGAAAGAAGACATCGCCCTTCTTCACAGGTTCATAATTCAAAATCCCAGGCAACTTCTTGTCCTCCATTTTCTCCATAAACACCTTCTCATCGACATCGCGCTTAAACCCTGAAATCAGCTCCGCCCCTTCATCCGCATCAATCACGTACCACATCTCGGTCTTCCCCCGGTCGCCATGCACCCGCGCTGCAAAATCGTCGCCTGGATGCACCTGCACACTCAGTGGTTCTTTGGCATCGATAAACTTGATCAGCACCGGAAATTCAGCACCGAACCGCTCAAAAACGCGATCCCCCGTTAGATCGCCCATATACACACTGATCAGTTCGTCGAGCGCATTCCCCTTCAGGAAGCCCTCGGAAACCACCGATACATTGTCATCTACCCCGGAGATCTCCCAACTCTCGGCCGCGATTTCGGGGATGTTCTGCTTGTTTAACAGCGATTGGAGCTTCTGACCGCCCCAGAGGTAATCCTTGTAGATGGGACGAAATTTCAGGGGATAGAGTGATTTTTCCATGGTGGTTCTGTTTGAAATACAAAAATAGAAAAAGAAAAGAGAAGCGGGCATAAAATATCGGGGGATCGCCAATCGGGGGCGCAGGAAGATCTATATCATTGGGGAGTGCACTTATCGGAGGAGCACAGATCGGGACCGCAGGAGGCAGTGTTAAACGGTGGCGTTCTGCTTCACCTCAAGCTTGAACCCCATGCGGTGAACATTCACGATGGAGACCTGCTGATCTTCCTGCAATTTCTTCCGTAGCCTGGCAATATAGACATCCATCGAACGGCCCATGAAATAGTCGTTCTCTCCCCAGACATTGGTGAGTACCGCTTCGCGTTTCACAACATTGTTTACGTTTCGTGCCAACATCCGCAGCACCTCCGCCTCCTTTTTGGTGAGGTTCACCTCTCCTGTAGGTGAGCAGAGCAGCCTGTTGGGATAGTCGAAAGTAAAGTTTCCAAAGGCGATCATATCGGGCTGATCGGTATGCTTCTTCGGGGGAGACGATCGCCGCAGGAGCGCGTAGATCCGAAGCGCAAGCTCGGTTGTGGAGAAGGGCTTCGCTATGAAATCATCACCTCCGGCACAATAGGCATGGATCATCTCTTTGTCGTCATGGTTGCCCGACATGAACAGGATCGGTGTGGTGAAGTCTGACTGGCGGATCTGCTTGACAAAGTCGATACCCGACATGCCCGGCAGACCAATATCCACAAGGCAGATATCATACCCGCCGTTGTGATAACGCTCGAGGGCCTTCTGGGGATCGGTCTGCCAGTCGACCTGGTAATTCTTAAGCTCAAGCGACTGCCTGATCACGCTTCCCAGCTGCTGATCATCCTCCAGCAACAGTATATTGGGGTTTCTTTCAGCCATATTGTATGAGGTTTGTGTAGCTTTCTGTTTGCACTATTATTAACAACAATGGGGTAAAAAAGTTCATGCGGGGGGCGGGGTGCGGGGTGCATAGTGAGAACGGGAACGGTGAAATGAACAGGTTTTTTGGTGAAAATTTGGAGGGAGTAAAAAAAAACGGGTGGCGGGACGGCAATCTTTAATTCAATATGCTTACTTTTGCTTGCAAATCAAACACCAACTTAAGCAGCTTTGTGCAATGAGCGTAAAGACACCCATCAAATTCTTCAGCGGAAGGGCTTCCATGTATCTCGCTGAGAATATCGCAAAGAGTTTTGGACAGGACCTGGGGCGAACCAGTATGTATCAGTTCAGTGACGGAGAGTTTCAGCCGGCCTATGATGAGAGTGTGCGGGGTCGTACGGTCTTTATCATCCAGTCGACCTTTCCGCCGGGCGACAATCTGCTGGAGCTACTAATGATGATCGATGCGGCCAAACGGGCATCGGCCTACAAGATCGTAGCGGTTATCCCTTACTTTGGCTTTGCCAGGCAGGACAGGAAGGACAGGCCCCGCGCCTCAATTGGCGCCAAGCTGGTGGCCAACCTGCTTACTGCTGCCGGTGTGAACCGGATCATGACGATGGACCTGCACGCAGATCAGCTGCAGGGATTCTTCGATGTGCCGGTCGACCACCTCTACGCCTCTGCCCTCTTCGTTCCCTATATCAAAGCGATGAACCTCGAGAACCTGGCAGTGGCTGCTCCCGATATGGGCGGTACAAAACGTGCCAACGCCTACTCAAGGTTCCTGAACGCAAGCATGGTGATCTGCTACAAGCTCCGCAAGAAACCCAACGTCGTTGAAGAGATCAAGGCGATCGGCGAAATCCATGATAAGAACGTGGTGATTGTCGACGATATGGTGGATACCGCGGGCACCATCGCCTTTGCCGCCAGCATGATGAAGAGTCAGGGCGCCCGAAGCGTCCGCGTGGTAGCTTCTCACGCTGTGCTCTCGGGACCGGCATATGAGCGGATCGAGGAATCGCCCATCGATGAGCTGATTGTTACCGACTCCATCCCACTGCAAAAGCAGAGCGACAAGATCAAGGTGATCTCCGTGGCCGACCTCTTTGCCGATGTGATTGACAAAGTACATAATTACGAATCGATCAGCGGACATTTTATCAGTTGAGACTGCAGACTATCTCCTCCTCAGGTTATCCAGTAATCTCCGTTCCTTCTTGGTAGGGCGGCCCGCTCCGCGATCCCGCGATACATAGAAATCGTCTTTCATGGTAAGTTTTTCAAGCTCTTCCGGGGGGGTGACATCCACCATGTACTGTTCGACCAGCTTGGCACCTACCCTTTTCTGGATCGGATCGAGGACCTTGTACATGTAATTCACTGGTGCTTTGCGGACCGTAACAATTTCGCCGGGTTTGATGCTGCGCGACGGTTTTACCGACATGTCGCTGATCATCACACGGCCCTTTTTGCATGCTTCGGAGGCCAGGGCGCGGGTTTTGAATATCCGCACCGCCCAAAGATATTTATCGATTCTGTTGTCCATATTCCTAATAAGGATTCATTTTCCTGACCATCCGGTAGTAAAGGGGACGGAGGTATTTGTAGATGTGCACCATCAGCAGTTCACTCCCACCGATCAGCACATCACGGCGACCGCGTTTCATGGAGCGTACCATTTTGCGGGCGCAGGCTTCGGGGGAGATGCCGTTGGCCTGACCGGGATCCATGATGCCGCGTGACTTCCCATCCTTGTCGACCGCGTGCATGGATATGTTGGTGCGTACCCGGCCGGGGCTGAACATCGTTACGCGGATGCCATAGCGTTGGTTCTCAGCCAATAGGCTCTCGTAGAATCCGAAGAGTGCATGTTTGGCGGCGGAGTAGGCCGAGCGCAGCGGAAACCCGAATTTGCCGGCGATGGTGCTCGTAACGCCGAACCAGCCCTCTCCCCTTTCGATCATCCCGGGCAGCACCGCCTTCGCGAGGATCACCCCGGAAAAATAGTCGATCTCCATGAGGCGGCGGTCAATCTCCACGGGTGTTTCGGCAACGAGGGATCGCTGGGATATACCGCCGTTGTTCATCAGCACAGGGGCGCGTCGCCCTCGTCCTCCTTTGCCAAGACCGCCG
>CAYSMO010000134.1:0-7813 GCA_964432125.1 uncultured Bacteroidaceae bacterium | reverse complement strand
ATCGGAATCCGCTTCACACATTTCGATGGCGAGCATATCACCGGGGAGATCACAATTGTTCCCCACCACATGCAACCAGGCGGTGTAGTGCACGGCGGCGTTTACCTGTCGATCGCCGAAACAGTCGCCGGTGCCGGATCGCAGCTCATGGTCATGGATGAAGGTAAAACCGCCTACGGAGCAACAGTGAATAGTCAGCACATTGCCCCGGTAACAGGTGGAAAGATTACCGCCACGGGCAAACTCATTCATAAAGGTATTTTTAAACATACCTGGGACATTGAAATTACTGACGCAACCGGAAAACTTATTTCTATCAGCCGTGTTACCAATAGTATTAAACCAATCGAAAAGGACATTGATCTGGACATTGACCTGAAAGATCAACGAGAACATTGAACAATGTGATCGAAAAGGACATTGATCAGGTCATCGACCAGAACATGAACCAGAAAGAACGACAGGACATTGACCAGAAAGAACGTAAAAAAACATGAACCAAAGCAATCGACAGAACCCGGACCAGAGAGATTAAGTGATGAGTGATACCTATAAAAACATATACCACCTCTGCTTAGAAAAAAACCTCACCTTTGCCATATTCCGTCTGCCCGGAGAGACAAATAGCACAACCTACATCCAGACCGAACCCCGGAACATTGAATACAGCTCCATCCATGAGATCAACGAAAAGAAGGGATTTCTTATGGCACCGTTCGATACCAGGAACGGGAAAAAGTATATCATGGTCAGACCCGATATCACCATCGACGGGGATACCAACACCGAAGAGGCGCTGAGTCAGATCAAATCCCTTTCCGGAAACAATCCCCCCGCATGGAATAAAGAGGAACCGGTTGTTACAGGCAGGAAAGCGTACCTCAACCAGGTAAAAAGCATCCAGGACCAGATCTCCACCGGCGCCTTCCAGAAGGCTGTGCTTTCGAGGATCAAAACAATAAACGGCAACTATCTCCCACATGCCGTTCAGATATTTCATGAAGTCTGTAAAAGACACCCGAATGCCTTTGTCTACCTCTTCAAGAGCAACGACCAATTCTGGCTGGGGGCTTCGCCCGAACCACTCCTCCGCCTAAACAAAGGGGTCGTCTCAACAGTATCGCTCGCCGGGACCCGGAAGTACTCCAAAAAGAACATGGAATGTAGCAACTGGACCATGAAGGAGGTGCTGGAGCAGGAGTATGTTACCCGCTACATCCACGATATCCTCCGCGAGTTCCATATACGCGATTACCGCGTCACCTCCCCCTATGTGAAAAAAGCAGGCGATATCGTGCACCTGCGCAGCGACTTCACGTTCAGCAATGATCAGATATCGGGCCGCACCTGGGAGCTGCTCGATGCGCTCCATCCCACCCCCGCCGTTGCTGGTCAGCCGAAAGAGGAGGCGATCACCTATATCAAACAGATCGAGCCGCACGACCGGGAGTATTATGCCGGTTTTCTTGGTCCAGTGAAGTCCGACGAAGTCATCGACCTCTTTGTCAACCTCCGCTGCATGAGGATCACCCCCGAATATGTCTCCCTCTACATCGGCGGCGGTATCACGCTCGAAAGTGTACCCGAAGATGAATGGGAAGAGACCCAGCTTAAGGCAAAATCACTGCTCAACATCATCAATTCATACCCCGCAACCAAGGATGAGAAAGCTGCCGTTCAAACAACAGATCGCTGATCTTGTACTGCTTCTGAAAAAGCACGACGTGCGTCATGCCGTGATCTGTCCCGGATCCAGGAACGCCCCGCTGATGCAGGTTTTTCAGCGCGATCCCGATTTCAGCTGCTTCAGCATCGTCGATGAACGGTCAGCCGGTTATGTGGCACTGGGGATCGCCCGGCAAACCGGCAAAGCAGTGGCGGTCGTCACTACCTCGGGCACCGCAGCACTCAACCTGGCCCCGGCCGTGGCCGAAGCATATTACCAGCAACTCCCACTGGTGGTCCTCACAGCCGATCGTCCCCCGGAGTGGCCGCCGCAGTTCGGCAACCAACGAATCAACCAGGAGGATATCTTCAAATCCAATGTGAAAGGATCGTACAATTTACCACCGGAGCCGATAGGCGAAAATAATGCCAGAGAGGCAATCCAGCAGGTTTCAACGACCATTGGCACTGCGCTCTCCAATCCCAAAGGACCTGTACACCTCAACGTGCCACTGAACGAACCGCTTTACGAAACAGTGGCCGGAGCGAGCGATATGGCGAAAAAGATGCCCACACAGAAGGTTGCCGGAAATGACACCGATAACAATACCCTTCCCCTCCCCGAAACAGAGTCAAGCATTATCGCCTCAGCCCTCACCAACCAGAAAAAGGTATTGCTGATCGCCGGCATGAACGCCTACAGCAACGAGGAGCGGGAGGTGCTGATCGCCCTCACCAAACATTACCAGGTGACCATCATCGCAGAGAATATTACAAACCTTGGTGTCGATACTTTGGTCACGCACCCCAGGCCTGACCCTGCCACAGAAACTGACCCCAGAGATAACCCCAACCCAAAGAATAGCCTCAACCCCAACAATGATCCCCCCACAGATCTGCAGGTTGCCGTCTCCGAAACCGGATATGTCAACGCTAAAAAATCTGCCGCCGCAAACGGCCATTTGATCTCCCTCCCCGAGCTCGCAATCGCCTCGGCAGATGAAGAGGAGCTGAAAACCCTTCAACCGGAACTGGTGGTGACGTTCGGCGGACAGGTGGTTTCAAAAAGAACCCGGCTGTTTGTGCAGCGACTCATTAATGTCCCGGTGATTGTCACCGAACAACCCCCGGTCAACCTATTCCATCAAATTCTTTCAGAAACCGGGTCACAAAACCCGGATAATTCCAATGCAGAAAGACGATCGTCCTCAGAGAATTCTTCTTCAGTCCGGATGACCACGGAACCATCTGACGAAAAGTACCCCTCAACAAAGATTTCCTCTTCAAGTAAGAGTGAATTATCTGGCAACCTAACCCCAACAACCCAGAGAGAAGAACAGTCTTCCCTGAACCATTACCTCGCAACCTGGAAAAAGCAGGAAGCCGCCGCCCTTCAGCGAGCAGCAACCTTCTTCACCACGGCCCCCTTCAGCAACCTCACCGCCACCACCGCGATCCTCAACCGGGTGCCGCCAAACACCACCGTACACCTCGGGAACTCGGGAACCATCAGGTATGCACAGCTGGCTCCCACGCGCAACGACCTTACCTACCACAGCAACCGCGGTACCTCGGGTATCGACGGATCGCTCTCTGCCGCGGTCGGTGCCGCGATGGTGTCGCCCGGACCCCACCTCGCCATACTGGGCGACCTGAGCTTGGTGTACGACTCCAACGCGCTGTGGAATAAGAATTTTCCGAAAAACCTGAAAGTCATCGTGCTGAACGATCAGGGCGGGGGGATCTTCAGACTGCTCGACGGACCGTCACGCATGCCCTTTTTCGAAGAGTTCTCGGTAACGCACCACCCGGTCGACCTGCAACGCCTCGCAGAAGCATTCGGACTAAAACACCTGTACGCAAGCGATATACCCCAACTACGAACCGCCCTCGTAACACTCTTCTCGGGATATACCGGTCCGGCCCTGCTGGAGGTAAACACCGCCAAAAGTGAAAATAGTGCTATCTTTAAACAGTTTTATAAATCATTGCAGAACCAATAACTTATGCGTAATAATAACCTTACGGAACAAACAACTTTATAGAAGAAATTGACTTTACTGAACCAATAAACTTTACGGAATCAATATTGTTTACCTAACTAACAATCTAACACAACAAATAGTCCATTCTGAACCAGTAAACTGTGCGGAATCACTATTCCTTAAACAGCCTGTAATCGATGCACAACCAATAACATTAAAAGAATTAATAACCTATACAGAGCCAATAATATGAGCAAACGGAACTGGACCACAATAAAAGCGTACGAAGAGATCAAATTCGACTTTTTTGAAGGGATCGCCCGCATCACCATCAACCGTCCGCACTACCACAACGCCTTCACCCCCGATACCACGAAAGAGATGAGCGAGGCGCTGCTGATCGCCCGTGAACGGCAGGATGTTCGGGTGGTTGTCCTCACCGGCGCGGGCGACAAGGCCTTCTGCAGCGGCGGCGACCAGAACGTGAAGAGCTTCGCCGGGTACGTCGGTAAAGATGGCGTTCCCCGGTTAAATATTCTCGATGTGCAGAAGCAGATACGCTCCATCCCGAAACCGGTGGTTGCGATGGTGAACGGTTGGGCCATTGGCGGCGGACATGTACTGCACGTGGTGTGCGACCTTACCATCGCTTCGGAGAATGCGCGGTTCGGACAGACCGGTCCGAAGGTGGGAAGCTTCGATGCCGGACTCGGATCGTCTTACCTCGCGCGGCACGTCGGACAGAAAAAGGCGCGGGAGATCTGGTTTCTCTGCAAGCAGTACACGGCGCAGGAGGCGCTCGATATGGGACTGGTAAATACCGTGGTGCCGCTGGAGGAGCTGGAGGATACCACCGTGGAGTGGTGCAAAAAGATGATGGAGCACAGTCCGATCGCCCTCAGGATGATCAAGGTGGGACTCAACGCCGAGCTCGATGGACAGATCGGGATCCAGGAGCTGGCGGGGAACGCAACGATGCTCTACTACATGACCGACGAGGCCCAGGAGGGAAAGAATGCGTTTTTGGAGAAACGGAAGCCCGACTGGGACCAGTTTCCGAAGTTGCCGTAAAGAAAAATGGCCATTGACACGAAGAGTGTCCAACAACATAAAAATAACCTGTGCTAAAATGAATTTCGAAATTGGAATAGTTCCCCGATTACAACTGGGCCACGGACGGTCAGCAGGAAATCGCCTCCGCTGTATTTGAACCGAACAACCAGCAGTTTGTTTATTAATTAAAGACTATAAATAGTTAGTTAAATTACTGTTAAACAACCAGTATAGGTAAGTTTTCAAATTTTGAGTAGTTTTGTAAAAAGTATAATTAATATGGTTGATTATAAATCAATAATTAAACGCAATCCAAATAAAAGGTTTGGAAAGCCTTGCGTACGTGATACAAGGATCACTGTATTTGATGTTCTTGGATGGTTAGCTGCAGGAATGTCTAATGATGAAATTATTTATGATTTCCCGGAACTTACAGTTGATGATATAAAAGCTTGCCTGGCCTACGCAGCTGACAGGGAACACAAATTAAAATATGCTTCATGAAATTGCTGTTTGATCAGAACATCTCATTTCGCATTACAAATAAATTAATTGATCATTTCCCTGATTGTAAACATGTTTCTGATTGTGGATTAAAGGATTCTGAAGATTCTGATATTTGGATTTACGCAAAAAACAATAATTACTCAATTGTCACATTTGATTCTGATTTCTATGACATCAGTTTGATTAATGGTCACCCTCCAAAAATCGTTTGGATTCGCACTGGAAATCTTACAACCTCGGAAATTGCCGGATTATTGATTCAAAGAAAAGCTATTATTGACAAGTTTTTACATGATGATGACTACAAAAAATTATCATGTATAGAAATTGAATAAAATAAGTTCGGTATCTAATAGAAGAGAAACTCTGATCGCACTGAAAAAAAAAGCGAACAAACTCAGATAGAACATCGATTAAACGAACCAAACTTATATAAAAAGCAGTTATTAATGACACCACTAAAAATATGGATCAAAGCATTTCGTCTGCGGACCCTCCCCCTGGCGATGTCGGCTACTGTGCTGGGTAGCTTCCTGGCATACGACCGGGGCGTGTTCAGGTGGGCGGTGTTTATATTCGGACTCCTCACCACACTGTTCCTGCAGGTGCTCTCCAACCTCGCCAACGATTACGGCGATGCACTCAAAGGCACCGACAGTAAAAAGAGGCTCGGTCCGCTCAGGGTTACCCAATCCGGACTGGTCACCCGCAAACAGATGCGCCGGATGATCGCCCTGTTCACCATGCTAAGCCTGGTCTCGGGATGTATCCTGATCTACGCGGGACTGGGAATCAGCCACGGTGCGGGCAGCGAAAACGAAAAACTCTATTTCATCTTCTTCCTGCTGGGCATCACTGCCATCTTTGCCGCCATCAAATACACCGTCGGCAAACGCCCTTACGGCTATGCCGGCTTCGGCGATATCATGGTCTTTATCTTTTTCGGGATCATCGGCGTCTCGGGTACCTATTTCCTCCACACCCACTCCTTCTACTGGACCATCCTCCTGCCTGCCGCGGCCATCGGACTCTTCAGTGTGGGGGTTCTGAATTTAAATAACCTGCGTGATCGCGAAAATGACCGGGCGAACGGGAAGATGACGCTGGTGGTGCGGATGGGCCTGAGCTGGGCAAAGATCTACCACCTCACGCTGCTGCTTACCGGGTTCCTGCTGAGCCTGACCTACACGCTGATCCATTTTCACTCGGCCTACCAGTTCCTCTTTGTGCTGGCTCTCCCCTTCCTGCTCTCCGATATGAAGAAGGTGCTTGACAATACGGTACCGGTTGAGCTGAATAACGAACTGAAAAAACTGGCACTGATCACGCTGTTTTTCTCCTTTTCATTTGGCCTGGGACTGATCCTTTAATGCTGAAGTGCGACTACATAAAAATCCCCCTGAAGTTCCTGCAACCCGCCGGCACATCGCGGGGAGTGCTGCAGGAGAAGGATTCGTGGTTTATGCGCGTGACCGATCCCGGAAATCCGGACCTTTTCGGCATCGGAGAGTGCTCCCTGATCCCGGGACTCAGTCCGGACAACACTTCCGGCTTTGAACATCAGCTGAAGGCGGTTTGTAAGGCTATGAGGACCAATGGTCCCGGGCAAAAAAGTGCTCCAGTTGATAAGAATCAACAATCTCCCATAAGATCACAGCCATCGGATGCAGTCAGGCATCAGATAAACCAGCAGCATTCCGCATATGGTCAGGATAGTTCCGGGCACCGAAAAGAATCCCTAACAGCAGAAAATCTGACAGGAATTGACCTTTCAGATTATCCGGCGATCCGTTTCGGACTGGAGACTGCACTCCACGATCTGCAGCAGGGCGGAAAAAGATTGCTGTACTCATCAGATTTCACTGCCGGCACCACCGGAATCCCGATCAACGGTCTCATCTGGATGGGCAACAAACCGGAGATGCTGTCACGCATCGCAGAAAAACTCGACCAGGGCTTTAAGGTGTTAAAAATGAAGGTTGGCGCACTTCGCTTCGGCGATGAACTGGAGATACTCCGCGCACTCCGAAAGGAACACCCTACTTCAAGGCTCGAACTCAGGCTCGATGCGAACGGTGCCTGGCAGCCAAATGAGGTCCTCGAAAAGCTAAAACAGCTGTCGAAATTCGGCATCCACTCAGTTGAGCAGCCCATCCCTGCCGGCACACCCGAAGCGATGGCGCGGATATGCACCAACTCCCCCATTCCTATTGCACTCGATGAAGAGCTGATCGGGGTGCAGGCCCCGGAGCAGAAGGAGCAACTCCTGGCAACCATCAAACCGCAATACATCATCCTCAAGCCTTCGCTGCTCGGAGGATTCATCGCTTCAGAAGAGTGGATCGGCCTCGCTGAAAAACAGGGCACCGGCTGGTGGGTCACCTCAGCCCTTGAATCGAACATCGGACTGAATGTCATTGCACAGTGGACCGCCACGCTGAACACCACCCTTCCCCAGGGACTCGGCACCGGTTCGCTGTTCGCCAACAATGTGCCGTCACCTCTAACGGTCACCGACAGCCGGCTCTTCTACCGGCCCGAAAAAACCTGGAACCTCTCATCCCTGAAATTCTGACCGATGGCAAACCCGGCTCCATACCTGC
>CAYSMO010000133.1:0-7826 GCA_964432125.1 uncultured Bacteroidaceae bacterium | reverse complement strand
TCCGGCGATAAACCCGCTTTGTGCGCAGACAACCGCCTCGGAGAGATCATCGAGCGGTGCATCAAACCAACCTGTCTCTGGTAACATGGTAAACAGATCAAACATCAGAGGCGAGGCAGCAGTGATCCCTGTGAGTCCCGGCCTTCCCTCTCCGTCGGCATTACCCGCCCAAACAGCCACCACATATTCGGGAGTAACCCCAACGGCCCATGCATCCCGGAACCCATAACTTGTTCCGGTTTTCCAGGCAATTCTTCTGGAAGATGACATCAAATACCATAATGATAATTCTTCCGGCCTGTTTACTTCAAGTAATGATTTAAAAGTAATATAGATGCTTGAAGCTGAAAGGACACCCTCTTCCTGGAGAAGACCATATTCGGGGATAGCGGCTCCCATTTCCAGCCGCGGCATGTGGTAGTCTGACTGAAAGTAATTGCCATCCGAATCTGTGTAGTGATTCAGCACGCGGGCCAGGCTTCCATAGGTGCCCGCCAGCTCCCAGAGGGTGGTCTCTCCCCCCCCGAGAATCAGGGTTAATCCGTAGTGTTCATGAGATGATTTAAAAGTGGTGAAACCAGCGTTTCTTAGCAGTCCCAAAAACGGCTCCACGCCATACCTCTTTAGCATGATCACCGAGGGAATATTGAGAGACCGGATCAATGTCTTACGGGCCTGAACAGCGCCCTCATATCCCTGGTCGTAATTTTTTGGTGCATATCCATTGTAACGGATGGGCACATCGGGAATCAGGGTTCTCTGCAGGATATCGCCATTATCGAGCATCCCTGCGAAAAGAAAAGGTTTTAGAATACTACCGGTGCTCCTGAGAGATCTGATCACATCCACGCTGTTGCCGTTAATCTGCTTTTCTTTCGGCGAGCTGTTGCCAACATATGCCAGCACTTCACCTGTCTCCACCTCCATCACCAGACAGGCCATGTTGTGTATTTCGTTGGCGCGTAACATCTCCTGACGGATTTCCGTTAACTCATTCGCCCGCTCCTGGGTATACCGGTCAATGGTTGAATAAAAGCGGTTTTTTGCTTTATCCAGCATAACCCCATCAGTGAGGTGCGGGGTTATATCCGGAAGGGGAAGCGGTTTTCCGGGAAGAGGCTCCATAACAGCCAGCCTGTAACTGTTCTCATCAATATAATCCTTGTAAAAAAGCATTTTCAACAACCTGTCCCTCTTTTGCTTCAGCAGATCGCGGTTTCTGCCTGGATGGATCAGGGCCGGTGCATTGGGAAGAACGGCAAGCAGGGCCGCCTCTGACCACGTAAGGTGATGCGGGGACCTTCCGAAGTAGCGCCACGATGCTGCTTCCAGGCCTACCACATTCCCTCCGAAAGGTGCATTGTTGGCATAGGTGGTAAGTACCATCTCTTTGGTTGCCGTCAGTTCATACCTCACCGCCTGCACCATTTCAATAGCTTTCCAAAACAAATTCCTCGGCCGGTTCTTCCCCGACATCCGCATCACCTGCATAGTAATGGTACTACCCCCGCTCCTGATCTCTCCTGCCCTGACATTTTGTATTACCGCCCTGGCGATACTGGCTGGGTTTATCCCCGGGTGAACGTAAAAAAACCGGTCCTCAAATTCAATCACCGCAGCGACATATTTCCCCGGCAGGGAATCAATTCCGGGAAACCGCCACTGTCCGTCACCCGCTATACGTGCTCCCAGCAGTTCGCCATTCCGGTCGTACACCACTGTAGATAAAGGATCCCTGAAGAGCTGACTGGGCAAAGAGATCCAGAACAGGAACAGCGCAATTCCCAGGGTGATCAGCAATACCCTGTATTCCCTCCACCACCGGGTCATCTTTCCCTGATACATCCTATTGAGCCGCGGGAACATCAATCCAACTACCGGGTATCACCACCTGAACCTCCCTTTTATACATCTCTTCCGCCTTGACAGAGGGCAAATAGTACCTGCCTTTATAAGCAGCGTTCAGCCTTACAGTAAACGTTTTGGACTGGTTTACCGGAAGTGAAAAATAGGTCATCACCCTGTCGTCGCGAATGTCCTGGTAGGTAAACGGCTGACTGACAGAGGAGGTACTAAACAGTCTTTCGTTATGAATTTCCCATCCGGAGGGAAATATGGTGGTTAGGGCAATGTTCTCCAGGTGGCCACTGGTCCCCGGATTGTATGCCTTGTAAACAGCGATCAAATCTCTTCCCTGCGATATCTCACCGGGCGATATCCGGTTCCCCTCCATATCGGTATAATGTACCTGCAGGTCCAGGTTGCTCTTCATTGCCTCCTCATCACCGGGTTTTGGAAGGCCTGTGTTGATCAACCGCACAAACAGAATGCCACCTGTGTTGTTTTTAAATGTTACCTCACCCTGAATCTTTTCGCCCGGCTCAATAGCTATCTGTGCCAGCGGCATTCCAGTTTCAGCCTTTTTGGTAGCGCCCCCGTTAAAGGAGTAATCAAAACTAATTCGATTATCCGACATCTCTCCTTTGGTAAATTTGGCCACGGCCACCAGGCTGTAGGCTGTGGTTTGCGTGCTCATCCATTGTTGACCGGAGAGTTCCCCGGCGATCTTTTCCAGCAGAAGAACACCATTTTCCTTCATCCCGATCAGGATCATCGCCTCTAAAATCATCGCCTGATCGCGGGTGCTGCTTCCAAAAGAATAGCGTGAGTCGTGATACTCACTTACCTGAACCGGAACATGGGTAACAAGCTCCCGGGCTGTCTCTCGCTGACCTGCCAGGGCATAGGCCGCTGCAAGTCTCCACTTCGCCTCCGGGACCAGGTCTGTTCTCTCCCTGAGCCTGTTCATGGCTCCCATCTCAACTTCTCCCGTAAGCGCAAGTGTAAAAAGCCTGTAAGTCTGCAGTATCTGCTCCTGCTTGATTTCATAAGGATTGGCAGAACCGTCAACAGACCATCTCCTGGCTGATTTTTTCTGAAAGTTTTTCCAGCTTCTGACCATTGAAGCCGGAACATCATATCCCTTCTCTTTTGCTTCATGAAGAAAATGCCCGGCATAGGAGGTACCCCATGACGATTCATGCATTGATCCCGGCCAGTAAGAAAAACCACCACCGGGGAGTTGGAAGGAGGCGAGTTTTTTGATTCCCTCCCTGATGTTTTCATCAGTTTTCTGCTTTACCTTATCCGTGATTTCAACCACTTCACCCAAAAATAGTTGGGGAAACACAGCAGAGGTAACCTGTTCAATACAACCATGCGGATACTTCAGTAGGAATTTAAGTCTCCGGCCAAAATCTATGGGAGGTATGGCTGAAACCTCCATCAACAGCTCATTGGTTCCCTCCATTCCCACATAGCTCAACTCCTGGTTATAGGTATCCCCCGGCTCAACCACTTGTGTGATATACTTTGTTACCGGCGGATTGGACGAACGGATATTCAGTTCAATTTCATACTCAGCAGTATGCTTCCCGGCGGTCGCTACGATCTTAACCTTGCCTATTCCCTTTTTCTCAGGTGTCTTCAACATAAAATCCACAATCTGATCGCCTGTTTCACGGAAAACTACCGATTGCTTTGTCTCTTTTGCGATCAGCATATCATTGGTGGTTAATTTCAGTTCGACATTTCTGATCGATTCGTCCATCACAAATACATTGACAGGCAACGCCACCTCCTCACCCGGTCCCAGAACCCTGGGCAAGGTTGCAAGCAACATCAGGGGTTGCTTAACAGTGGTTGTTTTCTCAACATGGCCATAAGCTCCCTTGTTCCCGGCAATGAGCATTGTTCTTACCGACCCGATATAATTGGGTACCGATATGGTGTGCGCGTTGCTTCTCCCTTCAAGGGTAAAGGGGCCTATAAAGCGCACCATAGGGGGAAACCTGTTTGCCTCCCTGGCTCCGGCTCCCGCCTCATCCATGTCGCCCCCGATGCTATAGATACCATCAATTCGTCCTCCATAGGCTCCCAAAACATGCTCAAACATATCCCACGTTTTAACGCCGAGGGCCTCCTTTGCATACATCGAAGACCAGGGATCCGGTGTCCTGAAACGGGTGAGATCCAACAATCCTTCATCCACCATCGCGATGGTATAGGTCATGTTTTTGTTGCTCTTCTCAGAAACTTTTATCTGTATTTTGCTGTTCGGACTCAGTTCATCGGGCATATCAATTTGTGGTTGAAGCTTGGTTCCGGGATCTACAACATGGATGGGTATCACTCCGAACATCCTGATCGGAAGATCGTTACCAGTGTTCTTATGTGGCTGGATCAATGAAGCGCAGAGATAAATATTGGGTGCCATTGCACTGGTAATCTTCATCTGGTATTTGGTTTCTGATCCGCCAGCCTCGATCCACTCCTGCTTTATCACTCCGGATCCGGTTTCCTGGCTGATCAGTATACGCCCGTTCACGGAGGAGGGAATGGTTATCAAAGCCGTCTCTCCCACCGCATAGGTCGACTTATCTGAGCTGAACGTAAGAACAGCGGCAGCGTCTGGATCTGCTTTGCGGGATCTTCCGGCCCACCCGGGCCAATCCATATAAATCACCTCCGCAGCACTGTGTCCCCCCATGTCAGATACAACCACCAGGTAGCGTCCCCATTCAGGGTAATCAATCCGGAAATTGAAAGAGCCTTTTCCATTTCTTGTGCTGATCGTTGTGTTGTATACCGGTGTCTGCTGACTGCTTCCCATGTAGGAGGCGAGGTTTTCGTGTGACGCATCCCACCACCATCTCCACGATAGCTTATAGATTTTAACATCCAGTCCAAGCTTTGTAAGCGGTTCTCCTTCAGCAGAGAGGGTAGCCACATCAATGGCATGGAGGGTGTCTGTCAGCAACATTTTCCGCTTGTCACCCTCTGGCGTTTTTAATCCTACATAGGTGTTAAACGGAGAACAATAAACGGACTTCTGGTCAATACTGAATTCTCCTGATTTTTCGAACAGGCGGGTTGTAAAGATCGCCTGAAGCATACCCGGGGCCTCTCCTTTTATATTGAGTTGTTTAGAAAAGTTCGCATTCCCTGACTTATCGACGTTACCTTCCCAGAACATGCTGGGGTATTGAGCAACATTTTTGCCGGGATTTCTAAAGGTATAATCCTCATATCCTTTAAAAGATGTTGCGGCTGACCTGAAAAGAACCTCTATTTCAGCCCGAAGATTTCCGGCAGAGGCTCCGGTGAGCCACTTTCCATACAGGTGGGTGGAAATCGCCCCTTTTGAAGGATATATTGTGTCCCCGTCAAAGGAGAGGTCTATTTTCAGTCGGTTGGGTTTTATGGTCTCAACCTGTATGCCCTCAGTAAAGCTTACCCCTCCAACTGCAGCATTCAATGTATATCTGCCGGTTGGAGCATCCGGGGCAGTTTTTGTGTGAAACGGGTAAAAACCGGTTTTGCTTCCCGGGGCCACGCTCTTCTGAACAACTTTTCCCCGGGGATCCTTCAACTCAAAGGTAACGGGATGTCCATCGGGTAATGGATTTGCCCTGTCGTCGAGTATCAGGTTCATAAAGATTGAGTCACCCGGTCTCCAAACCCCTCTTTCGCCATATAAAAAACCTTTTATCCCTTTTTGCACAGCTCTTCCGGACACATCAAACATACTATAGGAAAGTGCTGCACCATCAACCAGTCTCAGGTAGCCTTTTTGTCCTCCGTATTCAGCCACAAGCAGAAACGGCTTACTTTTCGTGATCAGTTCTGCCATCCCGCTGCTATTGGTTGTAGCCGTTGCAATTTCTTGCTGCTGGTAATTATAGGCTGTTACCCGGGCATTTGATACTCCTGTTGCCTGAAGGAGATCAGTAACGGTGACATGCAATTTTTCTCCGGAACCAGATTTGGCAATGAGTCCGAGGTTGCTTGCCAGCACATTTCTCGCAACGGCCCTGCGCTTTCCATAATAAGCAGGTTTACAAGGGTTTTCCCTGTCTTCCCACCTGTAACCCTCATAATCATAATAGTCCCAGCTACTGTAATAGCTTTCATGAGAGTCCCAGTATGCTATCTCATCCAGGTCCGTTTCATCTTGATTTTCAATGTTATCTGTAAGATCTGTAGTTTGATCGGCACAGGAAAAGAGAGACTGGCTCTGTCGGAAGTTAATCTCCACCCTGTAAAGAGCGCCAGGTTCTGTTTTTACCAGTTCGGTAAGATTGAGCGAAAAAGTATTCCACTGTCCGAAATTTATCGGCCTATCTGCCACCAGGTCGATGGTCCGCTTCATGATCAATCGGCCGGCACGTTTAAGTTCATTGCTTCCGCTTAGTTGGTTTACCTGGAGAAACTGGGTGATGTTGTTCTCAAAAATCTTGATCACTTTCAGATCAACAGCCTTGAGGTTTACTGCCTTAAACGGCAGGATTACCTCATCGGCTGTTGGAATAATCACCCCTTGTCCAAGCAATGCAACAGAAGGTTTAATCTCTTCGAAAACGATATCGAGGCGCTGTCCCGTTTTCATCCCTTTTCCGGAGCTGTTTCTGACACCGGGTTCGATGAAAAGGGTCAGAGAGCCATTTTGGCGCACATTCGGGTAGGCCTTTATGCTGTTACCATCGACAATGAACCGCATATCTGTGTCGTTACTCAGGTGGACCAGTCCCTCGAGGGACTGGTTCTTCCTTATCGGATCTGAAAAACGCAATACCACATGCTGTTCGGGATACTGCACCAGTTGATGTCCGATCACTTTAAAATCGCCCAAAGCGGGAACGATAAATTCTTGAACACCTTTCTGATCTGAGTTGATTGCATTACCATCATACTTTATCTCTATCTTCAACTCCATTTCTCCCCTCACGATACTGTCTATTGTAAATTCATGGGTCTTCTCATCCGCCAGGTGAACCCATCTCACAGGCAGAGCTGTTTTTCCCTGGGTAACCTGAATCACTGATCTGACCGCTCCCGGATCTGCATAATCTGCCGTCAGCAAGGTGCCTGACAGATTATTGAGAACAGGTTGAAAATCGTTATAAGGTCTGAAACCGCCCAATTCTATGCTCAAGTGTTGATTAATGGTATGAAACCGGAACTCAAATGACTTTTCCGATTCTGTTTTTGGAAAGAGTTTATCCAATCTCAGTTTCACATCATAGGCCGTTCCCTGCCTGAACCGGTCTGCCGGCCGGAATTCAATCGTCTGCTGATCCACGTAATAGACATTGCCATCTGCTGCAGGCTGCAGGGTCATTGCACCTTTCTCAACGATGCTGTTTATTTCAACTGAATCGGTGAAAGGTTGCGCGAAACGAACCTGCACCGGTGTTTCAGAAGAGATAACACCACTGGTAAATGCGGTAATCATCGGATTAAATGCGGGGCTGTCCAGTCCGGTTGTGCCGGGTTTCTGGTTGCATCCGTTCAGGAAATAAAGTAAAAGAAACAAAATGGAGAAAGAGCGGGTGGGTGATTTCATTGTTTTGGTATTATTTATTCACTCATTAAAAGTATGAAAGTCAGCAATCATATTCAATGTTGATGATGCAATTTATGGTTTATTTAATAAAGAATACCAAATTGAATAAAATACCTATTTAGCCTGGATTATACATGCATTTAGTTTTGTGCAGCTATAACTTACAAGCCCTGCTAATGTAGTCGCCTACTTCAAAGGGCTTGTAAGGAAGTAGATGTGCAAAAATGAATGCACTTTAGTAAATTTTGGCAAAATAAATTTTTTATTGAAATATTACTAATTTACTATTATTCTGGATATTACAATATTTTTGCAAAAATTTATGAACCCCGAAGAGCTCACCGAAGGTAATAATTCAGGTTAGAATGTGTCCATAGAGTCGGAGTGGCTGGATCATAAAGTTCGAGAGCAAAGCACCGCC
>CAYSMO010000132.1:0-7862 GCA_964432125.1 uncultured Bacteroidaceae bacterium | reverse complement strand
GGGTGAGTGTCCCGGCCATCTGCAGGTACATGAGAAGCAGGATCTCTCGCATGAACTTTTTTGTAAGAAGCCCCAAACCGATCACCACCTCCCAAATTGCCAATCCGTATAGAATTGTCTGCTCCCCGAACAGTCCGAATGTAAGTACCTCAATGGTGCGGGTGGCGAGCGATTCTGCCGGACTTGCTCCCGGAAAAAATTTTAATGCTCCAAACCAGATAAATATAACCGATATGCTTATCCGTAGTAGGAACAATCCATTTCTGGCCATCCACTCTCTGACTTTACGGTCGATCCTTTCAAATGTACTTCCTCTAGGGTTCATGTGTATTAATTCTTTATTTAAATATTTGATATATCAATATAAATATAGTTCAAACTACAGGTAACTTGTTGCCTCACCCCGTAAATATTTTTAGTGGAGGTTCGGCGAGCGCTCATCAATAAACTGAAAGACAACTAATCCCATTTATAAATGTCTTTTTGTCTTTGCTCCGTTAAAATCATGCCCCAATGATAAGGGGTTCATCTCTTTAAACTTTTAGTGTGCCAATACCCCCATCTGCACGAATTATCTCTCCTGTGATCCACTTTGCATTTTTACTCAGCAGAAATTCCACCAGTGCTGACGCATCGTTGGGATCGCCTATTTGTTTTAGGGGATGACGCTCCTCCATCGCTTTGATTTTGCTTTCTGAGTTCAGAAGACGGTTTGCCATTTGAGTGTCGGTCAGCGATAATGCAATGGTATTAACCCGCACTTTGGGCGCAAATTCGGCGGCAAGTGAGCGCGACAATCCTTCAACCGCTCCCTTGGCCGAAGCCACAGCGGCATGAAATGGCATTCCCGTTTTAACAGCCACCGTTGAAAATAGCACGATAGATGCATTTTCTGAATTCTTAAGTGATTTTTCAGCAGCCTGGATACTCTTCACAGAGCCAATAAAATTTATTTCATAAGCTTCCCTGAAAGCATCTGCTGAAAGCGCCCTGAACGGCTTAAGATTGATGGTACCGGGCAAATACACGAGCCCGTCCAGTACTTCTGGCAGATAATCCTCCGGAATTTCATCTTCCACAATATTTATCTTGAGTGATTTAACAGAAGGATGCGAAGGCGTTACATCCGATCTGGAAATAACATAACAGGTGTGTCCTTGCTGGACCAGAGAGTTGACTAGTACTTTTCCTATGGTGGAGTTCCCTCCTACAATCAGATAATTCATAACTTTTATTATTCTCTTGTTTTTCTTATAACAATTAAAAACAACTTCTGTTTAATAAATGACAAATATAATTGTACGATACAGGCTATTTTTGTCTATTTTTAATGTGTGCATTCTTAAACAAAAGTCGTTCGCTGGTGTTTATAGTTACAGCAAACGTCATGGCCGCAAACACAGTTGATCTAAATCTCATGAAAAAAATAATTTTAGCAATTATGATGATGAACGCAGGATGGGCAACTGCCCAGGAAATATATGATTTCTCAGTCAACAGCGATATGGGTGACTGGATTATCGTGGATGACGTGGTGATGGGGGGGCGATCTAACGGTCAAATGAAATTATCGGATCAAGGAAATGCCATATTTGAAGGCAGGGTCTCCCTGGAGAACAACGGCGGTTTTTCATCCGTGCGTTATCGTCCGGAAACGATGTCTTCAGAAGGGTATGCTGCCTTCATGATCCGGCTCAAAGGCGATGCCAGGAACTACCAGTTCAGGGTGCGGTCCCGTTCAGGTGAATACCAGTCCTACGTTTATGAATTTGAGACCAGCGGCGACTGGCAGGTCATCCGCATCCCCTTCAATGAGATGGTTCCCAGCTTCCGGGGCATGCAACTGAAGATGCCCAATTATCCCGGCAAACAGCTACAGGAATGCTCCTTCCTTATCTCCAACAAAAAGAACGAAAACTTCCGGCTCGAAATCGACAAGATCTGGATGGAGTAATAACCGATATGCTCCACCAAAAGCAGGAATTTCCTGACAAATCTCCGACGTTCTCCTGGCATACAATAAAACAATTGAACTTTCTTTGTTTTAAGGTGTTTTTCAAAAATGAAGTCTGTTAGCCTGATAATGTCCGTATTTGTTTTACTGTTGTCAGCACAACCAATGATGTCGGCTCTTGCACAGGAGAAAGCTGTGCATGAACAGAATACCGATATGTTGTGTTGTAGTGATCAGACTGATTGCTGTGGGAATTCTGACAGAGATGCAGACGACACAAGGAAGTGTGATTCGGAGCAGGATTGCACAGACAAATGCCAATGTGTCACCCATAGCCAGACTGTAAACACCATTGCAGAACGTTCACCTCAATATAACATATTCAGAGTGTATATTGAAGCCCAAGAGACTTTGAGCACACCCTATAATCTTATTCTGCCGGTTTCCATCTGGCGTCCTCCCCAGTCTTAATGCTTACGAATCAGAAATTGGAGATGCACCGAAATTAACGTTGCATCCCTCTCACTTCATTGTAAAATCATTAAGACAAATCAAAATGAGAAAAATAACCTTAATAATCATTGTATTAGTAATGGGTGTTGCTACAACGAACACCCATGGAGCAAGTCAGACAGATTCAATTTCAATATGGGTGGACGGTGCCTGCGGGATGTGCAGGGACCGTATTGAGGAAACTGCCCTGAAAGTGCGCGGTGTGGAATCTGCCAGGTGGAACGGCATAACGAAAATGCTGTCGGTCGAGTACAATAACAAACTGAATGAGGACCGCCTGGAATATGCCCTGGCAAGTGTGGGGCATGACACAAAGGAATACCTGGCACCGGAGCCAGTGTACAGTGCCCTGCCAGCCTGTTGTCAATACAGAACTGTTGAAGATCACGGGCTTGGTTCAGATGAAGCACGCACAGATGCACCGGTTGGAAAACTGGTACATGGAATGGTACTGGAACGGAATGGTGAATCGTTGCAACCTCTTCCTGGTACAAATGTTTACTGGTCCGGCACAACCCAGGGTGCAACCACAGATGCATCTGGTAATTTTGAAATTGAGATGTCACCGGGCGCTCATATTCTGGTCTTCTCGTTTGTAGGTTACGGGAAAGACTCTGTGCATGTGCATGAGCCCACTTTCCTTGAAATTGAACTTTCCAACACCAGATCAATCGAGCAGGTGGAGATTGTGTACAGGAGGAAAGCGACCCTGATCGACCTCTCAGGGGCTTTTGACGTGCAGGATATGCGGGCAAAAGAGTTGATGAAATCAGCCTGCTGTAATCTTTCGGAAAGTTTTGAGACCAATCCCAATGTGGATGCAACGGTAACCGATGCGGTAACCGGAACCCGGCAAATTGAAATGCTCGGTCTGGCTGGTCAGTATGTCCAGATCAACCGGGAAAACATGCCCCACATACGGGGATTATCCACCCTCACCGGCCTGGGGTTTGTTCCGGGCCCCTGGATCAGCGGGATCCAATTAAATACCGGGACCGGTTCGGTTGTGAACGGTTTTGAAAGTATTACCGGGCAGATCAATGTAGAACTAAAAAAACCCGAAAACAGCGAAAAACTGTTTGTGAATCTCTATGGAAGTTCAGATGGCATGACCGAGTTCAATGCCAATACTGCCAATGCGGTCAATGACAAATTTTCAACTGCGCTGCTTGTCCACGGAAAATACCAGCCATTTGAGTTCGATCACAACCATGATGGATTTATGGACCACCCCGCAGCAACAAACGGGATCCTCATGAACCGCTGGTCATTTGCCAATGGCAAGGGGCTCACTTCTGTTTTTGGAATCAAGGGGGTGTATTCCCGTATGCAAAGCGGCCAGACAGAACATGACCATGACATGCCATTTGATTCACAGAATTCATGGGGCGCCGCCATCAATACAGACCGCATTGAAGCGTTCCTTAAGATCGGTCATTCATTTCCCGACCGGCCCTATTCCAGTATTGGATTACAGCTATCGGGAATGTACCATAACCAGGATGCCTTTTTCGGGAGGCGCGCATACCTTGGACAGCAGGTATCACTGTATGCCAACCTGGTCTATATGGGAATTTTCGGGAATACCAACCATCAGTATCGCACCGGTGCCAGCTTCCAGTTCGACGATTACAACGAATCCCTGTCGGGACAAAATTTCCTGAGATCCGAAGCGATTCCAGGGGTCTTTCTTGAGTATACATACAACTACCTCGATAAGTTTACCCTTGTATCCGGCATCAGGGGCGATTACCACAACCTATTCGGAGCCTTCCTGACACCCAGGATGCATATGCGCTATGCACCGGTGGAGTCGACTGTTTTCAGGGCCATGATTGGCAGGGGCCAGAAAACAGCAAATGTGCTGACTGAAAACCTGGGGTATCTTGCATCTTCAAGGGAATTCATTTTTGAAACTTCCAATGCCGGTGAGAACCTTCTTACAATGGATCCCGAAGTAGCGTGGAACACCGGATTGAATGCCGGACAGGAATTTAGACTCTCGGGAAGGACCGGGGTGGCAAAACTCGATTATTATTATACATGGTTCTCAGACCAGGTGATCGTCAACCTGGATCGAACTACTGACGCAGCGGTATTCCAGCAGCTGGACGGAAGGTCATTTTCGCACAGCCTGCAGGGCCAGGTGAATTATGAACTCTTCAGAAATTATGATCTGAGACTGGCTTACCGTTTGAATGATGTGAAAATGGATATTGACGGGGAGTTAATGCAAAAAGCCATGATGCCGCGACACAGGGCATTTATGAACATGGCCTATGAAACAAATGATAACTGGATGTTTGACATGACCATTACATGGCAGGGGATGAAAAGAATTCCCAATACGGGAATGAACCCGGAGGAATTTCAACTTGATAACTACTCTCCGAATTTCTTCCTCTGGAATGCACAAGTATCCAAAACGTTCCGGGAAGTGTTCGATATTTACGTCGGCGCTGAGAATATCATGAATTACAGGCAGGAGAACCCGATCATTGATGCCGCGAATCCTTTTGGTGAATCCTTTGATGCATCGCTGATCTGGGGACCGGTATTTGGGAGGAAAGTATACGCCGGATTACGGTTCAGGATCAATTAACCAGGAAATATTCGACCTCTCCGCAGGCAGCTAAATGGGTGACTGGTACATCGCAGATGACTTGGTGGGGGGGGCGATCTGACGGTCTATTGGAAGTTCACGACATTTTTCAGTCGCGAAACTGTACAATCTTCTTCGCCATCCCTTTAAAAATAAAGAAGTGAAATGGCATCAGCATGTACCAATAGATCCTCCCCCACAATCCCCTTGGTCTGAAGGTGGCGGTTTGTCGGAGTACCGGTGAAGGGTTCTCTATGATACGAAACTCCAGCCATGCCTCGCCGGGAACCTTCATTTCAGCAAACAACAGGAGCCACCCTTTTTGCTTGTCAGCCACAAGCACGCGCCAGAAATCGAGCGCATCACCCGGGTGGATCACAGAAAGATTTGTGCGGCCCCTTCTTAATCCCACACCACCATTAATTTTATCCATAAATCCACGGATTCTCCAAAGCAGATTGGCATGATACCATCCGCGTTCACCTCCAATGCTCCACAGGTTCTCCACCACCTCTTTCCCGGGTCTTGAGAATGGGATTTCATGAACGTCCTTAAAACAGCCGTAGCTGGGAACCTCCATAAATGCATGCAGGTCGATATTTCTACTCCCGGATACCATCGCATCTTTCCAGCTCGAAAGAACCATGTTTTGTTCCATGCGCTGAAAAGCAAGGGAAATAGATTCCTTGTAACTAATGAGCTCCGCATCAACAATTTCCCTGATCCGGTTCTCTTTACATACCATCTCTATTTTCATACTGTTAACGAGGTTTACAGCAAGGTTATACGATGTTGAAGTGATAAAATAGAGCCAGTAGGATGAGAGCCTGGGAGTCATTATCGGAAGGGTATAGATATACCTTTTGAATCCTCTCACTTCAGCAAATTGTAACAGCATTTGTTTATAGGTGAGCACCTCTTCTCCTCCAATATCAAAAACCTGGTTGAATGTTTCCCGGCGATCAATCACCCCGGTGAGATAATCAATTACATTGCGCACAGCAAGAGGCTGACATTTGGTATTGAGCCATTTAGGAGTAACCATGACAGGCAATTTTTCCACCAGGTCACGGATAATCTCAAACGAGGCACTTCCTGAGCCCACAATTATACCTGCACGAAGGATGGTCACAGGAACAGGTCCGGATTTCAAAATATCCTCCACCTTCTTTCGCGACGCCAGGTGTGTGCTCAAATGGTCCGAATTACTCAGCCCGCTCAGGTAGATAATCTGCTTGAGGCTTGTGTTTTCAGCAAAATTGACAAAGTTATTTGCCGATACCTCCTCGATGGACTGAAATCCCTTCTGGGTGGCACCCATCGAGTGAACAAGATAATAAGCGATATCAAAATCTTTAGGGAGTGCCGCGAGTTTTTCAGGTTCGAGAAGATCGCCTTCCTGCACCGTATGGTTTTTCAAATGAAGTAATTCGTCGGGGACCCTGGATATGTCCCTGACGATCGAGTGAACCTCATGTCCCCCTTCAAGCAGTACAGGCAATAATCTTTTCCCGATATACCCCGTTAAACCAGTCAGTAATATTTTCAAGTGCAGTAATTCTTGGTTATAAAATATGTTGTTATTATTCTAACAAACCATATATGATTTTGTTATCTAAGACTCAGAATAAACAAAATTTTGAATGAAAGATTTTCACTTGAACAACGAAATTTATACCCTTTCTCCATGCAAATATCGCGATCACAGCAGATATTATAATTATCATGCTGAATATGATGTAATTGCAGATTGATCGCCAAAAAAGCCCCCAATTCTTCATCCCAAATCGTTAATCTTCTCCATTTTTTTCATAATTTGGTTTTTGAATCTGGCACTATCCTCTCACCAAACACCAACGGTGTTTTATCGACATACAATCTGTAGTAACTGAAACCGCTCTGCCATGCCTGCAAAAGATCAGTTCATTCACCTTGGATTCGACATCGGCTCCATCTCCATCAATACGGTGGTCATGGACAACGACCGAACCATTCTCGAAAACCGGTACGACCCCTGTCACGGCAAGCCTTTTGAACTGTTCCTCAAAATCCTGACCGACCTGGAGCAAAAGTATTCCTCTAACCAGACCCGTCTCATAGCCCTTACCGGTACCGGGGGAAAGCTCCTGCAGACGCTTGTCGGCGGACATTATATCAACGAGGTGGTGGCACAGTCGACAGCCACAGCAGCGCTCTACCCGCAGGCACGAACCATCATCGAGATGGGCGGCGAAGACTCCAAGCTCATCATTATGGAAAATGGTGAACCCAGGGCTATGTCCAAAGAAAGTACCAGCGGTGGTAAAGGGTGTGGTCATGAAGGCAGTGAAGACTTTGGACATAGAGATAGTACAGGCTGTGATCATGAAGGCAGTGAAGGCTTTGGGCATAGAGATAGTTCAGGCTGTGGTCAGAAAATTGGAACAGAATGTGGCCAAAAAGACAATGCCGTAACAAAACCAGGTCACCCAACAGGAACAGCTGCAAAAGATAACAACCCCTGCTCTTCAAGACTGTCAGATTTCGAGATGAATACCCTCTGTGCAGCCGGCACCGGCTCATTCCTCGATCAGCAGGCCAAACGGATCGGGGTCTCCATCGAAAAAGAATTCGGCGAGCTCGCCCTGAAATCTGAAAACCCGCCACGTATCGCCGGCCGCTGCAGCGTATTCGCCAAGAGCGATATGATCCACCTGCAGCAGATCGCCACACCGGTGCACGATATTGTCGCCGGACTCTGCTTCGCCGTGGCCCGCAACTTCATCAGCTCCCTCGGTCGCGGCAAAACGATCC
>CAYSMO010000131.1:0-7871 GCA_964432125.1 uncultured Bacteroidaceae bacterium | reverse complement strand
TTCCCTACGATGCACTTACCTCCGGCCACCTGCTGTTCGACCTGGTCTACAATCCGACTGTTACCCGCTTTATGCAGATGGGCCGAAACCGCAGTGCCAGCACAGTGAACGGTCACGACATGCTGGTGTACCAGGCCGAAAAGGCATGGGAGATCTGGAACAGAAAGTAGCAGATAAGTGCTCAGTTTTCGTGCATACTTATGTATTAATCAGACTCAATGATGCGAATCAAATTGATCTTCTGTTCTATCAGGAGAACTTCTTTTCGCGTATGCGCCTACCTTTAACTATATTCAAATTTTGATTTTCTAAGTAAATTATTTATTTTTACTCAATGCATTGAGTAATATTACTATTTACATTGAGTAATTTGTGAATTCATGTATCAGCGTCATTATCTTGAAACACTTAGGAAAAGAATGCTTGAACCACGCAGGTTCATTCAGGTGATTAGTGGTCCCCGGCAGATCGGAAAAACAACCCTGGTAAAGCAAGCCCTGGACCAGATAAAGCTCTCTTCGATATACCTCTCTGCAGACGGTCAGATTGATACCTCAGAACTATGGATTAACAATGCATGGGAGCGGGCCCGACTGCAATTAAAAAATGATAAAACAACCGAAATCATTCTTTGCCTCGATGAGATACAAAAAATTGATAACTGGAGTGAGTATATAAAAAAGGAATGGGATCAGGATACCCTCAATAATACTCCAATAAAACTAATACTGCTTGGTTCTTCACGTTTACTGATTCAGGAGGGCCTGTCTGAATCACTTGCGGGAAGGTTTGAATCAATTTCAATGAGTCATTGGAGTTGCTCTGAGATGAATGATGCATTTGGAATGACGCCGGATATGTACGTATACTTTGGAGGGTATCCGGGAGCGTATGAACTGGTAGATGATGAAGCAAGATGGAAAGATTATGTCAGAGATTCCCTGATTGAAACAGCAATCAGTCGGGATATTTTTCAAATGACAAAAATTAACAAGCCTGCGCTGCTAAGAAGACTATTTGACTTATCTGCAAATTACAGTGGTCAGATCATTTCCTATACTAAAATCCTTGGACAACTTCAGGATGCAGGTAACACGGTTACCATTGCTCATTATCTGAACCTTCTTTCAACAGCAGGACTCATAGGTGGAATAGAAAAATACAGCGCGCAAAAACTAAGACAACGATCATCAAGTCCCAAGCTTCAGGTTTATAATACCGCAATAACCGGCTCTCTTTCCAATATGTCATTTAAAGAGGCCAGAGAGAAGCCCGATTACTGGGGCCGACTGGTTGAGTCTGCCGTTGGATCCCATTTGATAAACAGCGCTTTCATCAATGATATTAGCCTCTATTATTGGAGAGACCGAAATATGGAGGTGGACTTCGTGATGGAAAACAAAACCCGCATGGTTGCTTTAGAAGTAAAAAGCGGCAGAAAGAAAATTGCAAGCGGACTCCCTGAATTTGCCAAAAGGTTCCCCGGATCAAAGACACTGGTGATAGGAACCGGGGGTATCCCTTGGGAAACATTCCTGAATACGGACCCATTACAGCTGTTCTGAACCCGTATCTTTTTATGAATATATTATCAACACAACCCCGCTGGGGATGCATCCGGCGACCGAAGGTTTTCCTGATATTCCCTACGATGCACTTACCTCCGGCCACCTGCTGTTCGACCTGGTCTACAATCCTGCCCTTACCCGCTTTATGCAGATGGGGGGGGACCACGGTGCCAGCGCAGTGAACGGTCACGACATGCTGGTATACCAGGCTGAAAAAGCATGGGAGATCTGGAACAGGAAGTAGTATTGGTGCCATAGTGTAATTTATACAGATTCTAAATTACCCGTTCGTCACACCATTCCTTTATTTCGCATTCAATAATAAGTTATCCATGTATGATTCGGAGGATGGCCTGTTTTTGTATGTTCACATGCTCCTGATATTATGCAACCGATTCTTTTTAAAATGCGTATATATCATGTATTGAAAATATGTATTCAATCATTGAAGATTAATTAATGTAAGCTATCCTCTTTTTTCGTAATTTTAATTGTTCTTAACCATCCTGGACCAACAAAAAACGCACCTCATGAAAAAATTTGCAATCTGTCTGGCAGTTCTTAGCCTACTGCTGAATTCCCATGAGCTTTATTCTCAGCTTCCCGATGAGACTAGTGTTTGTGCCGGAGAAACAGTGACGTTCACAGTCGATTATTATTATTATAATTCATACCAGTGGCAGCTATTGGACGGAACGACGTGGCGAGACATCATCAACATACACGCTTTTAGCGGTGCCACTTCAAATTCACTTACCATTTCGAATTGTTCTGCTAATTTAGACAACGCTCAATTCAGATGTGAAGTTAAATACAAGTTGAATGGATCAATATCTTATTCCAACATTGCAGTATTATATGTTAGGGGAATATCATCCCATCCGGTGAGTCGCAGCATATGTGATGGAACCTCTATGGTATTTTCCGTGAATGCTACAAGAACAGATAAATTTACAAAATATTCATGGCAATATAGTACGAATGGGGTAAGCGGCTGGACAACTATATCAAGTAGCGGATCTGGAAATCCGGGTTATTCCGACTACACCACCAAGAGCCTTACTGTCTCAAATCCTCCATCGACCTATTATTTCCGTTGCCGTGTAACTTATTCATTTCCCTCATGCTCTCAGTACAGCAATTCAGCAGGCTTTCACAATGAAGGTAATCCAGTAATCAATTCCAATCCGGTTGACAGGAATGTTTGCTATGGGAGCTCAACTACTTTATCGGTAACAACAAATGAACCTGGTTTAAGCTATCAATGGCAACGGGTATACTATCAGGAAGGAATCCCTCCTTTTCAAGGAATGTGGTTAAATCTCGATCTTACAGACGGAGGTGGTAGCCCAGGTTATTCAGGTAGCACAACGCCTACTCTTACGGTATCAAATATAACTTTTGACTATTCAGGTAACAGCTATTACCGCTGTTGTGTTACAAACTGTAATGGGTATAGTCTCTCAGGGGGGGCTACTACTACAGTCGTCTATCCTCCATCAATTACCTCTCATCCTGCAAACAGGAGAATTTGTGCGGGTACAGGAACCTCATTCAGCGTAAATGCCACTGGCTACAACCTTACCTATCGCTGGCAGGTAAGCACCAACGGAGGTGATTCATACAGTAATATCACAAGTTCCGGTTCCTCACCAACCTATTCGGGGTATACCTCTTCAACGCTCAATGTTTCCTCCACCGTGAGCAGCAATAGTGGTTACAGGTATCGCTGCCATGTCTCCGGAGGATGCTCACCGGCTGATACCAGCAATGCTGCGACACTCACTGTCGATCCATCTTCACCTGTAATATCGATCCAACCATCAAATGCGGCGATCTGCGCAGGAGAGACAGTTTATTTTACTGTAAGTGCTGCGGATGTAGGCCAGTCATACAAATGGTATGTAAAGCCCGACGGTGGTTCAAATTTCAATGAGATCACAACCGGGGGCAGCAATCCCGCTTATGGGAACTATACATCGGCTTCTTTGCGTCTGACAGGCACCACTGCATCAAATGATAATTTCCAGTATTATACAGTGCTTTCAAATAGCTGCGGTTCAGCAACATCTCAAACCAGAACACTGAATGTTTCGAGTCCCCTTATTGTTATTACAGATCCTGAGAATATTGCTGTGTGTGAAGAAATTGATGCAGCTTTCACCTACCAGGCAACAGGCTCCATTACAGGTCAGAAATGGCAACTTAAAACGAACGAGGCAGGAGCCTCCTGGGAGGATATTAATGCATCTACACCTGCTCCCCCTGCGCATTCCGGATATGAATCTCCTTCTTTACAAATAACTGCTCCTGTTTATGCCCACAACGGATATCAGTACCGCTCGGTTATTAGCGGATCGTCCGAATGCACTCCGCAAACCATAACTAGTTCACCTGTGCTTCTAACAGTGAACGAGCTCACTACAATCGATACCCCTCCACAAAGTAAAAACATCTGCGATGGCGAAAACACCTCTTTTACAGTGGATGCAAGGGGGACGGACCTGACCTACCAATGGGAGGTGAAAGTAAACAATGGCAGCTGGGCTGATATTACTGAGGCTGGGGTAAATCCGACCTACAGCGGTTGGGACTCAAAAACCTTGCAGCTTGAAAATGTAATTTCAACCAACAACCTGAACCAATACGGCGTGAAGGTGGCAAGCTCTTGCAGCAACACAGTGAGCAGCGCTATTGCTGTCCTGCAGGTACAGAGTCCCCCGGGAACTGCCAACCCCATCACCGGTGAATCGGATGTCTGTATCGGCCAAGCCGGTGTAGTCTACTCAGTGAATGCCATTCCCGGTGCCGAAACCTACCTGTGGACCTTGCCGGATGGGGCCACTGGCAGCAGTACCACGAACAGCATCGAGGTCGGTTTTCCTGAAGTATCCGAAACCGGAAACATTACCGTTACCGGCGAAAATGGTTGCGGCAGCAGCAATACACCCTCCCGCCAGATCACCATAAAGTCCAATTCAACCGATCCCGAAGGGGTATCCCCCTCTTCTCAACTCGTTTGTCCGGGCAGCAATGTCAGTCTCGAAGTTTTCGGGGGATCGCTAGGTGACGGAGCAAGCTGGAAATGGTACAGCGGTAGCTGCGGCGGTGCACCGCTGGGTACAGGTGAGACCCTGAATGTTACCAACCTCACCCAGACAACGAACTTCTTTGTCAGGGCAGAAGGTGACTGTAACAACACCTTCTGTGCCGATACGGTTATCGAGGTACATCCTGCAACCAGGATCACCCAGCAACCGCAGAATATGACAGCTTGCCATGGAACGGAAGCTCAATTTACTGTGCTGGCAGAAGGACCCGCCCCGCTTGAGTACCAGTGGCTGAAAGGGACCACCCCAATTACAGAAAAATCCGAAAGCAATACCCTGGTAATTGAAAATCTTGAATTTACGGATCAGGGACAATACCGCTGTATTGTTACAAGTTTATGCGATGCCTCCGGGATCCAGTCGGAAGCGGTTTCGCTGACAATTTTACCTCCACCCACAGTGAACCTGGGTGATACCAAGCACTTCTGTACGGGAGGCTCTATTATTTTGAACGCGGGTGCCGGCTTTTCATCCTACCTCTGGAACACCGGAGCGGATACGCGCACCATCGATGTTACTGCACAGGGGATGTATGAGGTAGAGGTGACCGATGCCAGCGGCTGCTCGAACAGCAGCCAGGTATTCGTGGTTGCTGATTATGAACTTCCCCGGGTTGAACTGGGGCCGGATATTACGGTGTGTAAAAATACCCCTGTTGTTCTTGATGCAACAACGGACGAATACGATTTCTTTCTTTGGAACGATAATAGTACGGGCAGTGAACTGAACATTCTCAGTACAGGAAAGTACTGGGTGGAAGCAGGTCGCTTCAATACCGTCTGCACAACAGCAGATACGGTGCATGTTACCGTTGCAGAACCGTATAGTGACCAGGAGTTATGTATTGTCTCTGTTTCAAATGCAGGAAAAAACCTGCTGGTGTGGGAAAAAACTTCTGACCCATCCATCGTTGGATATAAAATCTACAAGGGTTCTGCTACTGCCGGTAGTTACGACAGCATCGGTTTTATCAATTATCCGGAGATGAGTGCTTTTGTCGACCAGTATTCATCACCCAGTACCCGGTCAGATAAATACCGGATCTCCGTAGTGGATACCTGTGGTAATGAATCCGTTTACAGTCCCTATCACAAAACGATCCACCTTGCGGTATCACCCGCAATGCCTGCCGGTTTCAACCTGAGCTGGGACCACATTGAAGTGGAGGGTCTGAATAAAAGCGAATCATTTCCGACCTACTATATCTACCGGGGTACAAGCTATGCCAGCCTGGAGTTTATCGACCAACTATCTTCCGAAAACAACCAGTATACCGATTCCAATCCACCGGAGGGCGAGGTCTTTTACCAGATCTCTGCGAAAAAACTGGGGGTTTGTCAGCCAACAGCATCAAAGAAGGGCCTTCTGGAAGATGAATACGAACACTCTTTCTCCAATATCGAGGATGTAGTTTCATCGTATAGCAAATTTTGGTCGGCACGCGGAGGACTTCACATCTATCCCAATCCGTTTAGCGAGGCAACTACGATTGAATTCAGCAACCCCCAAAATGAAGCATACAGGTTGCGATTAACCGATGTGTCAGGCAAGATAGTAAAAGAGGTGGGAATGATCACCGGGGAAAGTTACCTTTTGAAAAAGGATCAACTGGTGCCTGGGATGTATATCATTGAACTGGTCGGTGCAGAAAATTACAGGGGATTGATCAGTATCAGCAGATAAAACTATCTTTACAATCAACAGCCATTGTAAATTGAGCATATTATGAAAATAAGAAGACCACTGTTTTTTCTCCTGTTGTTATTAGGCACAGGATTAAGTGCACAGCATTGCTTCACTTTGTATGAAGATGAATTGAAGAGCTATACCTTCCAAAAAATGATTACTTTCCTTGAGGAAACACCGTCGGGGGAGATCCTGTTTGGAGGTGAAACTACAGCTGGAGGAGATGGATTGGGACTGACATATTTCGACGGCACCACCGTTACAAACTATACATCTGCCAATTCCGACCTACCAAATAATATCGTTCAGTGTGCCGCTTTTTTTGGCGACAGTACCTGGGTGGGTACAACGGGTGGACTGGCCGGTTTTGCAGATCCTGCATTGGGAGAATGGAAGGTATATACCACAGCAGATGGGTTGCCTTCCAATAATATAACTGCAATGATTGTATTGGACGATGGTACCAAATGGATCGGTTTTCAAAATGGAACAGTGGCGTCGATTATCAACGGAACAATTAAAACCTATGCAATAGCAACCACAGCTGTAAACGACTTTGCAATCGATCTTAACGGAAGACTATTTGCTGCTATTAATTACAGCGTAAGTGGAAATGATGGTATCTACTATTTTGAGGAAGATAAATGGACCCTTTTGGAGAATGAGATCCTGCACAGTATCAAGGACCTTGAGACGGACCAGGATGGTTCTGTTTGGGGAAGCAGCTTTGCTCTGCTTTTTAAGATGGATCCTGAAACCATGGATGTAATTGATACATTTCATGTAAATACCATCGAGAATAACCTGGTCTTCTATAATATCGAAAGCGCTTCCGGTGGAGCGATATGGCTCAGTACGAATCGAGGTCTTTTCTCCTATAAAGCAGGAGAGTATCAACTAATTGGTCATGCAATAAGTCCGCTACCGGAGGATCTCTCAACACCTCTTCTTATAACTTCATCGAAGGAGGTCTGGTTCAGTTATCAGTTTACCGAGTCATTTGATTATGGTGCTTTGGGCAAACTGGTCATCAATCCAAACGAATATGAAGCAACACCTTCCGGCTCTGTGGAGTTCTGCAAAGGTTCAACGCTTAAGATTGATGCCGGAGAAGGATATGACAACTACTACTGGAGCGAAAACCCCGGCTTGCAGTTCCTTGATACTGACACAGCCGGGATCTATACAGTGGCCGTAGATGAGGGAGGCAACTGCTTTTCATACGATACGGTTACGGTCAAACTCCTAACGCCTTACGAGGAGCAGGAGATCTGCGTGGTTACTGTTGATGAGGGAAAGGTGATCATTGCCTGGCAAAGAACCTACAACGAAAATGTCTGGTATACGAATATATATAGGGAGTCGTCACAAACCGATGTCTACGACAAGCTCGATTCCATTTTTATTGATGATATACAAGCATATATCGATCCCACTGCCGATCCGCGCGTTAAATCATACAAGTACCGGATATCTGTAGTCGACAGCTGCGGGAACGAATCTGAGA
>CAYSMO010000130.1:740-7895 GCA_964432125.1 uncultured Bacteroidaceae bacterium | reverse complement strand
CACCGGTAAAATGCGTAAGTACAGAGATACCTGCTGAAGGGACCAGGAAAAGCTGACCGTCATAGATATCCTGCCTGTACCTGAGCATCACAGGGAACTCCAGAAACAGCGGGGCCCCGGTTCGTTCGGCAAAGTCGGTTTCATGATCATACATCAGTGTAACATAGGTGGCCGAGCGCTGGTAGTAGGCCCCGATGTCGAACCCCCATCCATTGCTTGACATATACCCGATGTATCCGCCGGCAGAAAGATTGGCATACCTGAAGAGTCCCTTTCCATCGATCGGTCTTGGGCCTACTGCTGGATTTGAAGTGGAGAAGACTCTCCACAATGCCCCGAGGTCGCCGCCAAAGTAGAAGTACCTTAGTTTTCTGACCGATGCATTTCGCACTGCCCCGCTCTCAATCTGCCGTTGTGTTCTTACAGCCTTGTTTTCCCAGACGTTGCTCAGCGGGATGTTAAGACCAAAAGTGGTCTCGAGCCGGCTACCGTCGTTGAGGTAGGTTGACTGGCGTGTGTTGCCATCAGAGGTTTGGTAATCGATCGTAGTGAGCAACACCTCATTGAGTCCGCTGAAATGAGAAAAATTCCATGAAAACTGCCAGTTGTTGGGAAGCCTGTAGTCGACCGACACACCCAATTCAACCATATGAAGCTGCAGTTGACCAGATGGAGGTATCTCCTGCTGCATAGTATACTGTACTGTTGTGCCCGATTCGCTGGTTAGCATCGAGGATGACTGGTACGTAGTCGGTTCGGAGATGATCCTGCCGTACTGGTAACCAAGCCTGGGTGTGATGCTAACACTAAGTTCTTGAGGCTGAATTCTGAAAGCGATCCTCGCAGGAACCAGTATTCCACCGTAGCTCTTTGTCCCGGGTTGGTGCGGTCTTTTGTCGTCTGGATTCAACCCGGTATAGAAATTCCGGAAATAGACACCGCTGCCGATGCTGAGATTTTCAACCAACTCCTGCCAGATTGCTACTCCTCCAACGGTACCATAGATACGGGAATGTGTGAACATATCTCCTGCATCAGTGGCCCTGTTGCTATCCCATGCAGGTCCGGCTTCCGGGGTGATATAGGTTTTTAGCTGGCCCATTGTATTGTTGGAGGGCAAGAGCATGAATAGGAGCAATAGCAGGAATAGTAACAGGCTTTTCTGAATGGGATTGTTTAGTTTCATGTTATTCATTAACGGTCTTTTTCATTCGATTGTTACATTTCATTGCACTTTACCTGTAAAATCAACTATCTGATCATTCTCCCGATCAGTGCCTGTGAAAAAAACTTTAGAAGGTTAATGAAAAAGTTGTCTTCTTTTCAGGCACCGATTGTGCAGTGATCGTACCACCGTGCAGTCTGAGGATCTGTCTTGACAGGCTGAGACCGATTCCTGAGCCGTTCTTTTTTGTTGTGAAGAAGGGGATAAAGATCTTGTCGAGTACATCCGGCAGAATGCCTGGACCGTTATCTGTAATCTTAATGGTGGGCCGGCCGCGTTTGTTGTAGTAGCCCCTGATTGCTATGACCCCGTCCTCTTTGTTTTCGAGGGCCTGCACAGCATTTTTTACGAGGTTGATCAGCACCTGGGAGATCATCTGTTCATCGATCTGTAGCATGATGCTATCAGGTTCCATATTATAGTCAAGCTGAATATTTAGGTCATCTGTCTCTTTTTTCATCAGCGTGACAACATTTTCCAGGAGACCGTTCATCTCTACCATGTCGAAATTCGGCTTTGGTATTTTTGTCAGACTACGGTAGGTCTCTACAAAATTCATCAGTCCTGTACTGCGCTTATTGATGGTCTGCAGCGCCTGCTGAATCTCTTCCACCGCTTCATGGTCGAGCTTTGCTGCCCCCTCACTTTTTGCACTGTATTCTTTAATCATTAAATCAATGGTGGCGGAGAGGCTTGAGATCGGTGCGATGGAGTTCATAATCTCGTGTGTCAGCACCCGTATCAGCTTTTGCCATGACTCTGTTTCCTGTCCTTCCAGCACATTCTGGATGTTTTTCACTGTTGCCAGGAGGATGGTTTTCTCTTTAACCTTGAACTCTGTGCACTGTATTGCCAGTTGCAAAATGTCATCATCATCCTGAACCTTGACAAGGTGGTTCTCACCCGGCTCGATTTTAAGCAGGGTGTCGCGTAGCTCCTGACTAAGCCGAGCCAGTTTGTTGATCTCCCTCAGGGAATTCACCTGGAAAAGTCTTTTTGCTGCCGGATTGATCATCTCCACTTTACCGTTCCGCTGGTAGGCGAGGATGCTGACATCGATATTTTGAACAATGCTTTGCAGGTAATGAAGATACTCCTCCTTTTCAGAACGGATCTGCTGAAAATCCTGCATTACATTGTTAAATGCCTCGCTCAGCTCCTCAAATGAGCTGCCCGACTCCTTGATCGAAAACGTCCTGGTAAACTCCGAATAGCGGATTGAATCGAGAAAACCGGTCAGCTCCCTGTTGGTTCGGTCAACAAACCTGAACAACGCCCAAACCTGGTACACCATTGCGCCAATAAGCAGGACCGGGGTAAAGATAAAGGTGCTGTTCAGTGTAATAAACAGGAGAAGGCAGGTTGCCGTAAGCAATAGTACCCTTACAATCACATTGATCCTGAATTGTTTAAAGACCATGTTTTTCCATTCTTCTGTACAGTGATGTACGGGTTAATCCCAACTGTGTTGCTGCCTGGGTGATGTTGCCCTGGTTCTGTTTCATTACTTTGTTGATGATCGCTTTTTCAATCTCATCCAGGTTATAACTGTCAAAGTCAAGATCGCCCTGTGAAGAGGAGCGTTCAGCCGATAACATAAAATCGTCCGGACCCAGGCTGGAGTTTTCACTCATGATCACAGCCCGTTCAATGGCATGTTGCAGTTCCCTGACATTTCCTGGCCATGGGTATTGGTTCAGCTTCTTGATGGCGGATGATTGTATATTCCGGATTGGTTTTTTGTATTTTTTGCTGTAGATCTTCAGGAAATGTTCCGAGAGTATCGGGATATCGCCGGTACGATCCCTTAATGGCGGTAGGTGAATCTCAACGGTATTGATCCTGTACAGCAGGTCCTGTCTGAAGTTTCCGCTCTTCACATCATCATGGATATTGTTGTTGGTGGCACAGATTAATCTCACCTCCACCGGAAGTGGTTTTGCTGCACCGACCCGGACAACCTCGCGGCGCTCGATTACGGTGAGCAACTTCGACTGCAGCGGGTAGGAGAGGTTGCCGATCTCATCCAGAAAAAGTGTGCCGCCCGAGGCAATTTCGAATCTGCCCTGCTTCATTTTGTGCGCATCAGTGAAGGCTCCTTTCTCGTGACCAAATAGTTCGCTTTCGAAGAGCGTTTCGGCGATCGACCCCAGGTCGACACTGATAAATACCTCCTCGTTTCGCAGGGAGTTTCTGTATATGGCCCTTGCAACCAACTCTTTACCGGTCCCATTCTCCCCCAGGATAAGTACGTTCGCATCGGTAGAGGCAACTTTCTTAATGGTTCGGAACACCTCTTGCATCTCTGGTGAATTGCCTATAAAATCGGTGAAGGGCTGGTCCAGTACAGCACTGATCTCCTGCTGCTTCATGCGCAGGGATTCTGCCTGCATCCTCGAACGGCGAAGGTTTACAGCTGAATTAATGGTGGCCAGAATTTTTTCGTTCTGCCAGGGCTTTAAAACAAAGTCTGTGGCACCTGCCTTGATGGCCCTTACCGCCTTTTCTGCATCTCCATATGCTGTGATGAACACAACAACAGCATTGGGATCATAATCGAGAATCACCTTCAGTGCATCGAAGCCTTCCTGCCCGCTTATAGCATCTTTGGTAAAATTCATATCGAGCAAAATCACATCCCAGCTCTCTTTTTTCATCATCTCCGGAATTTGCTCCGGACCGGGAAGAATTTCAATTCGTTCAACATGCGGACGTAACAGCAACTTGAGCGCAAATAGAATATCTTCATTGTCGTCTACTATCAGTATTTTACCTTTCTTATTTTCCATTTTGGATCAAAGTATTTTTGTTTTCGTTTATTGCTAGCAAATCACGGGCCTTTTTATCATGCGGTTGATAAATTTGGTCACAAGGGTTTTCTCCGTTTTAGTTTTTTGCTTACCTGTGCTTATAAATTCGGTTCTTATCAGGTACGATTTTTTTTATTCATCATAAAGATTTTTTTATTACCACTTGCAAATATAGTAAAAAGGTGTACGTTTTCGTACACTATTTTTCCGATATCGAACATTTTATTTTGGTCAGGGAACCCATCAGCATAGAGAAGGAACATATATACTATGAGTAGATTGATCTGAAATGGCAGCTTCATGCAATATATAATAATATGTATCTATCCTGGATTACTCAATTTATTACAGCTCCTATCTTTGTGCCAAATGGCAAATTTGATGAAAATGTGACTTTTATATGTTATGCATTTTCATCAAATATCTGGCACAGTGCCATTTGGCACAAAGGCGGATAATGGCAGCTTGGCAACTTTGAGGCCAAATGACATTATCTTATTGGATGTATGGGTAGATTGTTAAACCATTGTTCGATGAAAAATTACTATTTCTGTCAAAAATTGAGGTTCCGGCATTATTTTATAGATGAAACTTGTATTTTTGTTTTTCTAACCTAAACTTGATGAAGCGATTATTCCTGATCCTGGTGCTTGTTACGGCTTTTACTGCCTTGTCATGGACACAAGTGATCAATTTTGGTAAAACCCTGCCGATGAGGTCCTTCAGTCTTACGGTTGCACCGGTTTACAATGTAGGCAATTTTTATCATCGCGATCTTGAGGGTGTATCTTACATGGCCATGGCAGGATATGGGATCGGTTATGATATGGATGTTAATGTGAAATATGGTTATTACAAAGAGGGAATTCATCTCTTTGCTGCTGATATGCAGTACCTTTTCAGGGAGACCAGGAAAAGTTACTATTCGTTTTACGGCGGACTTCACAAGTGGGAGGAGTACGGGATTGATTTAACGGTTAGCTATACCCATACCCCCCAGTATTGGGCCAATCTTTCCGTGGGCCTCGATATGGATGCTGATTTCTCGAGCGAACTGGAGCTGCGTGCATGGATTCCGTTGAACTTTGGAATCAACATTGATGACAGGTACTTCGTTTTTATGGAATACAACCTGCCCGCCAATGAACGAGCCTGGGATATCCTCACTGCCGGTATTACTTTTATATTCAGATAGCACCTGCTATTTTTTTATTGCTGATCGCAAAGTAGCACCCACAGGAACTCTCTTATTCTGTAGTGGATTTGCAGCTGCTGCGCGATTTGATTGTCTGGTGGTGCTCTGTTTTCAGCCGGAGGTTAAATCGTGTTCGAAGCAGGGTTTTACTTTTCGAAGACCGGTTCGCCAGCTGAGTATGTTGCAACAACTTCGATGGAGGGAATCTTGATTTCGGGTTTCCCCAGCCCCTTTGGGGACGGAATGTCTGTAGCAGGAATGTTGCAACGAAGCGGACCCAGCTCCGTAGGAGCGACATGTCCAGCCCCTTTGGGGGCGAAATGTCTGTAGAAGATATGTCTGTAACACACTGCTTTTTTTTATATACTTTTGTTGTACATGGAAAATATGATAAAATACCTGGTAAATCCGGTTTTTGCTGTGATTTCAAAAATTGCCGATGAGGTAGGTGCTGAGACTTATGTGATCGGCGGTTTTGTGCGGGATATCATTTTGGGAGGTTCACCTGCCGATGCAAAGGATATTGACGTGGTGGTGGTCGGCAGCGGGATAGATATGGCAACCAGGGTGCGGCAACAGCTAGGAAAAAAAACAAAACTGGCTGTTTATAAGAATTTTGGCACGGCCATGATTAAGCATGGTGCACTGGAACTTGAATTTGTCGGAGCAAGGAAAGAGTCGTACCGCCGGGATTCCAGGAAACCGATCGTGGAAGATGGATCACTGGAAGATGACCAGCTGCGCAGGGATTTCACGATCAACGCATTGGCCATATCACTCAATGGCTCTACCTATGGGAAGTTGCTGGATCCTTTTAATGGAAGGGATGATCTACAGAAGCGAATCGTGCGGACGCCCCGCGATCCGGTGACCACCTTCTCCGATGATCCTTTGAGAATGCTGCGTGGTATCAGGTTTGCCACCCGGCTGGGATTCGATATTCATGCCGATACTTTCAGGGCGATCATGGATACCCGCGAACGGATCAGGATCATTTCACAGGAGCGCATTACCGACGAGCTGAATAAGATTATTCTGGCCGATCAGCCAGGCAGGGGGTTTAAGTTGCTGGACGAGTGTGGATTGCTTGAGCTCGTATTGCCAGAACTGCATCGCATGAAGGGGGTTGATGAGGTCAGGGGGATAAAGCATAAAGACAATTTTTTGCATACCCTGGAGGTGTTGGATAACCTGGCGCGTAAAAGTGATGACCTCTGGTTGCGGTGGGCGGCTCTATTGCATGACGTAGGCAAACCGACGACAAAGAGGTTTGAACCGGGTATCGGATGGACCTTTCATGCACATGATTTTATCGGTGCGAAGATGATCCCTTCGATCTTCAAGCGATTGAAACTTCCTTTGAACGACCGGATGAAATATGTACAGAAGATCGTGAAACTGCACCTGCGTCCGATCGTGCTTTCCCAGGAAATCGTAACCGATTCGGCAGTGCGTCGTCTGCTTTTTGACGCAGGGGAGGAGACGGACGACCTGATGAACCTCTGTGAGGCTGATATAACCTCGAAAAATGAGCGGACGGTGCGTCGACACCTGCATAATTTTGCTATTGTACGCGAGAAAATTGTTGAGATTGAAAAGAAGGACCATATCCGGAATTTTCAGCCCCCTATATCTGGCGATGATATCCAGGTTATCTTCAATATTGCTCCTGGCCGTGAGATCGGGATACTAAAGAACGCAATTAAGGAGGCAATTTTGGAGGGGGAGATCCCCAATAGGATTGAGCCGGCCTATGAGCTGCTACTTAAAAAAGCGAAAGAACTGGGTCTTGAGAAGGTTCATGATTTAAATAAATCAAAAAATGAAGTAGAGAATGAGGGAAAGGGGACCGATATGGATTCTGCTTCAATCCAATAGAATTGAATTACTCATTTAGAAAACCTCGCGCTCAGTCAGCTCGTCCT
>CAYSMO010000130.1:0-730 GCA_964432125.1 uncultured Bacteroidaceae bacterium | reverse complement strand
GCGGCGGGCATTTATACCCTTTAGGGTAGTAGATTCCCGCGTTGGAAATTGTAAATAAATTTTCATAGCTTCAGAATGTTTTCGGAACATGGGTTGTTCACTGTGGCATCTGAAAAATGAGCAACAGTGGAAGATGATCGCTGATCCCACCGCTGTAAGCATATCCCCGGTAGGTTCTTTTTGGTCGCTCACCTGTCTGTTTCTCATCTTTCTCCAGCAAAAAAGGGATTTGGGGAATGAAAGCGCTGCAATTTTCAGGCAATAGCTGTCCCGCTACAAACAGGTGGTCGACCGATCCCCACTTACCCCTGTATTTATAAGTGCTTTGTCCGGATGGAGGTAAAATATGATTTAGTTGGAAGTCGTTTTTCAATACCTCTAGCGGTGCAGAGCCTGGCAGATCGTTCAGGTCGCCACCGGCGATAACATGGATTCCGGGCTGGGACAGCAGCATTGAATCAATATAATTGCCAAGGGTTCCGGCCATCAGAATCCGCTTTCCCTCTGTCTCCAGCGCTCCCCCGTATTTTGAGGTCCAGTGGTTTGCCGCAACCAGCAGGGTGTCCTCGTTTATTGTAAATTTTGCAGCGAGGATCTCTCTTGTGCGCAGGCTCTGTCCCGTGTTGTTCTTAACAGTAATCCAGGTTGTATCGATACATGTGGCCTGATCTGTAAGGTACAATATGGCAACATCCATGCCCCGGTGGTCGGGACTATCGCGGTGCAGGAT
>CAYSMO010000129.1:270-7931 GCA_964432125.1 uncultured Bacteroidaceae bacterium | reverse complement strand
GTAGTGGATATTTTCGAAAGAATTACTACCGACAGGGGCCCGATTGGTCAGTACCAGAAGGCCGGACACGGTTATTTCGCGTTTCCCAAACTGGAGGGGGAGATCTCTTCCCGGATGAAATTTCGTGGAAAAGGGGTGTTGACATGGAGTTTGAACAACTATCTCGGACTGGGCAACCATCCGGAAGTGCGGAAAGCGGATGCTGATGCGGCGGCTGAATATGGCATGGCCTACCCGATGGGTGCAAGGATGATGTCGGGACAGACAAGAAAACATGAAGAGTTGGAGAAGGCGCTGGCCTCGTTTGTCCAAAAGGAGGATGCGTTCCTGCTGAACTACGGTTACCAGGGGATGGCGTCGATTATCGACGCGCTTACAACCAGGAACGATGTAATTGTATATGACTCGGAATCCCATGCCTGTATTCTGGATGGGATGCGTATGTCGCTGGCGAAACGATTTGTTTTCCCGCACAACAACATGGAGAATCTACACAAGCAACTGGAGCGGGCCACCAAACGCGCCGCGCAACAGGGAGGCGGTGTTTTGGTTATTACTGAAGGCGTTTTTGGTATGGCGGGCGACCTGGGGAACCTGAAGGCCATTGCTGCGCTGAAAGATGAATTTGATTTCCGGCTGCTGGTCGACGATGCCCATGGTTTTGGCACCATGGGGGCCACAGGAATGGGGGCTGGCGAACATTTTGGTGTACAGGACAAGATCGATCTCTATTTTTCAACCTTTGCTAAATCGATGGCCGGAATTGGCGGATTCGTGGCAAGTGATAAAGAGGTGGTCGACTTTTTGAGATACAACATGCGGTCGCAGATCTATGCCAAGTCGCTCCCGATGCCGATGGTAATGGGTGCGTTGAAACGGCTTGAGATGCTGAGGACCATGCCCGAGTTGAGGGCAAAGCTCTGGGAAGTGGTGAATGCCCTTCAGAGCGGATTGAAAGAGAACGGGTTTGACATTGGGGCAACAGAATCGCCTGTTACGCCTGTGTATATGCACGGCGGACTTGTTGAGGCGACCAACCTGATTCTTGACCTGCGGGAGAACTACAGTATCTTCTGCTCCATGGTGATCTATCCTGTGATCCCGAAGGGGGATATCCTGCTGAGGCTCATTCCTACAGCCGTACACAACCTTGATGATGTAAAGGAGACCATTGCCGCATTCAAGGAGTGTGCAGCGAAGCTCAAGGCAGGGGAATACAAGACAGAGACATTTCAGGACATATCAAAACTGAGGGTGTAGAGTCGACTGAAATAATCCGTTCGGGAGGAGTATTTTCCGAGCAGTCTACTATCTAAAATAAGCCGGTGAGAATAATTCGCCGGCTTATTTTTTCTCCTTTCCGCTAACTTTGATTTCCGCTAACATGGTACTGTGCCCCCCGAAAAGTTTTCTGCATCGCATCCTTTCAGGGGAGTGCGGTTCTCTGGTTCGAATTTATTCTAACTCTCCGAGGTAACGTTCTGCATCCAGTGCGGCCATACAACCGGTTCCTGCTGCGGTAACGGCCTGGCGGTAGACATGGTCCTGCAGATCGCCTGCTGCAAACACGCCTGGCACATTTGTTTTGGTAGTACCGGGCAGGGTTTTTATATACCCTGTATCATCTGTATCAATATAATCATCAAAAACTTCGGAATTGGGGGTATGACCGATCGCCAGAAAGAAGCCATCAATCTTTATATTAACGATCTCCTCGTCCTGTTCGCCTTTATGCCTATAGAGGTCAACTGATTGAACAACCCCCTCACCTTTCAGCTCCTTGGTCTGGTGTTTCCAGAGGATCTCAATATTCTTTGTGTTAAAAACCCTTTTCTGCATCGCTTTTGATGCACGCAATTCATCACGCCTTACTATCAGGTACACCTTGGTACACAATCCAGCCAGGTAGGTAGCCTCTTCTGCGGCTGTATCTCCACCTCCCACAACTGCCACAACCTTATCCTTAAAGAAGAATCCATCGCAGGTGGCGCAGGCAGAAACCCCGTTCCCCTTAAATTTCTCTTCAGATTCCAATCCGAGATACTTTGCCGTTGCACCGGTAGCCAGGATCACGGTATCGGCTGAGATCACCTTCTCATCATCGATGGTCACCTTTTTCAACTTGCCACTAAAATCCACCGCAGTAGCCAATCCAAACCGCACATCGGTACCAAATCGTGTAGCCTGTTTCTCAAAATCGGCCATCATTTTGGTACCGTCAACTCCTTCGGGGTACCCGGGGTAGTTATCGACCTCGGTTGTGGTGGTAAGCTGACCTCCCATCTGCATGCCGGTATACATCACCGGTTTGAGGTTGGCCCGTGCGGCATAGATCGCTGCGGTGTAGCCGGCAGGCCCCGATCCCAGGATAAGACATCTTACATGTTCAGACACCTCGGTAGCGACAGGTTTCTCTTTTTTATCAGGCTTTGACTGATCCATCGGCTTAAACAGTTCCATATTTCAATTTTTTATGTGTTATCGTTGTGTTATGCGTGTGATCAGCAAAATTACAAAATCAATACCAATTCTTATCATAAAAGAATATTACGCCAATACAGACAAAGTTACGTGCTGAGTTTGTCGTATGTGATATTTATTACTGACAAGAAGACAGCAAAAAAAATCACAGGGAAGTGAAACCGGGGAGGGGAAAGATAGCCACTCCGACTCTGTTGACAGGCTCTACTTAAAATATCTTTTTCAGAATTCGAAAGATTTGGTTACATTCGCGCTCACAAAAGTTCGGGGTGTAGCTCAGTCCGGTTTAGAGTACTCGTCTGGGGGGCGAGGGGTCGGAAGTTCGAATCTTCTCACCCCGACTATTTAAAGACGCAATAGGTATTTATACAGCCTGTTGCGTTTTTTTATTATGACAATTGCACAACTTCTCAACTCCGTTCCACTCTGGAAATAAATACACAACAACATTTTTATCTGCGTATACATACCTGTTTAAATTGAGTAGAATTACGTGATTCTTAAGAAGAAGTACATTTTACTGAAAAACAGAAAGCTTTCAATAGCATTCTAAAAAAAACTATCCTATATTTGTAACTTGACCATGACACGAAACAAGTTCAATGGCACAAAACAGGTTCATATTTGCATTTATCTTTCTTTTCGTTGTCTCTACCGTTGTTGATGCGCAACGATGGAGAACCCGGCGCTATGAGTCCTACATAGGATTAGGCACAGCCAACGTATATGGCGATATTGGAGGGGCACTTACCCAGGAAAATCTTTACGGTCTCAAAGACATTGAAATTACATCTACCCGTCCCTCCATAAGCGTTGGAGCAAAATATAAAATAGACCACCGCTGGTTTGCCCGTGTCAATCTCAGCAGCGCATTGCTCCAGGGGAGCGACGAGGGGTCGTTAAACCAGGATGTAAGGGCTGGAGGTGGCTACAAATTTCACTCTTTCATCTTCGAGCCCTCAGCCATGGCTGAGTTTTATATTCTCCCTGAGTCAAGGTCCATGGTCTCCGAAGCGATATACAACAAGAAAGGGATGGTGAACGGTTTCCGCCAGATCTATCTCTACCTGTTCACCGGTGCCGGAGCAGTGGTAAATTTCCCTACGGTAACCTACATCGATCCACGCGATGGGGAGGCGGATGTAGAAGTGGGCGATGATGGATACCAGCGTCCGGAAGACCAATTCAGACGGGTTGGAGCAGTCATTCCCTTTGGGATTGGAGCCAAAATGGACCTCACAGCCTACTGGACCGTCAGTGCAGAATTTGGACGACGGTTTACCTTTACTGACTATATCGACGGATACACCTCCAGATTTTCAACTGCAAATGACACCTACGACTTCATGCAGGTCGTGTTCAGTTACAAGATCCAGACCGATAAAAACGGATTGCCTGTCATATTCAGAAGCCTGGGCAGACAGTAAGATCTGGATAGATTATTACCGGCAGATAATATTGATGTGAGATAAAGAATCCACGTGAGAAATGCATCCGGAAACATAAGATCCGTACTACCCGGCACTCTTGCTTTCAAACTTCAAAATATTCAATCGCTTTATCGGTATGCTGCGTTCCCTCCGTTTACTTAGCAGGTAGACAGGGATATAACTAAATAGCGAGGCCACTGCAAAGATAATCACCAGCAGCATCAGGTTGCCCAGCCCCTGCAGCAGGAAGGAGAGTCCGATCATCAGAATATTCACCCCGATAATCATCGATGTGGCTGCAAGGTGCGACAGATTCAGATCAAGCAACCTGTGGTGAATATGTTTCCGGTCGGCCGTGAAGGGCGACTCCCCTCCAAAAATACGCAATACAAAGACACGCAGGGTATCAAACAGCGGTACGATCAACACCCCGAAAGCCACAGCTGGTGCTGAAGCAATATTATGACTGGCTGAGGCATGCTCAAACTCAAGAAATTTTACCGTAACAACCCCTACAATCAACCCGATGCAGAGCGCACCGGTATCTCCCAGGAAAATCTTCCTCCGCCGGCTGAAAACATTGAACCTGAGGAAGGCCAATAGTGTAGCCGACAGGCCGAACGGGACCATGGCATATTCGTGCCGCCCAATAGCTGTAAACCATATTCCGAAAGTGAGCGACACAACGACAGCCACTCCGGCGGCCAATCCGTCGATCCCATCGATCAGATTAAATCCATTAATAACCACCACAAATAAGAACATGGTGAACATCACGCTTACCAGGTAGGGCAGTTCACTGATGTTAGCAAAGCCATGAAAATTGGTAATCCGCAAATTCCCCAGCACCACCACGATTCCAATGGCAAGCAGCTGGGCAAGCAATTTCTTGCGCGGATCCAGGATCAGCAGGTCATCCTTTATCCCGGTGAAAAACAGGATTACCAATGCTCCCAGTATGTACTGGAATTTGTAAACTGAGGCCTGCGGTGCCAGCAATGAACCGGTCACCACCAACCCGGCAAAAATAGCAACCCCGCCAAGAGAAGGCACATTGCCATTGTGCGACGTTCTGCCGTTAAGTCTCTCATAAAGCTTCAGCTTGTGAGATACGGTAAGAATTGTTGGAATAGAGATATAGGTGATAATGAAAGGTAATGCAAATACCAGGACCAGGAGCAGCCACCAGGGGACAAAAAGGGAGTGAGAATTCAACACGAAATCCATATCAAAAAAGGCTGTTTAGCTCCCGTTTTTTCGGGGTGGTAAAGATAATATAATCCTGACTAAAATACCTGAACAAGGTAGCAAAAATTAACAATCAGTTAACGTAAAATGCTGATTTACTTATTATTTCGGGTAGAATTACCTACGGTGAGCACGTAAAAACACCTGCTCGCACAGCCTTAATTTCCAAAAAACTGCCCCATCTTCCTCAAATTTTTCTTCGTAACCACCAACAGTGGCACCCCAATTCTGTTCTTCTGCAGCGCCCGCAGATCCTCAGCCGATTTCTGCAGAATATTCCCTACACTGCTGTTGGAGACCCCGCCCATACGCATCTCCACCAATGTCTCCGGGATATAGCGCAACTTCACCACATCATCCTTCAGCACACGCAGCATAAAGTCATAATCGGCCGCAATCCGGAAGCTGGTGTCAAATTTCCCATACCGGGCGTAGATCTGGCTCCTCAAAAACAGTGTCGGGTGGGGGGGCATCCAGCCATGGCTGATCGCGCTACTATTGTAGCTGCCAGCCTTCCAGTGGCGTAGCACGGCTCCACCGGCACGGATGTATTTCAGATCGCCGTACACCCCATCAACCTCATCCTCCATCGCCTGCACGACCATCCCCAGAACATCATCACCAGCATAACGGTCGTCTGCATGCAACAGTCCAACCACTCCACCGGTTGCCATTTTAACTCCTTTGTTCAAAGCATCGTAGATTCCCTCGTCAGCCTCAGAAACTACCCTGCTTTCGGGACTCATCTCCTTCACAATCGCTACCGTGCGATCGGTCGATCCGCCATCGACAAGGATATGTTCGATGTTGGTGTACTTCTGCGACAAAATACTTTCCATACATCCGGCAATGGTTGCCTCTGCATTGTAGGCCGCTGTTATAATTGAAATTTTCATCTACTCCTCTCCCTGTCCCTTTTCTATTCTCATCTTTTTTATTCTATGCTGATCCCTTTTCTATGCTATTCTGATCTCATCCCTTTTATTCTATTCTGATCATATTTCTTTTCTTTTCCATTCTATTCTATTCTCATCATTTTATAATCCGTCTTCGAACGACCACGGCCGGATTACCGCGATAGATCATGTAGGGCTCGAGATCGCCAGAGGCCACCGATCCGGCCGACAGCATCGCATGCGATCTCGCCACTACCCCCGGTCCCACCACCGCCTGCGCACCGATCCAGCATCCCTCTGCAAGAATAATCTCACCGAGTGTCAGGTCGAACGATGGCTTCGTATAGTCGTGGTTACCGCAGAGCAGCATAGCACCCTGCGACAGGCAAGCACTCTCTCCAATGGTCACCATCGCCAAATTATCGATCCACACCCGCTCGCCGATCCATGCATGGTTACCGACCGACAGCCACCATGGATACTTGATAATCACCGATGGCTTGATCACCACCCCTTTCCCTATACGTGCCCCGAACATCCGCAAAAGCGAACGCTTCACGGCCGACGGCACGGGCCAGCCGGTCCGGAAGAAAAGCAGGCTCACCACATACCACAATACCCGTTTCATAATGCCGGCGCCGGTGTGGTACCAGCTGTTGTTGTATGTCGACAGATCCGTTTTCATCTATATGTGTGCAAATATACGTTTATGCATTTCATACGCAACAGGATCGTTTGTAATTGTGAGCGCAAACCGATACGCCGCCCTGCACCGCCGGTCAAACTCCTCCTGCCCCATCTGCACACACTCCGCAACCAGTGCGGCCCAGCGAATAGTATCCTCCACGGGGATCGCCCATCCGGCCTGCACTTCTTCAACCCCGGTCCAGGGTGTCTGATCGCTGATCATCACCGCCCTGCCACAGGTGAGGGCCTCGACGATGGCATGCCCGTAGTTTTCGCCGGCTGAGGGCTGGAGGAGGAAATGCGCCTCCCCAATCGCCTGTGGCAGATGCTCGGGGGAGATGGCGCCCATCTGCTGGACAGAAATATTGTTAGGCAGCTGTTCGATAAGCTCCAGACAGCGGTTCCAGTAAAACTGATCGTAAATCTGACCGTAGATCCGAAGTTCAATTTGGGGTGCAATCTGGGGCTCGAGCCGGGGGTCAATCCGGGGCGCAGGATGTGGATCTGCCTGTGGATCTATCCTTGATGCTGCCTGAGGTACTGCCTGCTGATCGCTCTGCCTCTGCTCACTGTTCTGAGGTTCGTCCTGCTGCTCACTCTGCTCCCCGTTCCGAAGATCGCTCTGCTCCCCGTTCCGAAGATCGCTCTGCTGTTCGTTCCGAATTTCATCCTGCAGTTCAGGCTGGTCCCCGACCCTGGATCCATTATTAGAGCCTACACCCGCTGCGAAATCCTGCAAAGCCTTCAATGCTCCAAGTGTGTTTTTCTCCGGAGCAACCCGGCCGACAAAGGCCAGCTTCAGCGATCCCGCCTCCTTCTTCCCTGGCAGCGGTCCGCCGGTCGCCACCGGACGCGGGAGATTGGGTGCGATAATCACCTCGTCGCGGGGGAAGAGCGCCCTGATATCCTCCGCCTCCCT
>CAYSMO010000129.1:0-260 GCA_964432125.1 uncultured Bacteroidaceae bacterium | reverse complement strand
CTGATGTTGGTCGCCTGGAACAGCACCCCTTTGTACAACCGCACAGCACGTGCCACCGTGAGAAAGAGCGTTTTTTTCAGCCGCTTCACACCGATGGCATGGGCCGACAGCATGCCACGCGGGGCCACAACGACCCGCGTTCCCGGCACCCTCCGTGCGAAGAGCAACGGCAGGATACTGAAGCGGTATGAGTAGACTCCGGTGATGTACCACGTGTCACATCCGGCCCCGAGCGCCGTATCGCGCAACCGGGCGATCCC
>CAYSMO010000128.1:0-7949 GCA_964432125.1 uncultured Bacteroidaceae bacterium | reverse complement strand
GCCTCTCTTTTTTCGATGGTAATTGCATCCATCGGACAATGCCCGATGCAGGCCCCCAGGCCATCACACATCAAATCGCTGATCAGCCGGGCCTTCCCGTCAATAATCTGCAGGGCGCCCTCATGACAGTTGGGAACACAATCACCACAGCCATTGCAAAGCTCTTCATCTATTTGTACTATCTCTCTTATCATATCTCAATTTTTATACTACAAAAATATGGCTACATTTGCAGCAATCCTGTAACAGATGTTACATTTTCAAAAATTATGAAAGAAGAAATTGATTTAGTCACCCCCTGCAGTACGAATTGTGAATACTGCTTTTTGAACTACACCGACAGTCTCATACACAACCCCTTATTCAGGGGGATCGATAAAGAGACAACCGGCAGGCTCATAAAAATCACCCATCACCAGGTGAAAAAGTTGCAAAAGGGAGAAATATTTGCCCATGAGGGGGATCCGGTTATTAACCTGATCATTATTGTTAAGGGCACCGTAACGGGAGAGATGATGGACCTGCACGGCAATAATTTGCTTGTTGAAAAACGCACCGTTCCGCAATCGATCGCCACCGCCTTCCTTTTTGGACAGAAAACCAGCTATCCTGTTACAATTACTGCTACTGAAGAGACAAAACTTCTACTTATAGCCCGCCAGGATTTATTGTTCCTTTTTAAGCAGTCATCGGGAATAATGAAAAACTACCTGGACACCATTGCCGACCGGGCCCAGTTTCTGAGTGGAAGGATAAAGCTGTTAAGTCTTCCCGGACTAAGGGCCAAACTTGCCGCATACATACTCGAGCTCATGAATCAAAACGGAAAAACGGAAATTCAGCTTCCCCACACCCAGCAGGAGCTGGCAGATATGTTTGCCTCCACCCGTCCTTCAGTGGGTCGCCTGATCAGGGAACTGGATGCTGAAGGCATTATCGAAGCAAGGGGGAAAAAGGTAACGGTACCAGACCTGCAAAAATTGAAGGATTGTATAAAATAAATAGGGCAACTGTTTAGGATGAACAGGTTAGTGAGGATAATAGCTAAAATTAAAAGATCGACTGTTTCCTGATGAAGTATCGCAACGACTCTTTTTCAAGTTAAAAAAAGAAGATATAAATCCCCGCATTGTGGGGATTATAGAATCGCAAACCACAAACCTTACTTCGTGCGCCTGAACAGCTCCTCACCATTTTCGTCGAGGATCACATATTCGAGGTAGGTGCATGAGTCGAGCCCCAGCAGGTTGATCTTGCACTTCATCTCGCGCCTCCATTTTTTGATAATCGACTTGAACCCCTTCTCCAGATAGGCAGCGAAGAAAGGATGTACCTGCAGGGTAACCTTCTTCAGACCGTTGGTTTTAATCAGGTTCTCCAGCTCCACTTTGAGGTTGTCCTCCAGCAGTATCGCCGGCTGGATCTTACCCGTTCCGTTACAGGTGGGACAGGTCTCGGCAGTATCCACATGCATTTCGGGTCTTACGCGCTGACGGGTGATCTGCATAATGCCGAATTTGCTGAGAGGAAGGATGTTGTGTTTGGTCTTATCGCGGGCCATCACCTCTTTCATGTGGTTAAACAACTTCTGTTTGTTGTCGGCCCTGTGCATATCGATAAAGTCGACCACGATGATACCTCCCATATCGCGCAGTCTAAGCTGACGCGCAATCTCATCGGCCGCGGCCATGTTCACCTCTGTCGCATTGGCCTCCTGGTCGAGTCCCGACTTTGCCCTGTTACCGCTGTTCACATCGATCACATGAAGCGCCTCGGTATGTTCGATTATCAGGTAGGCACCTTGCTTGAAGGAAACTGTATTGCCAAATGTGGCTTTGATCTGTCGTTCGATCTCAAATTTTTCGAATATCGACGGTCTTCCCTTATACAGCTTAACAATTCTCTCCTTCTCCGGGGCTACTTCACCGATATACTGCTTTACCTCCTTGAATATCTCGTCATTATCGATGAAAATATTTTCAAAATTCCCATTCAGGTGGTCCCTGATCACAGAGATCGCCCTGCTCTGCTCCTCTTGTACAAGCTGGGGGAGGTTGCGGATATTGATATTATCAAAGGCACCCTCAAACTTCTCAACCAGTCCGCGCAGCTCCGAATCCAGCTCCGCCACCCGGGTCTTCTCGGCCACAGTCCGAACGATCACCCCGTAATTCTTCGGACGAATACTGGTAATCAGGTTCCTGAGCCTGTCACGTTCCTCCTGTGTCTCGATCTTGGATGAGATGGAAACCTTATCTGAAAATGGCATCAATACCAAATTCCTCCCTGCAATGGAGATCTCTGAAGTTAGCCGTGGCCCTTTTGTAGAGATAGGCTCCTTGGCTACCTGAACAAGCACATGTTGTCCTGACTTCAATACCTCGTTGATCTTGCCGTGTTTATTGATATCCTTCTCCCGCCGAAACTTGGAAACGGCAAGCGGACGCCCTTTTTTACCGAGCGACTGCGTTACATATTTTCCAAGGGTGCTGAATTGGGGTCCGAGGTCGAGGTAATGCAAAAACGCATCCTTTTCATAACCAACATTAATAAATGCGGCATTTAAACTTGGCATCACCTTTTTAACCCTGGCAAGATAGATATCGCCAACCGAGAATTTTTGTTCTGGTTTTGAGCGGTTTAGCTCAACAAGTCTTTTATCTTCCAGCAGAGCAATTGAAACCTCTTTTTCCGAGGCTTTAATGATCAATTCGCTGCTCACAATTGAATATCTTTAATAACTGTTGTATTAACTTAACAGAAATAAACCTAAAATGCTTAACACCTTAGGTTTACTATAGTATTATGTAAGAGCGAAATGGTTATTTCCTCTTCTTGTGCCTGTTCTTCCTTAAGCGCTTTTTGCGCTTATGGGTAGCCATCTTATGTCTTTTTCTTTTCTTTCCGCTAGGCATAATAAAAATATTATCAGTAAATTACTTTACGTTTGTTTTCACTTTGCTAACAAACGTTTTTGCAGGCTTGAAGGAGGGGATAAAATGTTCAGGAATGATGATTTTGGTGTTCTTGGAGATGTTCCTGGCTGTTTTCTCAGCTCTTTTCTTAACAATAAAACTTCCAAAACCCCTGAGGTATACGTTTTTATTGTCACTTAAAGAATCCTTGATCGATTCCATGAATGCTTCAACTGTTTTCTGAACAGTTACCTTTTCAATTCCAGTGTTCTTGGAAATTTCGTTAACAATGTCTGCTTTAGTCATTTTTTAAAACCTTTAATTATCAATATATTAAGTTCATTTCTTGTTTTCAATTTGCAAATATAATTGTTTTTAATAATTAATTACAACCGAATTGGATTAATTTTATTCTCCGGTATGATTTTGCAAATGAGAGGGCGAATATAATGAAAATAAGCAATATAATCACAGATTGGTATAAAAAAAACAAGAGAGATTTGCCATGGCGGGAAGAGAGCGACCCATACCGCATCTGGCTCTCGGAGATAATCCTCCAACAGACACGCGTCAGCCAGGGACTCTCCTATTACAACAGGTTTGTTGTACAGTACCCCGACATCTTTGCGCTGGCCACTGCCGATGAGCAGGAGGTGATGAAGCTCTGGCAGGGACTGGGCTACTACTCCAGGGCCCGCAACCTGCTTACAGCCGCCCGCCAGGTCGTCAGCGAGTTCGGTGGGGTTTTTCCAGGTGATCGCGACTCGCTCCTGCAGTTAAAAGGGGTAGGGGAGTATACAGCTGCAGCCGTAGCTTCCATCGCTTTCAATGAACCGGTGGCGGTGGTCGATGGGAACGTGGCCCGGGTGCTCAGCCGGCTCTTTGCCATCGATGAACCTGTAAATACATCAGCCGGAGAGAAAATCATCAAGGAACTTGCAGAGGAGCTGCTCGATCGTAAGCAGCCCGGCGAGTACAACCAGGCCATCATGGAATTCGGTGCCCTGCAATGTGTTCGCGTCCCCAGCTGCCCTGCCTGTCCGCTCAACCTTCAATGCCTGGCGTTCAGCAATAATAGCGTTGACCGATACCCTGTAAAAATAAAAAGGGCAACTGTGAAAAAGCGGTACTTTACCTACCTGGTCATCACGCACGATGACCATACCTATATACAGCAGCGTACAGGCAACGATATCTGGAAGCAGCTGTATGAGTTTCCGCTGATCGAGGCTGACGACCTGGTGCGCTACGAAGATATGGAGAAGAAGATCGGGCAATTTACCGGAGCGGGGGATCGCGGATTTGAGCTCACGTTCGTTTCTGAGCCGGTCATTCACCAGCTTACGCACCGTACCATTACAGCGCGGTTCGTGCACCTGCGGATAGTGAAGGACGGATACGTCCCGCGGAAAAACTGGAAAAAGGTACGCTTCGGGGAGATCGGCGATCACCCGTTACCACGGCTTATCGACAGGTATCTTGAACTTCCTCTCGATCAGAACGGGTAAGTTCTCACAAATTTGTATCTTTGAAGCTCAAAACAAAAAAGCAATATGGCAGTTAACAAAGTTATCCTGGTTGGGAACGTCGGTAAGGATCCCGATACGCGGTATCTGGACGAGAACACCCCCGTATGCAAGTTTCCGCTGGCAACAAGTGAGGTTTACAGGAACAGGGACGGAGAGAAGATTGAGCAGACCGAGTGGCACAACATCGTGTTATGGAGAGGTCTGGCGAAAGTTGCCGAGCAATATGTAAAGAAGGGGTCACAGCTGTTTATTGAAGGAAGGATCCGCAGCCGGTCGTATGACGACAGGGATGGGATCAAGCGATATATCACTGAGATCGTGGGCGATAACATGCAGATGCTTGGACGCCGACAGGATAATGATTCACAGCAGGAGGACAGCAGCTCCGCGCAACAGGGCAGCGGCGATCATTCAGGCGATCAGCAATCGGCCAATCCCCGGCAAGAGAATGGCAGCTCCCCGCAACAGGGCAGCGACAGTCGTCCCGGCGATCAGCAACAGCAACCCCGGCCAGCCACAGGTAACCAGTCAACCCAACCCTCATCTTCTGCCGGTGGAACAGATCCCGGTTTTGAAGACCCCGGCAATGAATCGGATGATCTGCCGTTTTAGTTTAATGATCCACTGAGCTTATTTTGGAAATGCAAATAGATCCATTTCTGCAATTGGTATTTCAGCCCATCACTTCAGCCGCGGTCGTTCAGCTGGCAGTGCTGGTGGGTTTGTTGGTGTGCTCGGCACTGGTTTCAGGCTCGGAGCTTGCATATTTCTCCCTCTCCCCCGACGAAGCCGAAGCTTTGGAGGAGAAGGATTCGCGCAGAAGTAATATGGCACTGCAATTGCAGGAAAAGCCGGAGGAGCTGCTGGCCAATATACTGATTACAAACAATTTCATTAACGTAGCAATCATTATTCTCGGGGGAACTATCACCTCCGGACTGATCGATGCCTCGGCTGCCCCGGTTGCCGGTTTTATCCTTCAGTTGGTGATCATCACAGTGGTGATCCTGCTTTTCGGAGAGATCTTCCCAAAGTTATATGCCGACCGTTTTTCATTGTCCTTTACAATGCTGATGGCTATGCCACTTCATTTCACAGGGAGGATCTTCAGGCCATTGGTATACCTGCTTACCAGGTCAGCATCCATCATGAATAGGCGGTTGGCGAGAAAGCGGCAGAATATTTCGATGGACGACCTCTCCGAGGCACTTGATCTTGCTACGGGGGTTTTTTCGGACGACAAAAAGATGCTGGAAGGGATCGTGAAATTCAGCAACCTGGAGGCTTCGGAGATCATGAAGCCGAGGATGGATGTGACCAATGTGAATGCTACGACGAGCATGGGTGACCTGATAGGTATTATACTTGATTCCGGTTACTCGCGCATCCCGGTGCATGAGGATGTACCCGATAATATCAAGGGGATCCTCTACGTGAAGGATCTGCTGCCCCATATACAGAAGAAGGACTTTGAATGGCAGTCACTTATCAGACCCCCCTTCTTTGTTCCTGAAGCGAAAAAGATCAATGAATTGCTGCAGGATTTTCAGCAGACGAAGATCCATCTTGCCATCGTTGTGGATGAGTATGGCGGGATGAAGGGAATCGTTACCATGGAGGATATCCTGGAAGAGGTGGTGGGGGAGATTACCGACGAATCGGATGAGGCAGAGGAGTTTTTCAGGAAACTGGATGAAAATACCTATTTATTCGATGGGAAGACGCTGCTCAACGACTTTTTTAAGGTGACCGAACTGGAGGATGAGCTGTTTGAGGATGTGCGTGGCGAGGCTGAAACACTTGCAGGACTGATTCTTGAGCTGGAGGGTGATTTTCCCGGACTCAACGATACAATAAAATGTAAGAATATCAGGTTTACCGTTACCGATTTGGATAAGCGCCGGATCAAACAGGTCAGGGTGAAAATAAAATGATGAACTGAGCCGTGGTTATTATATGCAGCGAATGATGATTTCAAATTGTCTACCAGCAATTGGGATGGATTGTTATGGAGAGCTGCACATGGTCGTTAAAAAATGAATATACACTTTTGAGATGAGGATGCGAATAGTGATAATTGCCTTACTGATTGTTGTACTGGCGTGCGACAGGGGATATACTCCGAAACCATCGGGTTTCGTCAGGGTAGATTATCCGGAAAAGGAATATGTGCTATTCGACGAAGCCGGGCCCTACGAATTTGAGGTGCCCGTATATGCAGAGGTGGTGCCGGCACGATCAAAAAATGCGGAACCCTATTGGTACGATATCAGGTTTCCGAGCTTTGACGGAACTGTTCATCTGAGCTATAAAAATCTGGAGGGTGAAGTGGATGAATACATTGACGATACACGTACCCTGGTATACAAGCATACCTCGCGGGCAGACGGGATACAAGAGGTGCCGTTTATCGACAGAGAGAGCAGGAGGTACGGGATCCTTTACGAGCTGTCGGGTGATGTTGCATCGTCGGTGCAGTTTTTCCTGACCGACAGTACGGATCATTTTTTGAGGGGATCACTCTATTTCAACACCACAACCAACCGGGATTCCCTCAATCCGATCATCCGTTTCGTGAAGCGGGATATTGAACATATGATTGAAACAGTGCGATGGAAATAGCTAGAGGTTCCGTTCTTTTAACTAGTTTAGTACCCTGTATTTTTTTGGTAGCCGGGTGATCAGTTGCCTCGCCGGGTTAAAAACTATTGTGTAACTGATGAGGTTTTGAAAAACAGTTTCTGTGGGAATATTTTTAAAGACGGAAATACAACCCGATTGTCTGCTGGGAGTTTGGGAGATCACGGAGGACTATGATGCGCTCTACTCCATGGTGCGACTGGATAAGGCAGAGCGGGCCAGGCTGGATAGTTTCAGGAGTCTGAGCAGGAAACTGGAGTGGCTCAGTGTGCGGGCGCTGATAAAAAGCATGAAGGGTGACTATAGTAAAATCACTTACAATGCAGATAACAAGCCCTTCATCAACGGAGGAAGCGCCAACATCAGCATTTCCCACTCGAGAAGTCTTACCGCGATATTGGTGAGTCCCGATAAGCGGGTGGGGATCGACCTGGAGTATATGTCGGGAAAGATCAGCAGGCTGGGCCATAAGTTTATGAATGAACGGGAGCGGCTTACCCAGGATCCGGATAACAGAAAGTTTCATCTCTACCTGCACTGGTGCGCGAAAGAGGCACTCTTTAAGATATGTGACAAGCAGGATGTGAATTTCAAGGAGGGGATCACCATCCTGCCCTTCGAACCCGCCGATAACGGTTTTATCCGCGGTCACGTAGTAAATAGTGGGGGTGAAGAGCTGTTCGACCTTGAATACCTGCACCACGAAAATTATGCGCTGGTTTGGAGTGCGAAAAAATGATAGGGATGATGAGTAGCGTATATGATATATTAAATCAGAGGAAAGGTTTCGCGGTGTTGGTGGATCCCGACAAGAACGATGCGGAGAGCCTCGGCCGACTCTGTTCGCTCTTCGCGGTCCATCCCC
>CAYSMO010000127.1:3111-7961 GCA_964432125.1 uncultured Bacteroidaceae bacterium | reverse complement strand
CCCTCCCTGATGGCTGTATCGGCCGTTCACCATCACCTGATCAATACAAGAAAACGGATGCAGATCGATATTGTGGTCGAATCTGCCGAGCCCCGGGAGGTGATGCATTTCGCCCTGCTGTTTGGCTATGGCGCCAGTATCATCAACCCATACATGTGTTTTGCTACCATCGACAAACTGGTGAAAGAGAATAAAATGCAGATGGACTATGACCGGGCCGAATGGAACTATATGCACGCTGTCAACAAAGGACTGTTAAAAATCCTTTCGAAAATGGGGATCTCGACCCTCAGAAGCTATCGATCGGCGCAGATCTTCGAGGCCGTTGGAATCGACCGGACAGTAATCAGCAAATACTTTGAAGGAACTCACTCGAGAATCGGTGGTATAGGAATGGAAGAGATTGCCCGTGAGGCTTTGATCCCCCACACAAATGCATTTGCCCCGGAACCTCTTGCAGAGCCTCTAACTGAAGGGATTTATCATTACAGGAAGCATGGTGAGCAGCATGCCTGGAATCCTGAATCTATTTCGCTACTCCAGTGGGCAACCAGAAATAACGACTATTCGAAGTTCAAGGAGTACAGTGCCATCGTCGACCGTGATACAAAACTTCCTGGCTTTCTGCGCGGACTGTTTGAATTCAAGAAAAATCCCATTGATATCAGCAGGGTGGAACCAGTTGAGAATATCATGAAAAGGTTCGTAACCGGCGCCATGTCATATGGATCCATTAGCAGCGAGGCTCATGAGGCCCTGGCCATTGCCATGAACAGAATCGGAGGACGAAGCAATACCGGTGAAGGCGGAGAGGATCCGAACAGGTTCACACCCTATGAAAACGGCGATAATGCGCGCAGCGCCATCAAACAGGTAGCCAGCGGCCGGTTTGGGGTTACCACGGAATACCTTGTTAACGCCGATGAGCTGCAGATCAAGGTATCACAGGGAGCTAAACCGGGAGAGGGCGGACAGCTTCCCGGACATAAGGTAGATGAGATCATCGCGAAAACCAGGTACTCCATTCCGGGAATTACGCTGATCTCTCCCCCGCCCCACCATGATATTTATTCCATCGAGGACCTGGCGCAACTGATCTTCGACCTGAAGAATGTCAACCCGAAAGCGAAGGTCAGTGTTAAGCTTGTCTCCGAAACGGGTGTGGGAACCATTGCTGCCGGTGTTGCAAAAGCTTGCGCCGACCTTATCACCATCAGCGGTACTGAGGGTGGCACCGGTGCAAGTCCGAGTTCATCCATAAAACATGCCGGATTACCTCTGGAGATGGGGCTGACAGAAACACAGCAGACGCTTGTGATGAACAACCTAAGAAAGAAGGTGGTGTTGCAGGCTGACGGACAAATGAAAAGCGGTCGTGATGTGATCAGTGCCGCATTGATGGGTGCTGAGGAATTCGGATTTGCCACTGCAGCGCTGATCGTACTCGGATGTGTAATGATGCGCAAATGTCACCTCAATACATGTCCGGTAGGCGTAGCCACGCAGGACAAAGAACTACGGAAACGGTTTAATGGTAGTGCCGATTATGTAGAAAATTATTTCAGATTCATCGCGGAGGAGGTCAGGGAACATTTGGCAGAGCTGGGTTTCGAAAAGTTTGAGGATATTGTCGGGCGGGCCGATCTGCTGGAAAAGGATGAGACTGTCACCAACTGGAAGAGCAGCAAGTTGGATCTATCGCCCCTCACTTTTGTTCCGGAGGAGGCGAAGGTCAACCCGAGGCGATGGACCGAGCCTCAATACCATAAGATCGATCATGTACTGGACCTGCAGTTGATTGAGTCGGCACGCGAATCTATTGAATCAGGTGAAAAGGTAGAAATGCATTTCCCGATACGTAATACTGACCGGACCACCGGCGCGATGCTTTCAGGTGAGATTGCCAGAAAATATGGGGCTGAAGGTTTGCCGGATGGAACAATCAAATGCAATTTTACAGGATCTGCCGGACAAAGTTTTGGGGCGTTTCTTTCCAGAGGCGTTGAATTCCATCTCGAGGGTGAGTCTAACGACTATCTTGGTAAAGGGCTTTCAGGAGGCAGGATTATTGTCGCACCACCTGCAGGATCCACTTTTGAATCAAACAAAAATATCATTATAGGCAATACCGTCTTGTATGGAGCGACACAGGGCGAAGCATATATTTCCGGGATGGCCGGTGAGCGTTTCGCAGTAAGAAACAGCGGGGTCACTGCTGTTGTGGAGGGTGTTGGCGATCATGGTTGCGAATATATGACTGGCGGACGTGTCGTGGTACTGGGAGAAATCGGAAGAAACTTTGCTGCAGGAATGAGCGGAGGTATAGCCTATGTGTTGAATGAAAATCAAAATGTCGACTACTTCTGTAACATGGGTATGGTGGAATTGTCTCTGCTCGATGAACAGGCAGATATTAGAGAACTTACTGCTTTGATATCCAAGCATTATGAATACACAGGAAGTAAAATTGCAGAAAAGATTCTTTCAGAAATGCACTTATACATTCCCAAGTTCTTAAAAATTATACCGTTTGAATACAAAAAAGTACTGCAGGAACAAAAACTGGCCGAGCTGAATCTTCGTATTTCAGGTGTTGAAAAAGATGTGGAGCATGCTTCTGCAGATTAAGAAAACTATATTGTAGAACCTAAAGAAATCATAGATAGATGGGTGATCCAAGAGGATTTTTGAAAATAGCTAAGAAGGACGCTGGAAACCGTGCCATACACGAGCGTATTTCAGATTATAGTGAAGTTGAACAGACGCTGAACAGTGAAGACAGGGCCCTGCAGGCATCGCGCTGCATGGATTGTGGTATTCCGTTTTGTCAGTGGGGCTGTCCTGTAGACAATTTAATTCCGGAATGGAACGAGAAGCTTTATAAAGGCGACTGGAAAGCTGCCATTGATCTGCTCCATTCGACCAATAATTTTCCTGAGTTTACAGGTAGGATTTGCCCCGCGCCTTGCGAACACTCTTGTGTTTTGAATATCGGTGAAGAGCCTGTAACCATCAGGGAAAATGAGGTGGCAATTGTTGAAAAAGCTTTTGCTGAGGGGTATATTAAACCGAAACCGCCATTAAAAAGAACAGGTAAAACAGTAGCGGTGATTGGCTCCGGACCGGCAGGGATGGCAGCAGCCGATCTGTTAAATAAGGCAGGACATACAGTGACACTGTTTGAGAAGGATGAGAAGCCAGGAGGACTACTGCGTTATGGTGTACCAGATTTCAAGCTGAATAAGTATACTATTGATCGCAGGATCAAGCTAATGGAGGAAGAAGGGGTTGAGGTAAAATGCAACATGGAAATTGGCAAAGATATTTCCGGAGAGGAACTCATTGGATCTTATGATGCTGTTTGTCTTACCATTGGTGCCATGAAGCCGCGCGACCTGCCGGTTCCGGGAAGGGAGCTTGACGGTGTGCATTTCGCTATGGATTTTCTATCACAGCAAAACCGCGTGGTAGCTGGACAGCAGATTCCGTACGATTCGAGGATTTCAGCTGAAGGTCGCCATGTATTGGTTATCGGAGGAGGTGACACCGGATCGGACTGTGTTGGCACCTCCATCCGTCAGAAAGCCAAAAGTGTTACACAAATTGAGATCCTTCCAAAGCCCCCGGAAAAACGGACAGCTGACAATCCCTGGCCCTACTACGGCAAGATCCTCAAAACAACTACCTCGCATGAAGAGGGATGTGAACGACGCTGGAATATTTCCACAATAAGATTCAATGAACAGCAGCAACGTGTTGTCTCCGCCGATATAGAACAGATTGAGTGGAGCCAGGTAAATGGAAGTCACGCCATGAACCCTGTTCCCGGAACGAAAGAGACCATCCCGGCTGACCTGGTGTTACTGGCCATGGGGTTTGTGCACCCGGTGCTGGAGGGGTTGGTGACCGATTTGGGACTCAACCTTTCCGAACGCAACAATATCAGGGTAAGCAGCAAACACCAAACCAGCATTGATAATGTATTTGCAGGAGGAGACGCCATTACAGGTGCAACTCTCGTGGTGAACGCCATTGCCAGCGGACGGAGGGTTGCAAAAAGTGTGAATGAGTATCTGGTTGAGAAAAACCACTCCTAAGGTATTTCCATGCGAAAAGCAGCTCCCCCATTTAAAGAAAGTCCCGTGGGGAATGCAATCCTTAATGCCTCGTTACTGTAAGATGTAAAAGCATCCTGCGAGGGCACAAACTCCCTGAATACAAAGAATGACCGGCCCTCCAGGATAAGTTGCTTCAGATCCAAAGAGCCGTGGATACATTCCAGGATAATTGCTGCCCGGGAAATGTTGATTGTCCCCCAGCCGGTGCTTGTCGACCAGAAACAGCGTACCGGCAGCACATCAATTGACGGTGATATTTTCATTACCTGGATTTCTTCCTCGTACGAATAACCGGTGAATTCCCTATACCTATCCCATCCTCTCATTGTTAATGCAGCATCAGTGCCCCTGGTATACATGCCGCCCCTGGCTCCGACCTTCCTTTTATCCAAATCATAACTTTGTGGTGCTGCATCAGTCCCCCTGCTTCCGCTGGCACTCCTGGCTTTATCTTCCTTTTCACCCAAATCATTACGCGTTGGTGCAGTATCACTGCCCCTGCTATCGTGTGCGATCCTGACTTTACCTTTCTTCTCACCCACATCATTACTCGTTGGTGCGATATCACCACTGCCCTTGCTATCATAGGCGATCCTGGCTTTATCGTCCTTTTCACCCACATCATTACTTGTTGGTGCGGTATCAGTAGCCTTGCTATTGCTGGCGATCCTGGCATCATCTTCCTTTTCACCCAAATCATTACGCGTTGGTGCAGTATCACTGCCCCTGCTA
>CAYSMO010000127.1:0-3011 GCA_964432125.1 uncultured Bacteroidaceae bacterium | reverse complement strand
TCGCTTGTGACCCCGCCCATTGGATTAAGCATAAAGTGCTTAAGATCTCTCTGCTTTTCGATGGCAAACGCTAAATCTGTCATCATTGTATCCACCACTCCCGGGGGTACTGTGGAGGTAATAATGGCATGGCTAAATTGAAGGGTTTTCTTTCTGAGTTTTTCGAATTCCTTTTCCAGGTATCCTGAAATATGATCGATGTTAGCAAATCTTTGAAAATCTAGGTTTCCATTGTTTGCACTTTCTACTTCCAGTTTGCCTAATGTTTCAAAAGCTCCATCTACTTTCTCATTTACTCCTATTTCCTTCGTAGCATCAACTTCCCCTGTACTTTTATTTTCCATTTTTCCCTTTACTACCTCTTTAAGCGGTATTTCCACTATACTTTCCCTACCTTCTGCTACCTCGGCAGCTGCTTTTTTAACTTTATTATCTGCAACTTCCGCAGCCTCTGTACCTTCTGTTTTTTCTATACTTTCCCTACTTTCAGCTACCTCGGCAGCTGCTTTTTTTACTTTACTTTCTTCAATTTCTACAACATTTATACCTGCTGTTTTTTCTATGCTTTCTCCACCTTCTGCGGTCTTTGATCCTGCTTTTTGATGAGCAATTTTTGCTTCTGCGTTTTTTGCTGACTGTCCCTCTCCGATCTGCCGGTGGATATGCCATGTAAAGAGAAAGGGTATGTTAACAGACTCGCCGGGTTCCAAGATACCTGAGATATGGATGGCGGCCACACCCGGTTCCTTTCCTGTTTGCGAATCATCATCACCACGGTTCTTTAGATTACCGCTAGTCAGAAATTCCCTTTTAAAATGCTCTTCTGCATCTGTTCTATCGCTGTAGTGTAATACTGAGATGTTATTCTGGTCAGTACTCATTATCCTTATTGCTCCAGATTCCGAACCGGGAGACTCTTCTCGATAATTGCTGAAGGTAATACCCTCCCAACCACTGACTGAGTGTGATGTTATAGCTAATTGTTCGAAATGTGAAGCGTCACCTTGTAAGACCGGGTTGAGCAAATTCTCTGTCATAAACAAAATGGAGTAAGCCATGTTTTTTCTACCTGGGTTGACCAGGTTCCATTCGATCACGGCAGCGGGCAAGCTGCTATTCAAAGGGTCAACTGGAATCAGAGGGCTCCAGGCATTCATGGTAACTTCCAGGGGAACTGACTCATCCAGCAGGTCGATGTTTACCACTGGGTATGCATTGTGAAAAACAGCCTCACTGAACCCTTGAATTCCATACTTTTGCAACATGTCTCTACAAGAAGAACCTTGAATTTCTGACTGCTGAAGCATGTTTCCATCAGAAGCACCTTGAATTCTTAACTTATGCAAAAGGTCTCCACCAGAAGAATTTGGAGTTCCATTCGTATAACCGCGCTCCAACAACCGGACCACCGGTGCATTATCTTCAGCTGCTATATGCAAAGCAAAAAAAGACAGGAGATCATTCTCTTGCTCCGGCAAAGTGCTTTTCAGTAGATCAAACCCAAGAATACCACCACACCCATTAAGCACCATACTGCCGGTTCCGATCCCCCCAAGGGGTGTCTGAATTGAACCAAGCTGCTCACCCGTGTATGAAATATCAATCCTGTGATCATCTTCTGAGCAGCCAACAAAAGTCAGCACAGCAAATACAATAAAAAATAAATTCCTCATCTGATAATATTCAAATGGTATAAACCTCAAACACATCTGTACCCTGGCCTACCTTCCCTAACCTTGTAGAATCTTTTTCGTTCTTTTTACTCCCATACTTTAAAACCATCAATATTTACTAAAAGCAACCGGTAATTTCTATGTTATCTTATTCAGATATATCATATAACTGATTTATTTTAAGACGTTAATGATTATTCTCATTGCTTATAATGGTCTTGTAGATGTATTGGCCACTCCACAAAATACTGCTTATAACCTTTTTTATTCTCTTTACAAAGATAGTTTTTGTTATTTTTGAAACAGAACTGCGCCTGGTTTTTCGTTAAAATAAGCAGATAGTATGACATTTTGCTCACATAACGAAACAATAAAGAATCTGGAGTTGTTCAGGATATAACCGGGGCTGTTTACAGTTTACCACGGTTAGATAGCTGTTCAGTATGTTCATAGTTCCCTGAGGCTGCTCAAAACACCCTGAGGTTAGTAAAGTAAATTGAGGTTATTAAGAGCTCTTTCGGCTGAGCAGCTTTCAGGCATACAAAAATGGGTTCAACAAAAAATAGAATTGAATGAAATGCAGGTCTGGATGCGGCGCATGTTGCATCGCACCATCCATAAGTTCTCCCATCCCGGGTATGCCTAACGGAAAACCAGCTGGAACGCGGTGTATACATTTAACAGATGATTTCAACTGCGGTATTTACATCCACCCGGATCGTCCGGCAGTATGTGATAAATTCCAGGCCGATCCGGCTGTATGCGGCGTAGACAGAAAGGAAGCCATTATTCTGCTTTCTATGCTGGAAGAGGGCTCCCTGTAATCGGACTCACTGGCTCCACTTCGTTCCGGTTGTTACCCCATGCAGGAAATATTTTCAATGGTGCCCGGACTCCTGGGCTAACCGGGTACGCTAAGACTTGCACCACCGCTATAGCTTTAGCGCACAAGGTTAGCGGTGGCGCAAGCTTCCGCCGACGGCTGAAGTCTTTCTCCTAATTATCATATTTCCTTATTGCTCAATGTAATATCTACCAAGTTATTGTAGTGTATTGATAAGCGGAGGCCCTTTTTCAGACTTACAATCAGATCAGTTGCCTCTTTCACTGAACTTTCAATATTTCATATTGTTATAAGAAGGGAATGTCCATCCCAAATCTATTAACAGATAACAAGTAGTGTAAAAAGAGATCTTATGACAACCAATAAACAACACAAATTTACCAATCAACTTATCCACGAAAGCAGTCCGTATCTGTTGCAGCATGCACACAACCCGGTCGACTGGTACCCATGGGGTGAAAAAGCATTGAAGAGAGCCAGGGAAGAAAACAAGC
>CAYSMO010000126.1:0-7978 GCA_964432125.1 uncultured Bacteroidaceae bacterium | reverse complement strand
GAGGAAAATATAAAATCGGTGGAGACGGTGTACGAAGTGTACCTCGATATGCTGAAGATCGCCTGGCTTGCAGAGAATTTCGGCGGTGCAAAACCCATGACCGACAAAGAGATAGAGTTCATTGACAACTGGGAGGTGGAAAACTACCGGCGCAAAATAGCCAAAGGGTAACAGACATGCCTTCTACAGACATGTCGCTCCTAACGGAGCTGGTGGTTCCATGTAGGCAACCTGCTACAGACATGTCGCTCCTAGCGGAGCTGGGGGGCTTCGTTGGGACATATCGCGCTACAGACATTCCGCTCCTAACGGAGCTGAACATGCTCCAGAGGAGCATCATGTCTGTAGTAGAAAACATTCCACCCTCCCCCGAGCCCCAGCGGGGCGAAATGTCTGTAACAGAAATGGATAAAATATTATAAACAAAATATATAATGACAGAAACCATCGCAATATTCGACATAGGAAAAACCAATAAGAAAGTCCTGCTCTTCGACAAGGACCTGATAATAGTATACCAAAAAGAGCAAAAATTCACCGAAATAAAAGATGAGGATGGATTCCCATGTGACGATGTCCGGCTGATCGAACAGTGGATCAAAAACACACTCGCCGAACTATCGGCAAACCCCGAATACAACATCAAAGCGGTGAACTTCTCCACTTATGGCGCCACCCTGATGTTCATCGACGAAAACGGCAATCCCCTTACACCCCTTTACAACTACCTCAAACCGATGCCCGCAGCGATCACAGACAATCTCTATGCAAAGTACGGCGGCGTGGCGGAGTTCTCCCGCAAAACAGCCTCGCCTGCCATGGGATTCCTGAACTCCGGACTCCAGATCCTCTGGCTGAAAAAAACAAAACCCGAGGTCTATGAAAAGGTGAAACAGATCCTCCACTTCCCTCAATACTGCAGCTACCTGCTAAGCAAAAAGCCCCTATCGGAACACACCTCGATCGGCTGTCATACAGCGATGTGGGATTTTGACGAAATGCGCTACCACGACTGGCTCGCCGCAGAAGGCATCACCCTCCCCGATCCGGTCCCGAATACCACAACCTATCATATTGCCATAGCATTACCCGATCCCACAACATCCAACGATCCAAATAAACCTCCATTAACAGCCAGCAACCCGGAGACAGCAGGAACCGATGGCCCTGAAAGCTCTCCATCTAAGGCCAGCAATCCGGAACCAGGCGGAATCAACGATCCGCAATCCAACTCGACAAATTCCAGCAGCCAACATACCGACTTACTTACTGGCACCGGCATCCACGACAGCTCGGCTTCCCTTGCCCCCTACATCATCTCCAGCAAGGAGAAATTCATCCTGCTCTCCACCGGCACCTGGTGCATCAATATGAACCCCTTCAACTACGAACCCCTCACTGATGCAGAACTGCAGAACGACTGCCTCTCCTATATGAGCGTCGCCCAGAAACCGGTCAAATCGTCGCGCCTCTTCATGGGACACATGCACGATGTGAACCTGGAGCGGATCAATGAATTCTTCGGGGTGGACAAGGATCATTTCAAAAGCGTGAAGCTGAATAAGCAGATCGCAGAGAGGATCATGGAACAAGGACTGAAATTCTTCAGCAACGGGATTCCTGAAAACTATATCGATGAATCAGTCGATTACAGTCAGTTTGCAAACTTCGAAGAGGCCTACCACCAGTTGATGATGGACCTCACAACACTGAATAAACAATCCATCGACATGGTCATCCCAAAAGATGACGACATTGAATGCATCTATATTTCAGGAGGTTTCGCCCGAAACGAAATTTTTGTCAGCCACCTCGCCACCCTCTACAGCAGCAAAAAAGTCTATACCTCCGAGATCGACAACGCCACCGCACTCGGCGCCGCCATGGTGGTGTACAATGCTTTCGGCGGCAAAAATGAACCGGCACCCGACCTCGGACTTCAACTGGCGACAGGCTCGAAGTGGCAGAGTTCAGCGCCACCTCGCTCACCATGAGCAAACCGGTCGGCACCCTCGAACCGATCAACAATTCGCAGATCGAGGACCTGAGGAAAAAGTTTTTGACGTAATGACTGAGCGGAACCTCTTTTATTTGAGATAAAGGATCGTTTCGAAAAATAAAGGTTCCCATGGAGAGATGATCCGATAATGAGAGCTCTGATGAATTATCAAATCCCCAATACGATTTTTCACAGGTATAATTATATCTTTATAAAAATTAACACCGTCGAACTATGAAGCTGAGCCTCAAAATCTCCCGCAACATCAGCAAGGCCCTCTTAATCAGCCTCGCTGTAGCCCTCCTCTCCTTCAACCTCGGAGCAAAAAAACCTATTGCCTACGACCTTCGCTGCAACTATTTCACCAACCCGATCGGGATTAGCAACGCCGCTCCCCGGCTCTCCTGGAAAATCGAATCCGACGAAAACGAACAGTACCAGTCGGCCTACCAGGTAATCGTCGCCAGCTCGCCGAAGCTGCTCTCACCCAACAAAGCCGACCTCTGGAACAGCAACAAAATCGAATCGTCACAAAGCATCCTCATAAAGTACGAAGGCACACCCCTACAATCGCGCCAGCGCGCCTGGTGGATGGTCCGCACGTGGGACAAAAACGGCAAACCATCCAAATGGTCGGAACCTGCATACTTTGAAACCGGACTGAACGATCCGGACGACTGGTCGGCCAACTGGATGAAAACGGACATACAATTCGAAGAGTTCAGCTACCCGGCCCCGCTCTTCAGGAAAGAGTTCACCATCGAAAAAGAGATCGACCACGCCCGGCTGTACGTCACCAGCCTCGGCCTTTACGAGTTCTACCTGAACGGTGAAAAGGTAGGCAGCGATCTCTTCACCCCGGGCTGGACCAGCTTCAACCACCGGCTCCTCTACCAAACCTACGACATCACGCCGCTCCTCAAAAAGAACGGTAACGCCGCCGGCATCATACTCGGAAACGGCTGGTACCGTGCCTTCTACCCCAACAACCAGAAGGAGAACGACATCTGGGACCTGCATGTGCTCGCGCAGATTGAGATCACCTTCACAGATGGCACGAAACAGGTCGTGAAAACCGGAGACAACTGGAAATCTTCAACCGGACCTTTACAAAAATCCGAAATCTTCTACGGCGAGATCTACGACGCCCGGCACGAACAGCCCGGATGGAAGACCCATGGCTTCAACGACCGCCGATGGAGCGGAACAACCACCACCAACGAAAGCAAGGCGATCATCACCCCACCCGACGCTCCCCCCGTACGCAGGATCAACGAGCTCGAGCCCATCGCCGTCATCATTACCCCCGAAGGCGATACCCTGCTCGATATGGGTCAGAATATGGTGGGCCGTTGCCGGCTGAACGTCGATTGTTCCGCAGGTACAACGATCACCCTCAAACATGCCGAGGTGCTCGACAAAGCGGGCAATTTCTACACGGAAAACCTCAGGAGAGCGGAACAGGAGGTGATCTATACCTGCAGGGGCGGCGGACCGGAGAGCTACGAACCACATTTTACCTTCCAGGGATTCAGGTATGTGAAGATCGAAGGGTATCCGGGAGAGGTGACCACCGACCTGATCACCGGCGTTGTGCTGCACAGCGACCTGGAGCGGACCGGCACCTTCTCCTGCAACAATGAGCTGATCAACCAGCTGCAGCACAATATCATCTGGGGACAAAAAGTGAGTTTACTCGATGTGCCCACCGACTGTCCGCAGCGCGATGAGCGACTCGGCTGGACAGGCGACGCGCAGGTGTTCATCCCCACAGCGGCCTTCAACATGCAGAGCGCAGGATTCTACAACGAATGGCTCAAGGACCTGGCGGTCGACCAGCACGATGATGGTGCCCGGTTTCAGGCAATTTATTGTTAAACCCCATCCGTTCGGGGAGATGAACGATGTGAAAGCGAGCCACATGTCACCCTATGGCGAAATCCGCTCGGAATGGTCGATCAAAGACAACCGGCTTCAGCTAAAGGTCACCATCCCGGTCAACACCACCGCTGAGATCTTTGTTCCTTCAACAGGCTTGGCGTTGACTGTTGACGGTAAGGAATTGACTGTCATGGAGAAAGAACTGACTGCTGACGGGAAGGAAACAGCGATCGACGGAAAAAAACCGACTGTCGATGGGAAGAAAGCAGAAGCTACAGTATTAGCCAACGCTCCTGGCGCAAATTACCACTATCTCAAGCTAACCAAAGGATCGGGAACCTACCTGTTTGAAACGGAATTAAACAGTGATTTGTAAGCCTCCCAGCGCATAGTATTGCTGAGGGATTCTTCTCAAAACAACCTAATGTTTCAATCTTGAGATCACAGCATAGGATTTGAATAGTGAAATATGGTGCATGACCAATCTTATGGTTTGATTAGTACATTTATGTTTCGTATTTTTGTTATCAAGTATGCTTAGTTGTTGTATTTCATAGGCGTATAGAATTAAAGCTTTGTAAAATGAAAACAGAGGATTTAAACATACAATTACCTTTAACCTTTTCTCAGGTGGTGGAGCTCATCAAGCAATTACCTTACAGTGAAAAACAAAAACTGAGTAAGTTGCTTGAAAAAGAAACCATGCAAGTGCACGATAATGATCAGACACTGACACATTATGCCAGTGAAAAAGTATTGGCAAAAGACTGGCTCTTACCCGAAGAAGATGAAGCATGGAAAGATTTGTAAAAGGTGATGTGGTTGTAATTCCTTTTCCTTTTTCGGATTTGTCTGGTGTAAAAAAAAGACCGGCATTGGTTCTGGCTAATTTAAAAGGAGATGACGTCATTCTGTGTCAGATTACCAGTCAAAACGTTAAAGACAGCTACGCCCTGCCCCTGGATAATGAAGGATTCAGTTCCGGATCACTTCATAAACCAAGCAATGTCAGACCCAATAGGTTGTTTACTGCTGAAAAAAGTATCATCATCAGAAAAATTGGCAGGGTTAAAGAGGAGAAACTGGTTGCCACTGTTCGCAGATTATCCCTTATTTTAAAAGGGTCTTAGCTAAACAACGCAGTGCATTCACTTTGCTCTAGATTCTAATAATAGTTTGCTTGATATATTTATGTGGAATAAACCCTAAACTATCACCTTCCTCCTTAAGTCTGGACCTTACTCGCTTAGCCTGTTCCAGGGACTCCTGTTCCTTGATGCGGGTATAGATACTGCGAAGCGAAGATTTTGCTTCATCTTGCCAAACAACTTTGTAATACTTTTTTACCACTGCTCCATCTCCTTTTCCAGATCCTCTGAAGCAGTGTAATGACCAGCTCTGGCTCTGTCACTAGCTCATAATATCCTTTTTCGATGAGTCTCTGCATCCATTGGAGGCCCGGGAAGGGTATAATCCTCTTCCTCACCCTCGTAACATTTAGCCAATGCACGAACCATTCATTTAAGAGAGCAAGTTGCCGGGTACTCCGGATCCGAAACCCATCTAATGATAATTTTATCCTTGACTTTTTAAAGGCAAACTATGTTTTTATCCTTGACTTTTTAAAAGCTCGTTTCATTTTTTAGCTAAAGAGTATCTCATTCCAAGTTGCCAGATTGTAGATGTTACTCATGAAGACTATGACTTTCAAAGAGTTTCCGATTGCCAAGAATTAAGAATTATTAGCTAAAAATGTTAAGTTCACCGAAAAACAACTTTTTGAAACAATATTGCAAACAGCTAACAATAAAAGGAAAAAGGAATAAAGTTTTTGCCATTGTTTCAGGCAGGATCAATCCTGTAATTACCCAGCAGAGTATTTACCTCGTCTCTCAGAATTGGTAAATGACGTACGATTGTTCCCCAAATTATTTCATCATCAATCTTATCATATCCATGAATCACCCTATTTCTCATGTCGATGATCTGTCGCTTACTCGAAATCTCAATATGAGGGTCAATTTTATCAATCCTCCCTATAGCTTCACCAATGATTTCAAATTCCCTCTCAACTGCCCTACGAAGCATTTTGTTACTTTGATAATCATTAAAATCTCTCTTTTCACCCAGGAAAATATCTATCGAAAGAATTGATTCCTGTATATCAAAAAGGAATTTATTAATCTCCGTGTCCATAGAGCAATGTCTTCGTTTGATTTAATGATTGTATAAAATAGGGATTAGACAAAGATTTATCAGTTAACAAATCTACTGGCCTATTAAATATCTCCTCGAATTTATCTGCTACATTAAAGTAATTATCTGCATAATCCCCATAATCCATAGAATAAAATGAGATCAATAAATCGATATCGCTTTGTTCATTAAAATTATCTGTACAAACAGAACCAAAAGCAAATAAAGATCTGACATTATGATTTTCACACAATGTTTTGATTTTATCCATATTATCATCAATGATTCTTTGCATCGTTAAAAATAATTAATCAAAAATACCAAAATTGAACCTAATAATCAACTAAGTTCGTCATTGAACAAAAAGAAACATAGTTTAATATAAATAAGAAGATAGTGCGTCTGGAATAATTCTCGACGCAGTGCGTCAAGTTTTTGAAATGTTCCCTGAAGACTGAAATGCAGGCTTACTATATCTCCCCCTCCAACACATACTCATCGGTATTACACGAAACCTGACTGTAAAAGAAGTAGTTCATGCGGTTGGTCTCCAGCTTGCGGTTCAGCTGGATAATCGGATGGCGCGGTCCCACTCCAAAATGCCGCTGCAAGTTCTTATCGGGCAACTTCGCCAGCATCTGCTGCTCCCCGCCCGTCACCTCCAACTGGTAATTCTTCCGCAACACATCAAACAACGAATGGTTCTCCATGTTGCGCGATAAAAACCGCGGCAGATTAATGTTCGGCAATATCGTAATATCATAAAACACCGGCTTCCCATTCACCAGCCGCAACCGCTCAAGGTAAATGCAACCCGACTCCCGCTCCAGCTCAGACAGCTCAAAGTTAAACGCCTGCTCAAACCGCCGCAGCTCCGGCTTCACAATGATCTTCGTCTGCAACTTCTCCTCCCCGATCGCCGAGGTCGTACCGGTGATCGACAAGATCCCCACCCCCTTCGGCCTGCCGCGAACAATGCTCCCCTTCCCCTGCTGCTTCTTAATATACCCCTCATTCAACAACCGGTCCAGCGCCTTCCGCACCGTCGGCCGCGTCACCCCATGCAACACACACAGCTCATTCTCCGACGGTAACAGGTCACCCTCGCAGTACACACCATCCCCGATGTGCTTGCGCAACGTCTCGTAAACTACCTTATAATGCGGTATCCTGTTCATATCAACCAGCTTCTAACTCGTCCTTTTAAATCCTGTTACATTCAACTCCCAAAAAATCCCATCACCAATGTATCATATCAGCCAACCATCCATTCCTTATAGCACCCGTCCCAAATCCTGGAAGCACCAACTCCTATAAAAAATTCTTTCAGCCAACCGTTCATCTCTCCAATCCCCCCAAAGGTAAACCAATTATCTGAAAAACAACAATGTTGTATTAAACAATTGTTAAACTTGTATATACATATTATCTTTTTACTTTGTTTTTAATGACTATTAACCTATCTTTGCGTCAACTTGTATTTACATGTTAACAATCAAGCATCTAAAATAAACATACCATGGCAGAACCGGTACTTATGCCGAAACAGGGGCAATCAGTCGAAAGCTGTATCATCACAGAATGGTACAAATCCAAAGGCGACCAGGTTTCCAAAGGCGATCTTCTCTTCGCCTACGAAACCGACAAGGCATCCTTCGAAGAGGAGGCGCAAACAGACGGCATCCTCATCGAGGTGTTTTACGCAACGGGCGATGAGGTCCCCGTGCTCACCAACGTGGCCGTCATCGGCAACGAGGGCGACGACACATCCGCATTCCTTCCCGAAGGAGCAACCACAAGCGAATCGTCAGCACAGCCTTCTAAGGTAGCCCCTAACGGGGGAGCGCCCGATGGCACCGCAGCCAGCACTGCGCCACAGGCCGCTACACCCTCCTCCCCGCA
>CAYSMO010000125.1:0-8044 GCA_964432125.1 uncultured Bacteroidaceae bacterium | reverse complement strand
ATATTTGCAGCCAGGAATTTTGGATGGTACACCTTCCGGTAATTCGCACCGTATGGGTTAGTTATCCAGAATGACAGGGTGGAGTCGGGTACTTCTGAAATCAGCCAGCCATGAACATAGTTAAATTGTAACCAATCAACAGGATTGAGTTGCAGATCTAGCCGGGCAAAGGCCGGTGTGCGTCCGGAGAAGATATTACTCCCATTTTGTGCATCGCCCCAAGAGAACTGGTCCATCAGCAGGCCCACGTGACCCCATTTCCAGGCGTATGTCATGCCTCCCCGGATCTCCCAGTAGTCGCGGTTACCACCGGTGAAAGTTTTGATGTTGGAAGCACCTATTCGCTGGTTCATATAGCCCCGGTTTGTCAGTGCTGTTGACTCATGGTTGTCACGTAAGGAGGCAAACAGTGCAAAACCGCCATACGATGCATGCGTTTCGACCCCGTTCCACCAATGGTGAAAATCTTTTTTTTCATTCGACCAGAAATCACCTCCAAGGATCGGGTTGACAGTGATCCTAAAGGTGGTATCTCGGTAACTGAAAAGGTGAAGCCTTTGTCCGGCTGGGTTGTTGATCCACGCCCATGCTAAACCGGTTCCGAAGGTATCATAATCTTTGAGATAAAACTGAAGCTCTTTTAGCTGACGGTTTGTTAATTGCACCTGGTTTAGTTCTGCATCCAGTAGTTTTTCAGTGATCAATGAACGTGAATAGGGTTTAATGGCCGTGTTCATTTCAATGACCTGTTGTGAGGACATTTCGTCCAGGAATTCATAGATTCCCTGGTGTGACAGGTGGACAGGGATATATTGACCGTTAAGGGAAAAATTGATGCTGAAGAGGAGTAGATACAAGCATGCACTATTTCGGTATTCTTTCATGTTTGTTTTACCTGTTTTGGGAACCATCATGAGGAGCGTACATTTTTAAAGACAATGTTCCATACTGCTTTCCAGAAATAGCGCCAGTCGGTCCGAAAAGGTTTTTTGAAATAACTGTTAAGGTACCTTTTTTCACTCTCCTGGATCTCTTCTAGGGTTGTCGGCATGTCGGCATAGAACGGTGGAATCAGTCCGGGTTTGGTTTTGATTCTTAGCTCCTGGAGGTCCTTGTCATAAAGACTGTAGTAATGTTTCGAAAGCGGTCGCACCCCCACAAGTTTAACATCCCCGATGAACCAGTTGGCCAGCATGGGCAGTTCATCGAGCCAAAGCTTGCGGAAGATTTTGCCCAGTGTGGTCACACGAAAATCATCTTTGAATTTTCCGCCATCAGCCAGGTTATTCTTTTTGTGCATATAGTCCTGCAGGTATTCTGCAAAGGGATGCATGGTGCGCAGCTTAAAGACATTGATTATATCTCCATCTTTTCCTATACGACGTAGTTTCACAAACGGTCCATAGGTCGGGTGCATATCAAATGCAGGATTCTTGATGCGCCTTGCAGTAAAAATAAACAGACCATTGAGATAGCGGTCATCCAGTACCTCAAAACCACATGAATAGAGTCGTCCAAGTATTTCCGCCTTGCTGAGTACCCTGTTGTTTCCCCGGGTAAGCAGGAAATATATCTTCTTGGTGAGTTTAAATTTCGGAAACAGTCTTTTGAGTGTGAAATCACCGGTATAGGCGATCCAGTTCAGCAGTGGAGGGAATTTATTCAGGATCCGTTTTTTTCGCTGGTTCTTTGTTTCTGCAACTCCAAAGAACAATCCGTTGGGCAGGATTTTGTAGTTAACCGCTTCAAAAAACTTATTGAGGAATTGGATATCGTTGACCCGTTTCAGGTTGATGATCGTGTCGTAGTGGTAGTCGACCTGTTTGAGCACATTAAAACGGGTGGTTGTGGAGAGCATCAACGTTTTAGGAGATTCCAGGTTGGCATGTGTTACGAGATAGTTGGCCACCTTTTCGCCGCACTCCTCTTCAATGGCCTTTTTCAGAAACTGCCCTGTTTTCTGGTATGCTGTATGTTCAACTGCCTCCGCCATCCGCTTCTTGTCCTGGTTCGAAGGTGGCTGCTCCAGGAATGCCAGTGCATCATCGATTGCTTGCGACCTTATCGCATAAGTATACAGTCCAAATATGACCAGTTCAAGCAGGGTTGCAATTCCCAATGTTCCAAAAACCATGAGCCGGGAGAAGTAGGTGGTTCCAAAAGCATAGATGATAAAGGCAAGGAACGCAGCTGTTATAAGGTTGGGAGTAATGATAATCCTAAACAAAAACAGGACCTTTTCATCTTTATGCGGATGATATTTTTTCAGATAAAAGGAGGTGACAATCCATGTAAACAGTGCTATACCGAACCCTAACAGGTATCTGTCAGAAGTATATGCCGGACCAGATTTAAACCAGACCATCAATAAATATGCGACAAGAAGGATAACGATATCTGAAATAACCAAAAATGGTTTAGCTTTTACTGGTGACATTAGTTTTTGATCATTCATAGGTATACTTCCAAATATCGGATTTTGTATATGATATCCTTATGCTTTGAATGGTTGCATCCAGCAGTTATCTACTTTATTATATTATATTTCACGATATTTTTAGCTCTTTGCCAGATCAATTCTTTCATCCAGGGAAGAGGTTTATCGGTCCACCGTTGTGGATGAAAAGTAAGCATTGCCCGATTCGGGAATGTACCATCATTTATGGCACTGATCATCTGATGGGTTGTCTGGTAAGTCGGGAAGTTGTTTGCTGTTTTATCAATTTTGTCCCTCACGGAGAAACGGTGTCCGTCCCACATCCTTCCGGTATCCGTATAATATGCAGTTTTCGAAAAGTCAATATCCAAATAAGGTTCACCGATAATTCCGTAATCCTTGTAATTATAATGTTCCCAAAGTTCCTTGCTGTCCCATTTCGAACGAGGACTGCCATGCATGCAAATCGTTTTTACAGAAACTAGTTTCCGAAATTTTTCCAGGTTCTGTTCAAAATCGACAATAGCTAATTTTATATTTCCTTTGGTGGAATCAAGAGATTCATAATGGTATCCCACTTCGTGACCCAGATCATGAATCTCACGAATGACATTTTCATCCCAGCTTTCCGGCACTGCACGAAAGTAATAGGAGCCACTGATTCCAAAGGAGTGCTGCATGCGGGCAAACTCCAATGAATTATAGGGGAGCAAATCTACATCATGTCGCAGGCAGATTGCGTCTTTTCTCTTGGAAGGAATAAAATCATGAAAAGGTAAAAATGAAACATTCTTCAATAATAAACTATTCAGGAATTCTCTGTAGATATTTATTGTAAAATCTTTATGTTCCATTGTTCAATATCGTTGAACAAATAAACTCGGCAGCTTTTCCATTACCAAATATTGATGGGAATTTTAAGGATTTTGATGTTGACAGTTTTTCATATGCATCAATAATTCTATTATAATTGACACCTGTTAAAACAGCACTTCCTGTCTCAAGAATCTCAATCCATTCGGTTTCATTACGCAGAATGATGCATGGTTTGCTAAAGAAATAGGCCTCTTTTTGCACTCCTCCTGAATCGGTGATGATCAAATCGGCGTTTATTTCCAATTGAATCATATCCAAAAATGATACCGGTGGAATAATAACCAATTTTTTAGTTATGGAAATGATTTTTGATAGTTCTGTGTGGTACGATGAAAGTAGAGTCTTTTTTGTTCTCGGGTGTAGTGGTAAAATAATTATTTTATCTTCAGATATTTTCAAAAATGCCTTAAAGATAGCTTCCATGTTTTGGGGTATATCAGTATTGCTATCTCTGTGGATCGTTGCCAGAAAAAAGTTCTCTCCTGAAGGATTGTATTGTTGTAAAATTGTAGAATTCTTCAGGGATTTTTCAGCAAAGTATACAGAGTTATCATACATTATATCACCACAATGAAATATTCCCGGGTGATCTACCGAAAACGGGTTCTTATTTTCTGGATTAAACCCCTCCCTGACAAGATTCTGAAATCCTGTTTTTGTCGGTGAAAAGAGCAATGCCGAAAGATGATCGCATACGACTCTATTAATCTCTTCTGGCATATGGCGGTTGAATGACCGAAGACCTGCTTCAATATGCACAATCGGAATCTGCATTTTTGACGCGGCTATTGCCCCGGCTAAAGTGGAATTGGTATCACCATAAAGGATTAAATAATCTGGCTTTTCTTTAATCAGAATTTCTTCAGTACCTGAAATCATTTGCGCTGTCTGCTTTCCATGAATTGCAGAGCCTATTTTTAAGTTGTATTGAGGTAGTGGAATATCAAGTTGTTCGAAAAAAACCTGTGACATATTATTATCGTAGTGTTGACCCGTGTGAACAATAATCTCATTGATGAGCCCGGAAAATTGAGCATGAATGGCTCTGCTTAAAGCAGCAGCTTTTATAATTTGAGGTCTGGCACCTACAATTGTTAAGAGTTTCATTATTTAAACCGAGAGGGATATTCCGGATTATCTCTTAAGATTCTCTGACTGTTTGGATAGTTTTCTATAAACCAGGCAAAAAAATCGGTAACACTTATTTTTTCAGATAGCATCTTATTTCTTTTAGTTCTCCATACTTCTTTGAGGTTAGTTGTATTTAATAACACTTGAATATGCTTTATATAATTATCAAAATTAGACGGATGATATGCGTAACAGAGTTGATATTTCACTTCTAATTCATTTGGTACAGAAAGTTTGCCGGCTAGAGCATTACATTTAACTGCAGGTATTCCAAGAACAGCTGCCTCCGTGGTCATGGTCTGGCTGTCACCAAGAAAAAGGGTGGCATAGGCCATTAGGGAGTGTATTTTTTCAGGACTGATTTTCAATTGATATTCCTGCAATTCTGGTTCAACTTCCCTTTCTGTTGTGATAAAAATCTTTCCATGTGGCTTAAGCAAATCAATGAGTTCAAGTTTTTGGGACAATGATAGACCATTAATACCTATATCATGGTGTGCTTTAAACACATTAAAACGCATGATGAAAAATGCTTCACCTGGAATAAGACCAACATCCGTTAGCACCTCAGGATTAGGGACAAATTTATTGGGATGAAGGTAGGCCAGTTCATGGTAGCCGGGATAGTAAACGGTATCTTTTCTTTTTCGTTTCCCTTTGAGAGCATCCGGTGATAAAAGGGTATCGGCAAATGGATTCACAAATTTTGTAACCAACGGTTGAACCTCATCATCATCGTCATCAAAAACAATCGATTTCACTCCTGAAAATTTTGAAACATGAGCCACACTTACAGAAGTTCCGATTGCGATATCAATTTTTTCCTTCCGGCAGATTCTGAATAGCCTAAAGTTGTATTCTAGTTGTTTATATGCTTTTCCTAAAATAGTATCTGCTTTTTTTGGAAATACAGAATATGAGAACCCATAATAATCCAAAAGACTGAGGGCTACCGGAATATTCTTCACTGTCCAGATAACCTTGTGCCCTTTTGTTGTCAGTTCATTGGCAAGATTTCGATAATAGTGAACATGAGCCGGATGACCTATATCAATAATTATTTTCATTGCCTTTCTATACTCATGTGTTTTTAAAAGAGGTTACTATTTAAGGCATTATGAATTCTTTAACTTCTTCATTATTTTCCATAACTCAAATCCCTTTTTTGCCATAAAATAAAGAAATGGTAAATGAATTTTCTCAAATCGACCAAACTCTACAATATTATCGCTAAAATTTAATTTGTAATCCCGAACACCATAAGGTATATCTGGTTTTCCAGCACCCCCAAAATCAAAATATTTATACTCTGAATTACAGCCCCATTCTAACATATTTATTATTAACACGTCATTTGGATATTTATTAGTATGATTGGAAGAACTTCCTGCATAATAATCGTATATCATGCGATTATAAGTTAAAGACATCCTATATCCTATCATTTCTTCTTCATAGAAAAGACCTATACAACGACAATATCCTCTCGGGTAAAGATTTTGAAAAACAGAAATGAAATGACTCACATCTGGTAATGGCATTTTTATTCGATTATAGGTATTTTTGATGAGTTTATAACCAACCAAAACATATTCATCAGTAATAATCTCTTTGCCATATGTTCCTTTATTAAATGATTTCTTTAAATTTCTATACCTGCTTTTATGTATCTGTCTAATTAATGACTCAAATGACTGATTTAAGTTAATATGAATATTAAGATGAGGTTCATATTTAAATCCATTCTTATAAAAAACTTGTTTTTTATCCTTTAGATCGTATAAATTACGAATTTGAGAATATATTGCTTTTCTCCTTATAAACTTATTGTGTTCATTTAATAAACGATCTATTATATCAGAGTTGTTATCAAATACTAAAGGCCCTCCCTGAATTATACATCTTGACGATAGAAATCCTAAAATTCCTTTGTATTCCTTCTGAATAAAACCAGCTAATATTCCACAAACTTCATCTTCTCTATATGCGATATGAACGAATGGAAAGTATTTCTCAGTATCATAATATACCTGAAACATTTGAGGAGTTTGAAATATATTGCCATCTTTATGACTATTAACAAATTCTGTCCATAGAGCTGATGTATCCTGATTAATTAATTCTAAAGTTATAATTTTTAATCTATTATCAGACATTAATCTAATTAATTGGACTGCAATAATATCTCTTTATAAACTTTTATAATTCTTTTAGCAATACGATCAGAATCAAGACCAATTTCAATAATTCTTCTTCTGCCATTGGTTTTTTTTTCAAATAATATGGCTTCTTGGATTTTATGAGCAAGGTCTATAGAATTATATGATGAAATATAACAACCTCTTACATTTCCCAAAACCCACTTTACATCACCTACCTCTGTTGAAACAATAGGACAATTACAAGCCATAGCTTCTTTGATAACATTGGGTGAACCCTCTAAATAGGAGGTAAGAACTAAAACATCAGCGGCATTAATATATATAGGAACCTTTGAAGAGGAAACGGGATAAGGAGTTACAAGTTCAATATTTTCATCTTGCAGCATATTAATTGCCTTATTAATCAGAGAATAATTCTTTCTTGGATCTTTTCTATTACCCATGAATAAGATGATCCTCTTTTTATTTTCGAAATTTAATTGGGATCTGCATTCGTTTTTATCCATGGGTTTAAAATGTTCCATGTTAATCCCATTGGGCACAATAAATGCTTTTTGCTTCATCCAGATGTGATTGTATAAATTTTTTGATTTAACGATAATAGCTGATAAAAATGGCTGGATTAAATATGCCAAAAAAATGAAAATATAACTGCTTAAAGTTCTTCTTCCATCCTGATTTGAGTCTCCGTAGGTATCGCTCCCCATAAATGAGCAAATTACCGGGGTTTTTCTACCACCCAAAACAGATACCCAACCGGACAATACATAATGGGCATGAATTATATCATAATTTTTGTTTTTAAGGAAGTCACGAAGAAGGAAAATAAATTTAAAATAGCCTTTTAAGCCTTTCTTTTTGATAAGAAAATAATCAATATCAACACCCATTTTCTTAATGGATTCAGCCTGAGATTGTATGAAAGGTGTTATCTCAAAATTATCTGAATTACCGCTACATACAAAAAGAACTTTCATTATAGTTCAGGCTGAATATAAGAAATGACTGATTTTACATAGATTTCTTCTAACTCAACAGTACCATCTATTAAAACCCATTTATTCTTCTGTTTTTCAAAATGAAATGGAGATTTTTCAAGAGTAGTGGTTCCAAAATATAAGAATTGGAATTCAATTAAATGAAATTCTTTTCCATCAAATCCAATATCCAGAGATATATGAGAAACTTTGAACTGTTCTTTTATTTCAAAGGCATAATCCAACATACCTTCAGGTAAATCTCTTATGAACTCGAATCTTCCACTACCACTTGCCCTGAAATCATTATCTCGGATACCCCGGTATAATACAAAAGCCTTGTTTGCATAAATTAATACTTTCCAATCATTATCCAAATTAGAAATAAGGTTCTGCACAATTACTTTATTTCGATAAAAGGATTCTTTTACATAGGTGTTTCTATACTTAACTTTTCTCAG
>CAYSMO010000124.1:0-8140 GCA_964432125.1 uncultured Bacteroidaceae bacterium | reverse complement strand
GAATTATAATTTTAGAAAAACGAAACAATGATAATAACAACTTTAGCACACGTTTCATGTCCCATATGCCAAGAACAAGCCTGTTTTCATTTTGAAGCAATAGTTTTAGCGGCTATAATTGCTGGCATATTAATCTTTAGTCCTTTTCTGAGGTTTGTAAAAAACCAACTTGTTAAAATGGGTATACTATAATAGATCTAAAAGAGGAAAAATATGATTAAATCGCAAACTAATATTATTATGCTAGCAGCATTGCTAAATACTGTTGCGTCAGCAGATACAATCACGCTCACGCCTGATATGACGTTCGGTGAGTTGACAGACATCCTGCGAAATGAAGTGAACTGGGACTCAATCCTAAATTGGCAAGAAGAGCGGGTCTATTGCATGATATTGGCAAGGTGCCCGATGAAGAGCCTGAGCTGCCCCATGCTGTTTATGGTATGAAACTGGCTGAAAAATACAAGGAGAAGCCTGAAGTGGTGAATGCCATCGGATCACACCACGATGAAACGGAGATGACAACGCTCATTGCACCCATTGTGCAGGTTTGTGATGCCATCTCAGGTGCCAGACCGGGCGCCCGTAGAGAGGTGGTGGAATCCTACATCAAGCGATTGAAAGAGCTTGAAGCAATGGCGCTTTCTTATCCCGGAGTGATGAAAACATATGCTATACAGGCAGGACGTGAATTGCGTGTCATCGTCGGAAGTGAAAAGGTGACCGATAAGGATGCGGAACAGCTTTCATACGATATCGCTAAAAAGATCCAGGATGAAATGACCTATCCGGGACAGGTAAAAATTACGGTAATACGTGAAACCCGCGCCGTAAACTACGCCAAGTAATTTTTAAACTGACTTGAAAAAGATCCCGCAACAAATTCGTGGGATCTTTTTTTTACCTTCAAATTCTGAAACGATCCCGGGAGGATCAAAAAATTAATACACGTGAAAAAAGTATTGGTTACTGGGACAGCAGGGTTTATCGGATATCATCTGTCTCTAAAGCTCATCGACTTGGGATACAGCGTCACCGGACTCGATTCAATTAACGATTACTATGACGTAAACCTTAAATATGACCGGCTGAAAAATGCCGGGATACAACGGTCAGACATTCAATACGGGAAGCTGATCCAAAGTTCGAAATATCCTGATTGCCGTTTTATCCAGTTGCGACTTGAAGACAAGGAGCAGATTCTTCAGCTTTTTAAAAATGAGAATTTCGATGTGGTGATTAACCTTGCCGCCCAGGCCGGTGTTCGGTATAGCCTAACCAATCCTGAGGTATATATCGATAGTAACATTACAGGTTTTCTGAATATCCTGGAGGCCTGCAGGTACTTTCCGGTCAGGAATCTTATTTATGCCAGTAGCAGTAGTGTGTATGGCTTGAATGCCAGCCTTCCATTTTCTGTAGGTGCAAACGTGGATCATCCGGTGAGTCTATACGCGGCCAGCAAAAAAAGCAACGAGCTGATGGCGCATACCTACAGTCACCTGTTTGGCATTCCAACGATCGGACTGCGTTTTTTTACAGTGTATGGTCCATGGGGAAGGCCGGATATGGCGCTGTTCCTATTTACAGATGCCATACTTAAGGGAAAGCCTATCGAGGTCTTTAACCATGGAGCGATGGAACGCGATTTTACCTATGTAGATGATATTGTTGGAGGCATCTCTAAAATGATCGACCGGCCTCCGGAGAAAGACTTGAACTGGAATCCTGAAGAACCGGATCCCTCCGGCTCATCGGCACCTTATAAGCTCTATAATATTGGTAACAATCAACCGGTCAAGTTGATGGATTTTATTCATGAGATCGAATTGGCCACGGGAACCGAAGCGAAGAAGTTGATGCGGCCCATGCAACCGGGCGATGTAGTGAAAACCTGGGCCGATGTTGATGCATTGGTTGATGATTATGACTACCGGCCAGCAACACCAGTAAAAAAAGGCATTGCGGAGTTTATACAATGGTTCAGGTCCTATTACAAGATCTGATCCAACCCTCCTTTTTTTAATATTTCGATAAGCCTATCCAGGAAAGCGGCCTTCTCTTCCATCCTCGAAGCAGAAAAGGCAAATCTCAATCCTTCGGCGACTCTTTCTATGGTTTCCATATTCGAGCAGGGGCGCATATATTCCCCCTTTACTTCTATGTTTTGATCCCGCAGAAAATGTTCAACCTCTTCTCTTCCCAGTATAGTGCCCTGACTATATGGATTAATGTAGAACAGGATTCCGTCTGGATCATCCAGATAAGTGGGGTCGTGGTAACAAAGCAGGAAATTGTGCGGAAGATCAACGCAACGGATGGGTAGTTCCAGTCGCGCCGCAACCTCTGCATAGATTACCGCGAGGGTTACAGGGAGTCCTTTGCGTGTGTCGAGCAGATGGTTTACAAGAAAGAGCTGTGGTGACTGTACCCCACGTACGGACCTGTTGAATTTGTGCACCGTGAAGAGAAAATGGTTGATCACCCGAACTTTTTCCATGGCCGTAAGCTTGTCATTCATCTCAAGCCATATTTGCGACCGGAGCAATTCGATCTGGTTATCAATCGCCGAAAACTGAAGATCGGGATACTGTGATCTGGCAATAAGGAAGGCGCCGTAAATAAGTTGATCTCCACGGCAGTCGGTCCAATCCTTCAGATCCTTCAGCAATATTCTCTGCTGGATCTCCAAAATTGTGGTTTCTATTTTTTCCTGCAGGGAACTATTCGCAGACGATTCCCATGTATGTTCCAGCATTCTGATTGCTGGCTCCCCATGCTCTATTAGCCTCGCAATAACAGGGATGTAAACCGACGAATCAGGATCGTCGAGTAACGATATAAGGATTCCTATCTCTTCTTTACATCTAATCATCGCTCAGTATAGAGTCAAGCGTTTTCTCAAGGAGTTGCATAACAACAGACTGATAATTAGTCATGAATTTACCCGTAACCCTGTTGGCCAGAGCAATACAGATCGTGAGGGCATGGTGACCCAAGGTATGGGAAAGCCCGTAAAGTGCCGATCCTTCCATTTCGAAATTATTTACCCGGTACTTTCCGGATCGGAAACTGCACACTTTATCAATAAACGCTTTGTCAAATAGCTCCATGCGTAAGGACCTGCCCTGGGGGGCATAGAAACCGGGGGCTGACAATGTAATTCCGGTAAAATAGCGTTCAGCCCTTACTTTCCTTATCAGTTTTTCAGAGGCATGCACAAAGTAGGGACTGCTGTTATCCTTGTTCCATTGCATATGCTTGTTGAATTCTTCTTCCAGATGGTGGTCCGTGACCTCATTGATGCTTTTGTAAAAATACATCAGGTTGTCCAGTCCCCCGGCGATCTCCGATACAATTATGCTTCCCGGGTCAATCTCTTCATGCAATGCACCGCTTGTGCCGATCCGGATCAGGTCAAGACTCTTTAGATTCTTTTTTACGGTCCTGGTATTGAAATCTATGTTGACCAGCGCATCCAGTTCGTTGATCACAATATCGATATTATCCGTACCAATGCCTGTGGATACAACAGATACGCGTTTGTTGTTATATCTGCCTGTATGCGTTACAAATTCGCGGTTTTCAATACGTATATCGACTTTATCAAAGAGAGATGACATTAGCTCAACGCGCCCGGGATCGCCAACAAGAAATACCGTTTCAGCTATTTCCTCCGGCCTCAGGTGCAAATGATAGATCCTGGAACCCGGTGTCAGAACCAGTTCAGAGTTTTGAATGGGCCGCTTTTCCATCTTTACTATGGTTTGCTGACAAAATTAATGTAATTTTGCAGTTGATGCGAACAGTTTATAAACAATCGAATAAACAGGCTGTTGGCAATTAATGTTATTTGACAACTAAAAAAGAATCAATTATGAACAAAAAAGCACAAGTATCAGTTATAGTAGTTGCGGTGATCGGGGTGCTGCTCCTGATCTTCGGTAGCCAGATGTTCTATGTTATCAAACCTGGTGAGCGGGCAGTGATCTTTAAAAAGTTTGCCGGCGGATTGGACAAGGATAATATCTTTACACCTGGTTTTCATATTATTGCCCCGTGGAACGATATGATTAAGTATGATGTGAGGGAGCAGAAAAGCGAAGAGACGATGGATGTTCTGGACAAAGAGGGACTATCAGTAAATATTGATATCACTGTAATTTTTAATCCCATGCATGAATCAATTGGACACTTGCATGAAAACATTGGTGCTGACTATGTATCGGTCATGGTGATTCCCAATGTGCGCTCATCCGTCAGGGCTGTCACAGGAAGGTTTTCGGCTGAAGAGATCTATTCAACCAAACGTAGCGAGGTGGAGCTGTCGATTATTGAAGCTACACGGAAGGCGCTTGCTGCCAAAAATATTGATATGAAGGATCTGCTGATCCGATCGATCATCCTTCCTGATAAGATCAAGGCTGCGATCGAATCTAAACTGCAACAGCAGCAGGAGGCACTGGCATATCAGTTCAGGCTCGACAGGGAGCGAAGTGAAGCAGACCGTAAACGGATCGAGGCTCAGGGTATATCAGATTACAACAGGTTGATCAGCGCATCCCTTACAGACGAGATCCTGAAGCAAAAGGGGATTGACGCCACCCTGGAACTGGCCAATTCGCAAAATGCCAAGGTTGTTGTTATCGGTAGTGGTGATGACGGAATGCCATTGATTCTGGGTAATAACTAAACGGATCGCTTAAAGATGTTACAGCGCAAACAATCATTGTACCTGTTTGTGGTTTTTATCCTTTCGATCTTGCTCTTTACCGGACCGCTGGCATTTATCAGCGTGGAAGACGGGGGGTACTTTCTGAAGCATTCAGGGGTTTTTAATCTCTCCGGAGAGAAGCAGGATGTTTCAACCTGGCCACTTACTGTGATGATCTCTATCTCCATAGTAATCTCTTTCTATACGATCTTATCCTATATGAAAAGACCCCGGCAGATGCGGCTTACACTGTTTCTGATGTTCTTTAACCTTGGGTTGATCGGAGTTGCATTTTATTACGTATTGTTTGTAATGCACAATTTCGGTGGAGAAGAATTTGTATTTCAATGGCGGGTGATTATACCACCTATTATGCTGGTCCTGCTGATTCTGGCCTTTAAGGGAATCCGGAAAGACGAACTGATGGTTAAAGCATATGACAGGGTCAGATAGCTGCTCAGAGTCCGTCAATAGAGTCAGGTGTTTGAACTAGAACCGAGCTTGCGAGCTCGACGAAGTCAAAGTTCAATAACAAGTAACACAGTTATTGGACTTTATAGAAAAACACTTCTTAGATCATGGCTAGGTTTTCATGCGAAGTAATCTTTTCGCAATAGTGACATTTAAGCTTTACATTGTCTTTTGAGATCACGGAGAATTTTGTGGTTACGGTTTCATTATTGGTGATACATTTCGGATTGACACATTTAATGATTCCTTTAACGGTATCAGGAATTTCGACCTTCATCTTCTCAACTACCTCATAGTCGCGTATGATGTTGAGCTTAGCTGAGGGCGCAACGAGAGCGATTTTATTGATGTCACCAGTATCGAAGAATACCTCCGACAACTTGATAATTCCCTTTTTACCAAGTTTTTTACTGTCAAGGTTATTGCCAAAAGTCATCAGTTTATCCAGCTTATCAAGTCCGAGGATCGTAATGACCTTAAAAAGGTTTTCCGATCCGATATGATCAATTACCGTTCCGTCCTTGATGGCAGTTACGACGAGTTGTTTGTCTTTCATTGTAAATGTTATTTAATTCCTAAAATGGAGGAGATGGTGGCCTGCCTGGTATATACGCCATTTAATGCCTGCTGAAAATAATATGCCTGTGGAGCCTCATCTACATCCAAAGCAATTTCATTGACTCTTGGAAGGGGATGAAGAACCTTCAGGTTCTCCCTGGTTCCTTCAAGCATGGATCGTTGCAGGATATAGACATTTTTTACCCTTTCATAATCTATCGGATCGGTAAATCTTTCTTGCTGTACACGTGTCATATAAATAATATCAGCCTCCTTGATGTACTTGTTGAAATCTTTGCTTTCGAAGTAGGTTAACCCTTTTTTCTCAAGGTGTAGTTTATACTCTTCCGGCATTTTAAGCTCATCGGGTGCTATGAAATAGAACGTGGTATTGAACTCAGACATGGCCATAAGCAAAGAATGTACTGTACGTCCATATTTCAGATCACCAACAAGAAATAAATTCAGGTTTTCGAGTGTTCCCTGGGTCTTTCTGATGGAATACATATCCAGCAATGTTTGGGTCGGATGCTGATTCGCGCCATCTCCGGCATTTATGATAGGTACGGACGCATACTCACTGGCAAGTCTGGCAGCTCCTTCCAGGGGGTGTCGCATGACAACAAGGTCACTGTAACTGCTGACGATCCTTATCGAATCTTTAAGTGTTTCACCTTTGGAAGTGCTCGTTGAGGTGGAGTCGGAGAATCCAACAGTCTTTCCGCCAAGCCGGCTGATGGCTGTCTCAAAGCTCAGCCTCGTTCTCGTGGAGGGTTCGAAAAAGAGGGTGGCAATCACATAATCCTTCAGGATATCCTGAACCGGATTTTCTTCAAACTCGACTGCCAGATCCAGAATTCTGACAATTTCCTCTTTCGAAAAATCATTTATGGATACTAAGCTCTTGTTTTTCATTTGTATTGATTCTTTATTTAACTTATTGATATAAAATAATTTAAATATCATTCTAACGACAAGTGACCTGTTGCCTCACCTCATACTTATTTTTTAAAGGAGGTTCGGCGAGCCCTCATCATCGAACAGTTCGCTGCCGTACAATTTACTACATGTCCTTTTGTCTTTGCACCGCTGAACCTTTAGCTCGGCGAAGCCAAATATCTATTTCCAATGATAAGGGGTTCATAGATGCTATTACAAATATAAGAAGGAGAAACCTTTAATTCTACGATGTTGATAACAAATTGATAATTATTTGTCTGCTAATCTGGTAAAGGAGCAATGATCAATTGAATTCAGCTTTGACAGTATAAACTGTTCCCTGGCCAGCTCTATTGATATATTCATGGAACAGGAAACCTCAAATTCCTGATCATATGTCTTTACCTGGTTCTCTTTTATGATTGTCATGACATCATTCATTTGAGGATATTCGAAAGTTAAACGGTACAGGTGTTTGATTTTTTTTCGTACAATATGGCTGTTTTCGATCGCACTCATGGTAGCTGTTCTGTATGCATTGATCAGCCCTCCAACCCCGAGCAATTTTCCACCGAAATACCGAACCACCACTACCAGTGTATTGATCAGGTCATATTTCTCAATCTGGTTGAGGATCGGTTTGCCGGCACTGCTGGATGGTTCTCCATCGTCATTTGCCCTGACAAGTACCGGATCGATGCCAATCCGGTACGCGTAACAATGATGACGGGCGTCATGGTACTCCTTTCTGAGTTGCTCAAGGATCTCTTTAACCTCAGATTCATGTTGAACGGGATATGCGAAGGATAGGAACCTGCTTCCCCGGTCCTTAAAACTCCCATCTGAAGGTTCTGATATGGTCCTGTAGGATGCTTTCATTTCAGGCCATCGTGAAAAGGATGATAGCAAGTCCTGAGACAACAATGCCAACCCAATTAATGGTTCGCAGTTTCTCTTTGAATATCAGAAGACCTGCCAGTACACTTAAACTCACTATGCCAATATTATTTGCGCCGAAAACAATGGAACCATCCATTTGGATTCCTTCTGTATTGACATAATTCAATGCATTTACCACCATAAAGATTGATCCAAAATTAACAACACCAAGCAGAATTCCCCAAAACCAGATCTGTCCCTTCCTGAATTCAATAATTCCCTCTTTTCTAAATGGCAATATAATGATTCCTGTTATGAAAGCCATGGAGAAAAGCACCGCACTGAAGAGTGCTGTGTTCTCATTTCTCACAAAGGCATGCTGGGCATATTTCACAAGAGAATCGACAATCCCCATTCCAATGAACAGGAACAAGGGAAGAAGCATACGCTTTTTGCGCCCGCTCGGCCGCGCCTCCTCGGCCGCGCGCCAGCGCCTGCGCCAGCTCGACGATCTCGGCATGCTCCCAGCCCATCGCACCCCAATCGCCCGTGGGCGCAAAGTCCGAGAGAATCGTGCCG
>CAYSMO010000123.1:0-8164 GCA_964432125.1 uncultured Bacteroidaceae bacterium | reverse complement strand
GGTGTATCAGAATCCCTGCTCATGGTCGACGATAAAGTGATCGTAACTCCATGTGGTGATAAAACTACGGTGGTAGCACTCGATAAAATGACCGGCGAGCCAGTGTGGCTCTCTGAACCATTGGTTACAGAAAGGGGTAATGGCTCTCCTGTGTTGTTTGAAAATGATACCATGGGACTTCGGTTTATTGTGGCGGTGAACCGGACACACGTGATGGGAGTTGACCCGGAGAATGGAGAGATTCTTTGGACCTATCACTACCATAAAATCAATGAGAAGGGTGAGAATATAACTATTTTAGCCAACTCACCAATCTTCCATTCCGACGAGATTTTTATATCGAACGGATGGGATGTACCATCTGTAATGCTCGAGGTAGCAGCCGACGGGAGATCTGTCACAGAGAAATACACCAATGTTACTCTCGACAACCAGAATCATGGACTTGTGCACATAGGAGATTTTGTCTATGGTTCGAATTTCCTGACACGCAATTTCGGTAAATGGGTCTGCATGCGCTGGGAAACCGGGGAGATCATGTGGGTAACTGAATGGGTAAACAAAGGTCCGGTTATCGCTGCCGATAACATGCTCTATCTGCTCGATGAGAAGAAAGGAAATATGGCACTTGTAAAGGCAGATGATAACGAAATGGAAATTGTGAGTTCTTTTAAAATAGAGGGTGGACGCGGTCCATTTTGGGCACGACCAGCTATATTCGATGGTAGATTGTATGTCCGTCACGGTGAAGTATTACTGGTTTACAATTTAAAAGCATAGTGTATGATTGAGAGAACCGGGTTGTTAATATTTTTACTTTCTCTTTTATTGATTATGCCATTAGCAGCCCAGGAGGTTCAATGGCGTGGTCCGAACCGCGACGGTAAATACCCGGATACTGGTCTGCTTAATGAGTGGCCTGAAAGCGGACCGGAACTGCTGCTGAAGAAGGAGGGAATGGGCGGAGGTTATTCCACGCCGGTTTATTATGACGATATTATCTATGTCACCGGCCGACGCGATACCCTGGAGGTGATCACGGCCCTTACCATGGATGGAACAGTGTTATGGGAGACCGTTGTTGGAAAAGCATGGATGCAGTCGTTCCAGGAAACACGAAATACTCCGGCCATAGAGGATGGAAGGATCTATATCACCGCAACAATGGGGACGGTCAATTGTATCGATGCCAAAACAGGCGATGTGATCTGGGCCAGAAACACACACGATGAGTTTGGCGGAGAGTTTCACAGGTGGGGAATGGCCGAGTCGGTCGTCCTTACAGAAGATGCTGTAATATCTTCTCCCGTCGGTGAAAAAACCACGCTGGTGGCTCTCGATAAAAACGACGGATCTGTCATTTGGGAATCCGAACCTACTGGTGATGTCAGATCATATGTATCACCTCTGCTCATTGAACACTACGGTATGCAACTAATCATTGCATCCACCTCCAATCACCTGGTTGGTGTCGATCCTGCAACAGGAGAGATATTCTGGAAGTTTGATCATGTTACAGATCTGACAGACAAAAACAAACGAAACAGCACCAATACTCCAATCTACCACGATGGTGAATTCTTCTTTGCAAGTGGCTACAACGACCTGGCTCTGATGCTCACCCTTTCTGATGATGGGCGGTCAGTTGGACTGAAGTGGACCAGTGATGTGCTCGATAACCACCATGGTGGACTGGTACTGGTCGATGGGTTTCTCTATGGAGCCAACTGGATCAGCAATGGCAAGGGTAACTGGGTCTGCCTCAATTGGGAATCTGGCGAGGTGATGTACGAAGAGGAGTGGCACAATAAAGGGTCCATTATCTATGCCGACGGAATGTTGTATGTCTTCGATGAGAAATTTGGAAATGTGGGACTGGTGGAGCCAAACCCGGAAGGTTTCATTGTGAAAGGGTCATTTACAGTTGATGACGGTCGCGGACCCCGATGGGCACACCCCTCCATCTTCGACGGAAAACTCTTTTTAAGGCACCATGATGTGCTGCTGGTGTATGATATAAGGGAAAAATGAAACTGCAACCACACATATTGATACCTTACCTGCTGGTAATCGCCGGTATCCTCTCCATCGCCTGGTGGATCACGAAGGATCCCGTGAAGGACCTGGTGGAAAGTGTACCCGGCATGGACAAGAGGGGTGAGGGTGTCGCGGTAAATCTCGATATCAATATTGGTGAGTTCTATGAAGAGTTTAATAACAGACCCAACCGCCTGACTGAAAATGAGCTGAAAGAGACCTGGCCCAGGTTCCGCGGTGAACACTTTGACAACATCAGCCGCTCCAATGTTCCTCTGATCGATGAATTTCCCGAAGAGGGCCCCGAAATCCTCTGGTCGCACCACCTCGGCGAAGGTCATGCCGGAGCCGCCATCTACGAAGGGAAGGTCTACATGCTCGATTACGATGAGGAGCTTCGCGCAGATATGCTCCGCTGTTTCGACCTGGTAACAGGCACGGAAATATGGCGCAGGTGGTACAAGGTCGTCATCAAAAGGAACCATGGGATGTCGCGCACCGTCCCTGCGGTTACTGAAGATTACATTGTAACCATCGGTCCCCGCGGACATGTGATGTGTGTCGACCGGGAAGATGGTGAATTCAGGTGGGGACTGAATATCGAAAAGGAATATGCCTCCGAGGTACCATTGTGGTATACAGGTCAGTGTCCGCTGGTCGACAACGGTTTGGCGATTATCGCCACCGGCGGGGAGAGCGTTATGGTGGCGATCGACTGCGAATCAGGAGAAATTGTTTGGGAGACCCCCAATGAAGGGGAGTGGGGCATGTCACACTCATCCATCATGCCCTATGAATATGGTGGCGTAAAAATGTACCTGTACAGTGCCATCGGGGCAGCCATCGGGGTCAGGGCTGAAGGCAGGGATGCCGGAACGCTCCTCTGGACGGCACCGGAGTGGAGGCACAATGTAGTTGCTCCTGCACCTGTCGGACTGCCCGATGGAAAGATATTTCTCTCAGCCGGATATGGCGCAGGAAGTATGGTGCTGCAATTGAATAAGTCAGGCGATCGATTCGAAACAGCAGTACTGCAGGAATATAGTCCGCGCGAAGGACTGGCCTCCGAACAGCAGACACCGGTGGTCTACGAAGGTCACCTGCTGGGAATACTTCCCAAAGATGCCGGTCCGCTCAGAAACCAGCTGATCTGCGTTCACCCCGACGATTTTACAGAGGTGGTATGGTCGAGCGGACAAACAGTGCGGTTCGGACTGGGACCCTATATGATTGCCGACAACAAACTCTTTATTCTGAGCGACGACGGCACACTAACCATCACCAGACCATCGGTGACGGAATATATTGAACTCGACAGTTACAGGGTGATAGAGGATGGAGCAGATGCCTGGGCGCCACTGGCACTGGCCAGCGGGTATATGGTGCTGCGCGATTCAGAGACCGTGGTATGCATTGATATAGCAAAAAACAGAAATTAATTGGGAAGCGATGAAAAAACGGGGTCTGTCCATACTAATTGCACTCTTAATGGTCGTCATTATCGGAGTTATCGTTGCCGATTACGTTTCGCAGCAGCCCGACAAGCTTGGGAACAATCCCTATGAATACAATGTGGATGAATATAGGGCGGTCGATTCGTCACTGATCACCTACCGGGAGACAAAAAATTTTCCGGTGCGGGGATATAAGGCTGAAGGCATGGATATCGGGGATGGGGTGATCTGGCTGACAGGCGATGAGGTGCTGCAGGCGGTAACAACTGAAGGGGTGCAGCTGATGAAAACCGCCATCGATGCAACCGGTACCTGCATTCATGTTACAGACGAAGCTGTTTTTATCGGTTTCGGTGACCATGTGAAAAAATATTCGAAGGAAGGTGTGCTGATCGCAGCGTGGGAGGTGCCGGGAGAGAATTGCGTATTCACTTCACTGGCGGCCAATGACCAGATGCTCTATGTGGCCGACGCCGGGAACCGGAGGGTGTTGCGCTACAGTTTCGACGGAGAGTTGCTGGGGGAATTCAAGGGGAAGTCGGAAAGCGCTGCCGGTCACGGGTTTATCATTCCAAGCGCCTGCTTCGACCTGGTGGTGAACAGCTACGATGAGCTGTGGGTGGTGAACACCGGGAAGCATGCCATCGAGAATTACTCCAATGATGGAAGGATGCGAGGTTTTTGGCAGAAGGGGTCGATGACGATCGAAGGTTTTGCAGGATGCTGTAACCCTGCTGAACTTGCTGTTCTCTCCGATGGCTCTTTTGTAACCAGCGAAAAGGGGCTGGTGCGGATCAAGGTTTACGATAGTTCGGGCGAACTACAGGGTGTTGTTGCGGCTCCGGAGAAATTTGTCGAGGATGGAAAAGCACCGGAGGTGGCCGTGGATGAGAATGATGTGATCTATGCCCTCGATTTCGATAAAAGTATGATACGGGTCTTTGAGAAAAAATTGTGACAGATATGACCAGAAAAGATTTTTTACAGATGGCGGGCAGGACCACCATCCTGACAGGAATGGCGGCGATGGTAGGGCTGTTCTGGACACAGAAGAAGCTTACAGTGTCGGGTGGTTGTCCGACCAACCTGGCCTGCAGTGGTTGCAGCAAGCTGACTAGCTGTGCACTTCCTGAAGCCATAAAAGAGAAGGAGAAAGAGAATGATCCGAGTCATGGTATTATTGATAAACGATCATGATTATTTCGAGTTTATGTCAGGAATATTTGATAATTAGTTATGGAGAGCTACATCTGACCGACTATACATTTAAAAAAATCAGATGAAAAAGGATAAGAATAAGGAAAAGGGCAAGGCATACGACAGGCGTTCTTTTATCAACAAGAGCGCACGGCTCACACTTGGATTATCGCTTGCAGGTGTAGGTACACTAGCCGCGATCAACACCGGCAAGGAGAAATATGTCTGGCAGATCGATCCCTTCAAGTGCACCCAGTGCGGTCGATGTGCCACCGACTGTGTTCTTGCGCCTTCAGCAGTGAAATGCGTTCACGCGTATGACCTGTGCGGGTATTGCGACCTGTGTGGTGGTTATTTTAAGCCCGGGGTGACGGACCTGCAGACCGGGGCCGAGAAACAGCTTTGTCCGGCGGCAGCCATAGAACGCCGGTTTATTGAGGAGCCCTATTTTGAATATATCATCGACGAGGAGCTCTGTTTTGGTTGTGGCAAGTGTGTGAAAGGGTGTAGTTCGTTTGGAAATGGCTCTTTCCATCTTCAGATCAGGCACAACATCTGTGTAAACTGCAACGAGTGCGCTATTGCACGGGTCTGTCCGTCGGATGCGATCAGCCGCGTTCCGGCCAGTAAGCCATATATCATCAAAGGCGATTTCGGACCAAATGAAGGAGGGGAGCAGGAGGTATGATCAAAATTAATTTTAAAACGGGACTGTTTCTGCTGATGATCTTTACCTTCATCGCACTCAATGCCCAGCAGCGTTTCCCGAAACCGGAGTTTGAGACCGGTTATGAGCAGCCGGATGTGACCACGCCCGAGCCGCGTGGCGCCGTGATGGAGTACTTCGATGTGCTGGTGCTGCTTGCGGTGCTCTCCCTGGTTACCTGGTTTATCCTGAAAAAGCGTTCCCGGAGAGGGGTGCTCTGGACCACTGTTTTTACCCTGCTCTATTTCGGTTTCTACCGAAACGGTTGCATCTGTCCGATTGGCTCCGTGCAGAACGTCACCCTCGCCATCTTCGATCCCGCGTATAAAATATCGATTACGGTGCTGCTGTTTTTCCTGCTGCCCCTGATCTTTGCCCTCTTCTACGGACGCACCTTCTGTGCAGGCGCCTGTCCGCTGGGCGCCATCCAGGACCTGGTGATCATTCAACCCATTTCGGTCTCGAGCTGGGTGCGGAAAACCCTGTCGTTCATCCCGCATATCTACCTCGGACTGGCGGTGCTGTTCGCTGCCACCGGAACCGATTTTATTATCTGCCGGTACGACCCCTTTGTCGGAATCTTCCGGATGGACGGCCCCTATACGATGATTATCCTGGGGATCGCTCTTCTACTGGTGGGGATGTTCTTTGCGCGCCCCTACTGCAGGGTGTTCTGCCCTTATGCTGTGTTCCTTGGGTGGATGTCACGTTTCTCAAAAAAGCACGTGACCATCACCCCGGCGGAGTGCATCAACTGTAAACTGTGTTCCAACGCCTGTCCGTTCGATGCTATTGAGTCCCCCTCCGATGAGAAGGTGCGGACCGAATCCACAGTCAGAAAGTTCCTGCGACAGTATGCGATTTTCGGACTGCTGGTGCCGGTATGGGTCTTCCTGGGCGGCTATGCGGTTTCGAGTGCGCATGTGCTGCTTTCAAAGGCCCATCCGGATGTCTATCTGTCGGAACTGCTTATCAAACATCCTGAGCTGAAAGCGGATGAAGAGAACCTCGATATCCAGGCGTTTCTCGAATCGGGTGAGTCGATGGACCAGCTGGTGGAGAAGGCTTCCGTTATTAGAATGAAATTTAAAAAGGGTGGATGGTTCCTGGGTGGGTACCTCGGACTGGTGCTCGGCATCATGGTCATGAACCAGTTTATTTTGAGAAAACGAACCGATTACGAACCCCACAAAGGCGACTGCTTCAGCTGTGGCAGATGCATGGACTACTGTCCGGTAGATAAAAAATTTTAGGGTATGAGGCACCAACCGGAACGAAGTGAAGCTCATGCAGCCGACGAAGGAAGATGAATAACTCACTTGTAGTTTAAACGATATTTAATTAATGATTTTTTGTATGACCAGGGAAGAAAAATTAAAACTTGCGAAACAGGGAATGCAGATATCAGGGATCTTTACCCTGCTGGTCGCTGCGTTGCTGCTGATCAATTTCGTTCAGCTAAAAAAATATGAACCGCTGGAGAGCGCTACCCTGAACGCTTTGGTCGAGCAGCTGAAAGAGAATCCGAACAACGAACAGCTCATGGAGGAGATCCGCGATTTTGACCTGCTGGTGCGTAAGGCCTATTTCACCTCGACCTGGCAGGTGAAAACCGGCGTTTTCCTGCTGCTGTTCGGGGGTATTATTTTTGCAATTTCCCTGAAAATTTTCACTGACATCCAACATGCCATCGGTCGGCCCGATCCGGAAGGGGAGTCATTTCTGCAAGCCAGGAAAGCTGCCTGGAAGTGGCTGTTGGTAACAGGGGTGGTGGTTTTCGGTTTGGCATTTGTCGCTGCATTTTTTAGCAACAATTACATTGGTAACTATTTTCCTGATGAGGTTGCTTTGACTGGTGTAGCCGGTGTCGATGACGGGATCCAGGTCATTGAAATCACCGATGGAACCGTATCTCCAGGCGGAAAGGGAACTGTTGAAGGCGATGTGGCCGGGCAGGTGGAAGGCAGACAGGCGGAAGATGGACAGGCAGCGGGGAACGATGTGGCAACGGGGAGCGATCAGGCAACGATCAGGCAACAGGTAGCGGACAATGGTCAGGCACCCGGGAGCGGACGGGAGTCGGGCGGGGCAGGATCGCAGGATGCTGGCGCCGGCACAGAAGCCGGGGCTTCCAGTCGCACTGCCGGAGCAGAGGGGACGGAAAGTGACGGGCAGACTGAACCGGAGCAAGCTGTAAAAGCTGCGGAGAAGCCATACGGACTCGCAGAGATCAAAAAGCACCACAATACTTTTCGCGGTCCATGGGGGTTGGGGATCGCATACCATAAAAATATACCGGTGGAATGGGATGGTGGAGCAGGCACCAACGTAATCTGGAAGGTGGCACTGTCAAAGCACGGTTACAACTCGCCGGTAATATGGGGCGACAAACTGTTCCTGGCCGGTGCCGACAACAGCGCCCGTATCGTGAGCTGCTTCAACCGGCATACCGGTCAGCTGCTCTGGGAAAAGTCGGCCGATAACATCCCGGGCTCACCCTCTGTGATGCCTAAGGTAACGGAAGACACCGGCCTGTCGGCTCCCACCATGGCAGTAGACGGTTACAGGGCATATGCCATATACGGTACCGGTGATGTGATTGCCTTCGACATGGAGGGCAACCGCGTATGGGCCCGCAACCTCGGGGTGCCGCAGAACCATTACGGACACTCATCCTCATTGATGATCTGGAACAACAAGCTGATCGTGCAATATGATACCGGTCGTGGCGGACGCATGTTGGCACTGAACGGACGCACCGGTGAGACCG
>CAYSMO010000122.1:0-8165 GCA_964432125.1 uncultured Bacteroidaceae bacterium | reverse complement strand
CTTGATTTAATCACATAATACGATAATATGTAGTAGACGTTCTTTCATAGTAGTTTAGGGTTAGTAAATTAGTAGAGAAATTCCGGATTTGATCTGAATCCGGAATTTTTCTGTTTTATGTGCTTTCTCATCAGCTAACACAAGAGGTGCCGTAAGAACGCTTTATCCCTTAATAACCTTGTTGGCAGCTAATTTTCCTGTTAGAATTGACATTGGAACCCCTGCAGGACTGTAAGCCCATTGTCCTGCCTGGTAAATAGAGGGTAACGGAGTAATGACTGAGCGATCTGCAATCTGAATTTTATTGATCACCGGCATATGGGTTCGAAAAGCCCATCCTGTGATGGCCCCCTCTGAACTACCAACCCTGTTCTTGATGCTTAAGGGTGAAAAAGAGAAACGATTAATGACTTTATCTTTTAACATGGGGTAAATTGAATCAGATAATACGCCCAATACACGGTTCTCAAGTTCCAGAATAAAATCATCGAGCCACCCTGCTTCCCTGATCAACACAAAGAGATCATATTCTGCAAGGAAACTGACAATTAGACCAGTTTTTCCGAGAGGAACCAAATCCGCATCTTTCAGGCCGGGAACAGATATTTCATAGGTATTTAGCGCTGTGAATTGATCCAGCCAGGCCAAAACCTGCTCCTTGCTAACATTACTGAAACTATTGAGCAATTCGTTTAGCTCTTTGCCATGTATTTCTCCCAGCCCTTGCTTTGATGGCGTATAAAAAAAGTGGCCGTTTGAAATCTTACCAAAACTTTCAATGGGCTCATCAACTTCAAGAAAGAGTGTAAATACAGACTCTCCTCCCCTGCTCTTCATCATCTTTAACTTAACCTCACCAAATTCTGCTTTGATTTTTGCAGGTAAATTTTCTGTCTCGGTCATTTTGTAGAGGGTTTTCAAATCCGCAGCCCAAACCAGGTTTTTATAATGATAACTGGTATTCTGATCGTCCTTCACAATGCAGCTACCAGGAATTACCCGGGTGATTTTAGTTTCTGACCTGATTTCTCCTCCAAATTCTATTATTTTTCTTTCCAAAGCCTCGGATAGCTTGCCCACACCACCCCTGGGATAGAAATAATCGAGGTAGAGTGAAAAGTAGCTCAATGCAAAGAATGTTGGTGTATTATTAAAAAAATGTTGGTGAATGATATCCCTGAGTGATCGGTTTTTAATGATGGTTTTCAGAAATTCCTCAACCGGTATCTTCATGCGGTTGATCTTACCAACAGTAAAAATAAACCGGGGCAGCCAGGGAAGAAGCACTTTAAAAATGAAGGATGTATCTTTTTTCAGGTCTTTAAAAACAGGATTCTCGATACCATAAAGCACCTCCATATGTTTCATGATTTTCCGTATGGTCCTTATCAACCTGTCAATGTCCTTATCATTATCGGGATAAATTCTCTTTAGCATATCCTGGTACCTTGATACACTATCCAGATTATCAACATGGACAATTTCATTCTCAATGCCCAGGGAAACCGGACTTTTTACCACCTCCAGGTCAATGTCCAAATCCTTCAGCATCGGAAAAATAATCCCCGCATCTTCCAGTGCCCTTACCCCTGCATCAAAATGAAAACCATTGTGAGTAAAAGAGTTTACCAGTCCTCCAAGCTCCCTGTTTTTTTCTATAAGGAGTACCCTTTGTCCCTCACGCGCCAAATACACTGCGGCGGTCAGACCAGCAATCCCTCCGCCAACAACAACCGTATCGTACCTGTTCTCATTCATCTTGTCTCGTCACAATAATACCAATTAAACAATGCGTTCATCTTCGTTAAGCAGTTCATTTCTCTTCGTTAAGCATATTCTTCATCTTCAATAATCTTAGCGTTTGATCCCAAAGTTCATAGGCAACTTCCCGATCCATGGCAGGCGGCGCAGGTTCCTCTTCAGTGGTTAAATTAAAAAATTTTCCACTTACACCCTCCACTTTTTTTGAAACCCCGAGATAATATAGTGCTTCAGCTGAAACCTCAGGCGTTTTCAGTAACTTATCAAAAAACGTCCGTTTAAACCAGCGGTAGGTCGCTCCATTCTCCTGACCAGTTTCGGTTTTTACCGCCCCGGGATGCATGGAATTTATCGTTACTCCGGTCCCTTTGAAGTATTCGCTAAATACAATCATGGATAAAAGCTGAGCTGTTTTGGCTGACCCATAACTTTTCAATCCCGCGTATCTTCGCTTTTCCCAATTCAAATCATCAAGTCGCAAACCCCAAACTGCAAAACGATGCCCCTCAGAACCAACCATAATAATCCTGGCTTTCTCCTGCTTTTTCAGTTTGTCCATTAACATATAATTCATGATGAAAGAGGAGAGGTAGTGCACCATAAAAACCTTTTCAAAACCATCGGGCGTTACCTCCTTTTTAGTCAGATAGACACCTGCATTGTGAATCAGCACCTCAATAGGTGTGGTTAGCTGCGACAATTCCTTCGAAACCCGAAAAACATCATCCAATATACTTAGATCTGCGATTCTAAAATCGCAAACAACACCAAAATCATTTTCTATTTCACGGCGGAGTCCTTCAGATTTCTCAAGGTTTCGATTAATGCACAATAGGTTTGCCCCATGAGCAGCGTACTTGCGGGCCGTATGGTAACCTATACCGGAGGTGGCCCCGGTAATCACCACAAGCTTTTTGGAATAGTCTTCAGTGCAAATTTCAGGATCCGAACGGTTGTTCCTGATCATGGCAAATATGTTCGACCATTTGTATTGACGATAATACTGAACCGTTTTCTTTCGCATACAATCCCTTTAACCAAATTTCCTGATTAGAAAACGACGGTACATCTTGTTAAAGCGCGGGATATTATTGAAAATATCGCCCCATAAATCGTAATAATCCCGCTGCTCCTTAATTAAACCATCTTCACTTAACACCAATTTTGTCGATCCATAAATGGGAGTATTGGGATATTTCTTAAACATCATGGTCATGATCCAATCGAACATAATAACATTGTCGTTTTGAGCAATGGATACAATTTCCATATGCAGTTGCTTTGTGCGCTTTGTAAGCCGGTTACACATGGCCATAAAACTGTCAATTCCCTCAATTCGCTGTATGGTATCCTGAAAAATGATATCCTTGTGATAATACTTGAAAATATGCGACCAATCAGGCTTCCCCTCCCTGTTGTAGGTGATGGACCACAACGCTTTGATCGTAACAACATTTAACGCAACTTTTTCTTCCGGCGCATTGGTTGTTTCCTTATTTTGTGGATTCATAATATGGCGCAATTATTATAAAAGAAGGGGTTTTCTGATTCATTATTGATCCGAATAATCCGGAAAACGTAACTTCCTCTTCCAATACACCAAACAAATTAACAGGTTTTTTTTTTGATTTTCTGGCCTTTAATCAAAAAGTTTTTAAAAACAATACCCCGGGGCGCAACGAGCACAACCACTTTATCAAGGATGCCTACAGCACAAATTTTTTTGTCAATTTTTCCGTGTATACTCTTTAGAATCAGTCTATATTTCGAAAACAATGCTCCACAGCAGACCTCTAAAAACAAATGTTTTGTACATTAGATAAAACTTTTAAAGGGTATGCTTAAAAAATCCAAACGCCGGACCATATGGATACTGATACCGGCAACTGCTATCTTCCTTATGGCTTCCACCTTGATTCTGGAAGGGGTTATGGAAGATCTGAAAGGAAAATACACCTACAAGGACTTTGAGTCTGCAAAAAAGTGCCGAACCTGTCATCCTGCCCTCTATGAGCAGTGGTCACAATCGATGATGTCGCAGGCCTACACCCACCATTGGGACGAGATCGAGTACTTCGACCTGGCTGTGGCCCATGCAGAAAAGGTGCCCGAACTGAAGGATGTTGTAGACGGCTGTAACGGGTGCCACACCCCGATGGCTTTTATGGCAGGTGAACTGCCACCGGCACGACCGGAGGAAAACACCATGGCCAACGAATCGGTATCATGTGAAGTTTGTCACCTGATACAGGGATCTTCCACTGATCCTCCCTATAACTTCAGCCATATCACGGGACCAAGTACTACCAAGCAGAGCGCACGCGGAGAGGGGAACGACTCCCCGGCCCACCGCATAGCAAAGAATGAATTCTTCAAAACCACCGAACTCTGTGGCACCTGTCACAACGAAAAAAGTCCATCTGGAGTGTGGGTGAAAAGCACCCAACTGGAATGGAAAGAGGGACCGTATGCGGAGGAAGGGGTCCGTTGTCAGGATTGCCACATGCCTGCTGCTCCATTTCAAACCGCTATGATGGGAAAAACCTATTCCGATGCCCGCCTGCACCTTTTTCACGGGGCCCATGACCCGGGAAAGGTAAGGGGAACTGTGGAACTCAGGATCCAACCCGATATCCGAGATACTGAACCCGGGGGAGTCGTGGTCTTTACAGTGGCACTATTCAATCAGAAAACGGGACACAAATTCCCCACCGGATCGGTGGAGGACCGCATTCTCTGGTTGCAAGTGGAGGCCACCGACGCAAAGGGCAACACCTATATCCTTCCGGTTGATGAAAAAGGGTTTGAAGGAGAAGAATACACCATCGCAGGCGATTACCTGGCATACCAGGATATGGGAGTGCCCCTCGATATTGAAGATTTTGAAGGTGTGCAGCGCGATGGAATTCCGCATGGGAACCGGATCTTCCGGATGCCCTATTTTGACCCGGAAGGCAGGATGACCATCATGCAGTGGAACACAGACTCCCTCGGAACAGATTACCGGATCGGTCCACGGGAAACCAAAATCGAAACATACACGTTCAATCTCCCCTTTGAGACTGCACCCGGTGAGATGAAGGTGAAGGCGGTGCTCAATTACCAGCTGCTGGTAAAACCTGTGGCCGACTTCCTGAATGTCCCTGAAGAGGAGTCAGAGATCATGGTGGTCAATGAGCATTTTACCAGTCTGAATATATTGCCGTAAGATAAAGCGACTTAAATTAATAGAACTGACCTCGAGCATTTAGCGTTCAGCAAATAACAGAACAATGCATAAGTAAATAGAAATTTTTAAACCCTGTCATATGAAAAGTAAAACATTTACCCTCCGTCTTTCACTCATCCTTGCCATCATAGCAGGACCCTTATTGGATGAGCTGAATGCCATCCCTTCATTCGCACGTAAATACCAGATCAGCTGTCAGGTCTGCCACTCCCCTGCCACTCCAAGACTAAAAGCCTTCGGTGATGATTTCGCCGGAGCTGGGTTCCGGATGACAGAGTACGATGCGCCCAGGTACTTTGTCCCTGTCGGGGATGATAAGCTGTCGTTGATTCGCGATTTTCCCATCGCTGTGCGGCTCGACGGACATATCACCTACAACAATGAAAACAATGGCACTCCGGATTTTGGAATGCCATATGCACTCAAACTGATGTCAGGAGGCGAACTTTCAGAAAAACTCTCCTATTACTTCTACTTCTATATGAATGAGCGAGGAGAAGTAGCTGGAATAGAAGACGCGTTTCTGATGTTCTCCGATCTACTGGGAACAGGGGTCAACCTCTACCTCGGACAGTTTCAGGCATCTGACCCGCTTTTCAAACGGGAACTCAGGTTAACACTTGAAGATTATAAAATCTATACCGTATACCCGGGAAATTCCTCCATCGGACTAAAGTATGACCGGGGGATTCTGCTTGAGTATGGGCTGCCCACCGGCACCGATATTATCGCTGAAGTATTGAATGGGAATGGCATCCCGCAAGCAGGTGAAGGGCATATCTTCGACCGTGATAAATATAAAAGCTACATGGTTAAGCTGAACCAGAGCATCGGCGATTTTCTGAGTATCGGTTTTTTTGGCTACATGGGAAAAGAGGTGCTTTCGGATGCCATCGGTCCGCCGGACAATGCTGTCACAATGTACGGTCCCGACCTGGCCCTCAACCTAAGCGAAAAACTGATCGTGAACATGCAGTATCTACGTAGAACCGACTCACAAACAATGCTTTATACTGACCCCATGACTTCGGTAGATAATGTACTCACACACGGAGGCTTTGCTGAGATTATCTATGCTCCCATGGGCGACCGGAGCAACTGGTACCTGACTGGTCTCGGGAACTGGGTGGAATCGGATATCGACGGGTTGGATTATATGTCGGCCACCCTGCATGCCGGGTACCTGCTAAGACGCAATGTCAGACTGGTGACAGAATATACGCGTATTTTTGGCAACGACAATTACGGTAGGGCAAGCGTTGGATTTGTTTCTGCGTTTTAGAGGGGTTCTTGAATAGGCTCCTCCTGGCATTATTTATTGGTCTCACCCGATTTTCTCAGAGCATACTTTACGGCAATGGGACCAATAATTTCAAAAATTACAGAGGTTGCCGTAATGGTAGTAAAAACAACATTCCCGATGTGATCTCCCATTGTCATACCTGCTTCGTTGATTTCCGGTCCCAATCCCTGAAACTCATTTTTTACAATCATTGCCAGTCCAATTGCAACACCGGCCTGAGACAAGAGACCAAGTCCAAGATATTTTCGGACATTTTTTCCCATTCCTGTAATACTGGAGCCAGCAAAAGCGCCTGCTAATTTTCCTATGATCCTTCCTACAATATAAAGCAAACCAATTAAGCCCAAATTAGGGAGAGATTTGATATGCAGATTTGCCCCGGCAATAGTAAAAAACAATAAATAGAAAAGTGGCAGAATAAAACCAATTTCCTCTTCTTCCAAATCCTTCAGTTTTTGTGAGTGTTTATTATTTCCTACTGCGAGACCAAATACCATACCTGTAAGGATCTCTGACAAATTTATTAAATTACTGAGTCCGGAAATCAAAATTACCGTCCCAAAGGTCAAGGGCATCAGTTTGTTACGGAATCCTGCTATGCGAGTCAAGCGAATGAAAAGAAATGCAATCAATCCACCCAGTAGTACACTGAGGCCGATTTCGCGAAAAGGTTCCATTAAAGAGCTCTGGAACGCTTCATTCATCTCTATGCCGTTTCCGGAATGGGACAATAAAAACACTACAATGGGACTAATCAGTCCGAAAATAATCAGAGCCAAACCATCGTCAATACCGACAATGGCAAAAAGAGTTTTTGTGAGTTTTCCACGGGATTTTGTTTCATCAATTACCGCAATTGTTCCAGCTGGGGCGCTTGCTGGGGCAAGGGCACCGAACATTAGCGAAAGGGCGAGATTACCAGTTAAAAGATAGATAAAAACAGCCACCGCAGTAAAAGCGAGAAAAGATTCAGATAGTGTTGTAACAATAATTCCTTTCCCGTGCGATTTCAACTCCTTCAGGTTAATTTCCAATCCAATTTTGAAAGCTACAAAACTGAGGGCCATATGGGTGATAAACTCCATATCACCCAATGTTTTTTCATCCAAAAAATTCAACACTGAAGGCCCAAGCAGAATGCCTGCTATCATATAGCCAACGATATCAGGCAAGCGTAATCCCCCTGAAATCCTCGAAATAAATAAGGGAAACAATATCAATATCCCTGTAAGGAATAGTATTGGAAAGGATATTTCGTTAAACCAGGAGATCACACTGCTTTATTTTGTAAGATTCATAACATTCTCAGCCATTTTCATTATAATCATTGAACATATACTGCCTGTTTTTCCGGTACATTGTAACAATAGAAAAAACTGTACCATTTATAGTGGCGCATTAAATTATATGAAATATTTGACTAAGCCCAATGTTTATAGTATGATATGATTAAATATTCATTATTGTGCTTTGGTCCGGCAATGAAGTTTTCCCCAACTGCCTGTAGAAATTATTCCCCGAAATATCATTTCGTTGTTCAACGTAGAAAACCAGAAGAATAAGGTTTCTTTTGTATGGAGGAGGTCCTTGCAACATTCAAATCCCAATCCTCCACTACGTGTAGGGGGGGAGGATTATTTCATGATCCCCCTATTGGGGATTATTACATGATCCCCAATAGGGAGGTCCTTGCAACATTCAAATCCCAATCCTCCACTGCGTGTCGGATTTCGGGATTTTTTAATTTGACGGCGTTGATAATTGGCATTATCAACGCCGTCAAATTAAAAAATCCCGTTCAATCTGGCGATTGAACGGGATTTACATGTTGCGGAGAGGGGGGGATTCGAACCCCCGGTACCCTAATCGAGT
>CAYSMO010000121.1:0-8323 GCA_964432125.1 uncultured Bacteroidaceae bacterium | reverse complement strand
GTCCTTTTGTCTTTGCACCGCTGAAATACCTATTCCCAATGATGAGGGGTTCATATGTATATATTTTTTTGAAAGCAACAAAGTTAGGATTTTTCATTCAAAGCGCTAAAAGTATTACTGGATTTGTTGAAATGCATACTGCTATTGGATTTCCCTGTATATTTTTCTGATAATTAGGGAATTTGTACTAAAAAATGTAACTTTGCGGCTCAAATTAAATAATTATATTGTCTAACTTATTAATTTTAAACATTTTATCCAATGATTGAAAAAGAAAAAGATGCTTTGAACGAAGAACAAAAAACAGAACAAAGCGCTGAAGAACACCTTGAAATTACAAATGAGCCATCTGCAGAATCCAAGGCGGGTGAAAAAGAAAACGAAACTGTTTCTGAAAAACAGGATGCACCAGCAGAAAATGCTGATGATATCCAGAAAGAGAACAGGCCTGAAGCTGAAGCTACAGCTAAAGTAGATGAACCTACGATCGAGGAAGAAGAATCTGCTCCCATTGCGGAAGAAAACGCTGCTGAAGAGGCTTTATTGAAGGACGAAGAGGTAAACATGGTCGACCTTACCGCAGAGGAGGAAGGTATCGCATCTGAAAAATCAACAGGTATAACTGCCCCACCGGAAAAAGATAAAAAGCCTTCTTCAAAATCAGATGCCACTACAGGAAATAGCGATTTTGACTGGGATGTCTATGGTGCAGATGTGCTTGAAGAGACTGCTGAGAATCAACAAAAGCTGGAAGAAATGTACAGCGATACCCTCTCCACTATTGCAGAAAATGAAGTGATTGATGGGACAGTGATTTCAATGAATAAACGGGAGGTAGTGATTAACATAGGATATAAATCTGAGGGTGTTGTATCCCTTAATGAGTTTCGTTACAATCCGGATCTGAAGGTTGGTGATTCTGTTGAGGTTTACGTAGAGAGTCAGGAAGACAAAAGGGGACAACTCTTGCTATCTCATAAAAAGGCTCGTTCAATGCGCTCCTGGGACCGTGTGAACCAGGCGCTGGAGCAGGATGAAGTTATAAAAGGATATATCAAGTGCCGTACAAAGGGAGGTATGATCGTTGACGTATTTGGTATTGAGGCTTTCCTTCCAGGATCTCAGATTGATGTTAAGCCTATCAGAGATTATGACGCTTATGTTGATAAAACAATGGAATTCAAGGTAGTGAAGATCAATCAGGAATTTAAAAATGTTGTTGTATCTCACAAAGCGCTGATTGAAGAAGAACTTGAGCAGCAGAAGAAAGAGATTATTGCGAAGCTTGAGAAAGGACAGGTTCTGGAAGGAACCGTCAAAAACATTACTTCCTACGGCGTATTCATCGATCTGGGTGGTGTGGATGGTCTTGTTCATATCACCGACCTTTCATGGGGTCGTGTAAATCATCCTGAAGAGGTCCTCTCTTTGGATGAAAAATTGAATGTGGTTATTCTTGATTTTGATGATGACAAGAAACGTATCGCACTTGGATTGAAGCAGCTTACACCGCATCCATGGGATTCCCTCGATGAGAACCTCAAGGTTGGAGACAGGGTTAAAGGTAAAGTTGTTGTTATGGCCGACTACGGAGCATTTATTGAGATCGCTCCGGGTGTTGAAGGCTTGATTCATGTGTCGGAAATGAGTTGGTCGCAGCACCTGAAGAGTGCCCAGGAATTTATGAATGTAGGAGATCAGGTTGAAGCAGTCATCCTCACCCTCGACAGGGAAGAGCGAAAGATGTCGTTGGGAATTAAGCAGTTGAAGGAAGATCCATGGGATAAGATACAAGAAAAATTTGCTATAGGCACCAAACATACTGCAAAAGTTCGTAATTTTACTAACTTTGGAGTGTTTGTTGAAATAGAAGAAGGGGTTGACGGCTTGATTCATATATCAGACTTGTCATGGACAAAAAAGGTAAAACATCCTGCTGAGTTTACTGCGATTGGGGCTGACATTGAGGTTGTTGTTCTTGAAATTGATGTAGAGAACCGGCGATTAAGTCTCGGTCACAAGCAACTTGAAGAGAATCCGTGGGATGTTTTTGAAACAGTCTTCGAACTTGATTCAATTCATGAAGGAACGATCATTGAATTAATGGATAAAGGCGCAGTTGTTGCGTTACCTTATGGAGTTGAGGGCTTTGTAACTCCTAAACACCTGGTTAAAGAGGACGGTTCTGCTGCAAAACAGGATGAAAAGTTATCTTTTAAAGTGATAGAGTTTAATAAGTCCGCAAAAAAGATTATCTTGTCTCACAGTCGTATTCACGAGGACGAGAACAGACAGACAGGAGGAAAGTCGGATAAGCAGTCAGCTGTTGCAGAGAGTAGAAAAACAGCAAAGAAGATCAAGAGTAATCTTGAGAAGACAACACTAGGTGATATTTCTGATCTGGCTGCTCTAAAGGATGAAATGGAGGAGAATGAGAAGAATAAGGTTGGAAAGAAAAAATAATGTATATTTAAATTAAAATTTCAGCTTATGGAGTTCAAAATTGACAAATTTGAAGACCATACTTTGATCAAAGTATTGGAAGAAAAACTGGATACCCATATTGCTCCAACTTTGAAATCAGAGTTGGTGCTCGTTTCCGGTAACGGGGAAAAGAATATTGTTCTGGACCTTGAGAATTGCAGGTATTGTGACTCTTCCGGACTAAGTGCGATCTTGGTGGCCAACCGTTTGTGTAAGAATTCCAACGGAACATTCGTGCTGGCAGGTTTGAATGATGCAGTTGAGAGACTGATCACTATTTCCCAGCTCGATACTGTGCTAAATATTGCCGATTCTGTGGAAGAGGCGGAAAAGATGATCAAGGAAACTGAATAACCGGAAATCATATTCGTGTCTTTTGAACTGATAATTTTGGGTAGCAGTTCTGCACTGCCAACCTCAAAACGATCTACAGCCGCTCATTTATTGAATATGAATGAGCGGTTTTTTTTGATCGATTGTGGGGAAGGTACACAAATTCAATTGCGCAGATACAGGTTGAATCCGGCACGTATAAACCATATTTTTATCTCGCATCTTCACGGAGATCATATATTTGGAATATTCGGTCTCTTATCGAGTCTGGGAATGATGGGTCGAAAAGCCCCATTGCATCTGTATGGTCCTTTCGCACTTCAGGAGATGATCGAGAGACATCGCAGCTTTTTTGGTCCGTTGCCCTTCTTAATGGTTTATCACAAGTGTGATAACGAAAAAGTAGTGTATGAGGATTTGAAAATAGAGGTTGTTGCTTTAAATCTTGCGCATCGGACGGAAACATTTGGCTATCTTTTCAGGGAGAAGGCCCGGCTTCTCAATATTGAAAAATCAAAAATTCAACAGTATGAGTTAGGTGTTGAGGATATTAAAGATATCAAGCTAGGCAATGACTTTATTTCAAAAGAGGGAAATGTTGTTGCCAATAGTGAATTTACCTTGCCACCTTTTAAACAAAGATCATATGCGTATATTTCAGATACAGCCTATATGAAGAATATTTCTAAGGACTTACAGGGGGTAGATCTATTGTTCCATGAGGCAACATTTCTGGAAAAAGATTCGGATCTGGCAAAGCAAACATTCCATTCCACCGCGAGGCAGGCAGCTTTAGTTGCTAAAGAGTCGCAAGCAGGGAAGTTGCTTCTCGGACATTTTTCCGCCAGGTACAAGGATGATAGGTTATTCGAGCAGGAAGCACGAACCATTTTCAGTAACTCTTTTACAGTGAATGATGGGGATAGGTTCAAGGTTGAAGAATCTCGTGTTACAAAATAAACAATCCTGTTTGGTTGGTATAGTAAAAACAGGAGATTGGTTTTGAGAGATCTGCTTTTTATTGCTTCCAGAGTAATTAATTGCCAGCATCCTTCGCGAACGGATAAAATGTGCTAATTTTACATTCTTAAAAAAACAGAGAAGTGGCAGAAAAAATTATTATTCTCGATTTCGGCTCACAGTATACACAGTTGATCGCCAGAAAGATTCGTGAAAATAGAGTCTATTGCGAAATTCATCCCTACAATGACTATCCCAAACCAGATGCTGATGTCAAAGGTTTTATATTGTCGGGCAGTCCTTTTTCAGTTAGGGATGACAATGCACCCATTCCTGATTTATCTCCAATTAAGGGTAAATATCCTATTCTTGGAATATGTTATGGTGCGCAGTATCTTTCACATTTTTTTGGAGGAGAAGTGGCAGCCGCAGGTTCCAGGGAATATGGCCGTGCCCGCTTAACAAGTATTGATAGTAGCGTTCAATTATTGCAGGATGTAACGGTCAATACCCAGGTTTGGATGTCGCATGGAGATACCATAAAAACCTTACCGGAAAAATATAGAATTATTGCAAGCACTGCCAATATTGAAGTCGGCGCATACGCTGTTGAAGATGAAGATACATATGGGTTACAATTTCACCCGGAAGTGTACCATACTTCAGAAGGCGTCAAAATTTTGAGTAATTTTCTCCGAAAGGTATGTAACTGTCAGCAGGATTGGACTCCTGAGTCTTTTATTGAGGCTACAATTGTAGAACTAAAAAGGAAACTGGGCGGAGATCATGTTGTGTTGGGAATATCGGGAGGTGTTGACTCCTCGGTAGCGGCAATGTTGCTTCATCGCGCTATCAGTGATCAGCTCACTTGTATTTTTGTAGACAATGGCCTTTTAAGAAAAAATGAGTTTGAAGATGTTCTTGACTCTTATAAAGACCTTGGCCTTAATGTGATTGGTGTGGATGCAAAGGACAAATTTTTGGATGACCTACAGGGTATTGTAGATCCGGAGGCGAAAAGAAAGAGTATAGGCAGAAACTTCATTGAAGTATTTGAACATGAGGCCAAAAAATTGAAAGACATTAAATGGCTAGGTCAGGGCACGATTTATCCGGATGTAATCGAGTCGGTTTCGGTGAACGGACCTTCTGTGACGATAAAATCACATCACAATGTTGGTGGATTACCTGAAAAGATGAACCTGAATGTGGTTGAACCCCTAAGGCTTCTCTTTAAGGACGAAGTTAGAAAGGTTGGCTTTACCCTGGGAATTGGATCTCATATTCTGAATCGTCATCCGTTTCCGGGACCGGGACTTGGGATAAGGGTTCTCGGAGAGGTTACCCGTGAAAAAGTGAGACTTGCTCAGGAAGCTGATCAAATATTTATTAACGGACTGCATGAGTATGGCTTGTATCACAGGGTCTGGCAGGCCGGGGTTATGCTTCTGCCGGTTCAGTCAGTCGGTGTAATGGGAGACGAGAGAACCTATGAATATGTAGTGGCACTAAGAGCAGTTACCGCTACAGATGGTATGACAGCTGACTGGGCCCATTTACCAAATAGTTTTCTAAGCAAGGTCTCAAACGATATCATCAATAAGGTTAATGGAATAAACAGGGTTGTATATGATATCAGCTCAAAACCGCCTGCGACCATTGAATGGGAATAGATACAACAAATTCCTGATTTTAAGGTTAGTATTATAGATATTAGAACAATCAGCAGCTATGAAATGAACCATGTTAATAGTCATATATTGCTCCGATTCTATGAGAATCATCATTGTTTTCTCATTGTGACACGTATTTTAATTACCAGGCATGGCGAACTCCATTGCAGGTTGCAGGTTAGATAATTCAACTAATAAAATAATTGTAAATAGACCGATGAAAAATATGTATAAATTGTCATTTATACTTCTACTATTTATTCCGTTTCAATTGTTGAACGCACAATTTGATCTGAACGGACTAAAGTTGATGGAGGTGATGAATAAGGTCAGTAATTATTATGTAGACTCGATTGATGAAACCGAATTTACAGAAAGGACGATCGTTAGAATGCTTCATGAGCTGGATCCCCATTCTTCTTACATCAATGCCGATGAGTTGAAAGCGATGAATGAACAGTTACAAGGGGAGTTTGAAGGGATCGGTGTCTCTTTTAATATTCTTAATGATACTATTTTTATTGTTGGAACCATACAGGGGGGGCCCTCGGAGCGAGTCGGAATTATGGCAGGCGACAGGATTATCCGTATAGATGGAGAAGATGTTGCAGGCATTGGAATTACCAATGCAGGTGTTCAAAAGCGACTGAAGGGAGATAAAGGGACCGAAGTGGACGTAAAGGTATTCAGAAAATCTACCGGAAGTAAGATCGATTTCAACATCAAACGGGATAGAATACCTATGTTCAGTCTTGATGCTTCCTATATGGTAAGTAACGACATAGGATATATTAAGCTTTCAAGGTTTTCGCAGACTACGGCAGCAGAATTTGAAACAGCCCTCAAAGAGCTTCAGAAACAAGGAATGGAAAGCCTGATACTTGATTTAAGTGGCAATGGTGGAGGGTATTTGCGGATTGCAATTGAGTTGGCAGATCAGTTTCTCTCCAAGGGAAGGCAGATTGTATATACTGAAGGCGATAAGGTGCCCAGAAGAGATTACACAGCTACATCAAAGGGGCTTTTTGAAGATGGCAAGTTGGTTATTATGCTCGATGAGCACTCTGCTTCAGCCAGCGAAATAGTTAGTGGTGCAGTTCAGGAGTGGGACCGCGGCATTCTTGTGGGCAGGAGATCATTCGGCAAGGGGTTGGTTCAACAACCCTTCAGATTAAGTGACGGATCTGAGATGCGGCTAACCATCGCCAGGTACTATACTCCTACTGGCAGATTAATTCAAAAACCATATGACGATGGATATGATGATTATGCATTGGATATCATTCATCGCTACAGTAAGGGTGAATTGAACAGTCTCGACAGTATCCAGTTTCCGGACTCCCTGAAATTCAAAACAATGATAAAGGAGAGAACTGTCTATGGAGGTGGAGGGATCATGCCCGATTATTTTGTTCCTATAGATACAGCTGAGTATTCTGAATATTACAGGAAAATTATTAGCCAGGGAGTTTTTAACCGGTTTGTATTGAGATATATTGATAAAAACAGGGCCTCACTCGAAAAAAAATACAGGGATTTCGAAACATTTGCGCGTAGATTTGATCCTGCCGTCGAGATGGATCATCTGATTTCTTTCGCTGAGCAGGAGGGAATTACTTATGTGGAAAGTGATTGGCAACGATCGTTTAGCAGGATCATGCTTTTATTTAAGGCCTATGTGGCACGTGATCTTTGGGAAACAGGTAAGTTTTATGAAATATATAATGAATCTGATCCCATATTCCAGAGAGCCAGGGAGATCCTGGTAAATCCGGAATACTATGTAGATAAGCTTTGAAACTTCTGTTAATGAATGTCTGATTGGTTATTTGAGAATTATCTTGAATTGTTGGGTGTGACCCTGAGCATACTCTATCTTTTGCTGAGTATCAGGCAAAACATCCTGCTTTGGCCTGTTGGTATTGTCGGTGCTTTAATTTATATAGTTGTCTTTTTCCAGTCTAAATTCTATGCAGATATGGGACTTAATGGCTATTATTTTCTCATCAGTATATATGGCTGGATTACCTGGTCCAAGGCTCGAGCGAGAGATAAACAGGGAATGGCTGTTAAACATGTAGGAATTGGTAGAGGCGGTCTCTTACTATCAGTAGCACTCTTTTTATTCCTGGCAATAGGTTACCTGTTGGACAACTTTACTGATTCTCCCATCCCTTACTGGGATGCGTTAACTACATCGGGTAGCATCGTTGCTACCTGGATGCTTACAAGAAAGATAATAGAACACTGGATTATTTGGGTAATTGTTGACCTTATTTCATTCGGTTTGTATGTATACAGGGGATTATACCCGACAGCCGTGCTCTTTGTCATCTACACAGCAATGGCTATAATAGGATATATACAATGGAACCGCTCATTAAAGGATTGATATTGAATCGAATTGTTATATCAGGACCAGAATCGACCGGAAAAAGTGAACTTACGAAAAAGCTTGCTAATTACTTTCGAGGCATTGCAGTTCCTGAGTATGCAAGAGATTATATATCTTCACTGAACAGGCCATATAATCAGTGTGATGTCCTTGCTATCTCCCGCAAACAAATTGAACAAATATGTGAAAAGCGAACCGATGAAACTCTGGTCTTTTTTGATACCGGACTTATTATTACGAAAGTGTGGTTGGAGATGGTTTTTAATATAGAGCCTCAATGGATTGACCAGGCCATTCGATCTGCTGAAGTTGACTTGTATCTGCTATGTTCTCCCGATATTCCGTGGGTTCCTGATCCTTTGAGGGAAAATGGAGGCAGGATGAGAGAAGTTTTGTTTGAATTGTATAAAAAGAACCTTGATGCGTATCGCCTTCCATACGCTATAATCGAAGGCATTGGGGAAGATCGGATAAAGAA
>CAYSMO010000120.1:0-8337 GCA_964432125.1 uncultured Bacteroidaceae bacterium | reverse complement strand
TGCGAGCGGAGCGTTCACATAGGAGAGCATGGCGTAGAGGTCCTGGTGCAGCTCACCAGGGAAGCGTGCCTTGATAAAGTGGTTCAGGATCTCCTCATCGGGCAGGTCGGACAATCCTATGTCGTACAGGTCGTTCATCTCCATGAAGGTGTCGAACACATCGGTACTCAGCACAACCGTACGGGGAACGGTAAACTCAACATTGTCGTACTTGCTGTGCAGCCGGTATTTCTGGATCACCGAATCGATAAACGCCAGACCACGTGCTTTTCCCCCGATCGATCCATCGCCGATCCGTGCAAAATTCCTGTATTCATCATATGTTTTCCGGTCGAACTCGGCAATGATACCCCGCCCTTTGCTGATCCGGAAGCTGGAGATCGCCTCATAGAGGTAGCTGCGCACCTCCTCAATATTGTTAAAATCCTCTTTGGTGATGTACTTAAAAAGCTGTGCAACAGGAAATATCGCTCTGGCATTGAGCCACTTGGAGAAATGGTTCCTGGCCGCGTGAAAAGCGAGTACCCTGTCGGGCACCTCAACGATCTTCCGCTGGAAAGTTTGCAGGTTGTGCGCCCGGCCAATCACCTCCATCGTGTTGGGATCTATGAATAGGAATTCACCGAAACCAAAATGGGCGATGATATAGTTTCGTATCTCAATAGAGAGCGCCTTGGAATATTTATGCACGAAACCGGCGCCCAGCTTTTGAGCCAGCTCCTTGTTGCTCTTGTCAGACGATTGCAGCAGCACAGGCATGTGTGGATCGTTCTTCCGGATCTCCTTCACCAGCTTCAGTCCCAGCTTCCGCTTCGTGTCACGCTTGTTATTCTTCTTGAAACTCACATCGGAGATCACTCCGAGCATATTGAAATGGTATTTCCTGTAGATCGCCATCGCCTCGTCGTAGGTCTTCGCCAACAGTATCTTCGGGCGGCCCCGCATCCGGAGCATCTTTTGGTGCTCGTTTAATGCCTCCTTCATAAACTCGCGCGACTGCTGCAGTACGATGCGATACAACTCAGGCAGGTAGCTCGAGGTGTAACGCACGGAGTCCTCCACCAGCATGATGGTCTGCACACCCACCTCCTCAATATCGTGATCAGCATTCATCTTGTCCTCAATCAGCTTAATGATCGCCAGCAGCAGATCGGCATTCCCCAGCCAGCAGAATACATGGTCGATGGCCGACAGGTCCTCCTTCTCCAGCCGCAGGCTTACCTCGCGATTAAAGTGGGTAAGCACCACAATGGGAATATCCTCATAGGCAGTCTTAATTCGCTTGGCAAGGTTAAACGGATCGATATCGGCAATATTCAGCATCTCGATTACCAGGTCGATATCCTGGCTCTCCAGGATCTCAAAGGCCTCTTTTGATGTGTTGGCCTGGACGAACGTGGGAGGATACCGCAGGTTCAGCGATACATATTCGTTGAAGATCTGTTCATCCACACGCCCATCCTCCTCCAGCATGAAGAAATCATAGTTGCTACTGATAATCAGCACTTTCCTGATCCGCCTCTGCATCAGAAGGTTGAACGCCGTATGGCTGAAGTCAATTGTAGGTGACCCCAGGTGTCTTTTCTTGAATGTCACGTATCGTATTTTATGTTTTCTTCTACCCTGTTCATCTTCCCATCACATTCCCCCTGCATCACTGCAGAGACCCGCCTCTTTCCGTCCATGAGAATACACAGGGGCTTCTCAAACCGCACATGCTTAACAAATTCGGTTTCATCAACCACCTTCTGCTGTTGCAGCAAATCCCAACTGATAAATTCAGTGGGTGAATCGTGGTTGATGCTGAAGTAGCCCACATTCATGGAGGTAACATTATGGAAGAAATGGGATCCGAGCGATGCGTCGAGCGGAAAATCTTCCATGCTCGTTTCGATGATCACCCGTGCATTGGAGATATGCGACCACTTCACAGGAATACCAATATGCTGATCGGCGGTACCCCATCGCCCCGGTCCGATTAAAATATACTCCACCCTGGCTCCAGACATCTTTTTATTCATCTTCTCAAGCTCCCTGGCAATCTCCTTGGTCCGTAGCCTGTCGAAAGCGTCCAGCTTCACAAACACCACATCCTTCACATCGGTGATCTTTCCATTGCCCATGCTCTGTTCGGCGTAGATAACCATTTCCTCTTTCTCTAACTTATCCGGATCGAAACTAAATCCGGTTCCCGATCCGTACATCGGCTTGATCTGCAGCAGGTGGAAAGATGGCTTATCATTTGATGCCTTATCCAGATCAAGCGCGTACTCAATCTCCACCGGGCACCCCATCGCCTCCTTGCCCACCTCCAGGATCAGTTGAATGGTTTTCGCGAGTGGCAGATGGTCGTATTTCAGAATGTTGGCAAAATTAAGGATCCTTGGTCCCACGGCACTCAGTCCCGGTTCGATCCGATCGTTCTCCGGATCATAGACCGAGGCCAAATGCTTCAGCACACCATCTTTCTCTGCATGTGAGATGGTCAGCTTAACCAGGTTGGCCTCACTCCCTTTCTTCACGAAATCCTCATCGGAGCTACTCAGATCGAGTGCGTAAAAATCCACCTGCGAGTCGCGGTAAAGCTTGCGGGGTGAATTCACCTCCAGGTTGGGATATACCGGGGAGAAGCGGTACGATTTCTCACCGTTCACCACATAGTGTCCGAGCCCGAGTGCTGCCAGCGCGTACCCGTCTTCCGGTTCCATATGCGCCACCGGGTAATAATTGTGCGATTGCGCCGTACCACTTACATGCGGATAAAAGTACTGGCCATGTTTGGTTCCTACGACCTCCTGGATCACAACTCCCATCTTCTCCTCTTCCAGGTTGAAGTTGGTGACCTCGAAATAGCTTCTTGAGTGGGCCGAATAGATGGAGGCATAGACCAGTTTGATGCAGTGGGCCAGCTGGTTGGTCCGTGTGATAACGGACTCATCGTTGTTCGGTATCAGGTAGGTATCGAAGATCCCACTGAACGGTTGCAGCGTGGAGTCTTCCAGTAGACTGGATGAACGAACAGCCAGGGGTCTGTCCATCTGCTTCACCAGTGATTTCAGTTTCTTTTCCAGGTTGTAGGAGAGGTCAGCCTCGCTGAATATCCGCCGTATCTCCTCATAACTGTGATCCCCCCGTACCACCTCATGCAGGGAATTTCTCTCCATAAAGATATCAAACTCATCGGTCCCGACAATGCAGGTTCGGGGTGTACGGATGTTCAGGTCGGGGATGATATCGGGAAAATTCAGGTTGTAGATCAGCGTGTTGATAAAGGCGCATCCCCTGCCCTTGCCACCGAGAGGACCGGTCCCCAGGCTCACGATATTGGTCTCATCCATCACGGCAGCGGGCTCGTAGTTGATGATCTTCCCGATGTTCGACTCGTTGCGGAATTTCCTGATTACATGCCTGAGGTAATTCCGAAACTCCGTGGGTGTTTTGAAATCGGATACCCTGACCGGGTGGATCATCTTCGCGATCTTCAGCTCGCCACGTGCCATAAGCCAGAGGGAGAAATGGTTTCGTTTGCCATGGTAGATCAGCGACTCCATCGGTATTTTGGCGATGTTGTTCTCAAACTCCTTCAGCGATTTAGCCTCCGCGATCTTGTTTCCGGTGGCATCCTTATAGACGAAGTTGCCGAAACCCAGATGGTGGGAGATGAAGGCGCGGATATCCTGCATGAGCGTTTCGGAGTTCTTGTTGATGAAATTGCTCTTCTGTTCGTATGCTTTCGCGGAGTTTTCTATATCGGACGACTGCACCACTGTCGGAAGCCCCTTTACCATGTTTTTCATGTACTTCACCAGCCTGAATCCCGCCTCCGGATCCTCCACTCCCTCCCGGGTAAACTCCACATCAGTTATCAGGCATAGCATGCAATCCTGGTACTTCTCGATCACCTCGAGCGCCTGCTCATAATTTGTTGCCAGAAGGATCTTCGGACGCGCCCGGAGCCGGAGTACCTTGAACAGGTCGTCGGTACTCACATCATCAATAATCCGGCGTGTCTGCTCGAGCACAATGCTGTACAGCAGTGGCAGGTAGCGCGAATAATAGATCTCTGAGTCCTCCACCAGCAGAATCACCTTCACCATCCCGATCTGCGTATCATTGTCCACGTTTACCAGGTCCTCCAAACTCTTCACCATGGCGAAGAAGACCTGTGAATCGCCGTTCCAGACAAACAGCCGATCGATATTCTTCAGCGAGGGATTGATCTTCTTGAACTTCAGCACCTCGCGGTCGTTGTTCAGCAGCACATAGATCGGGATATAGGGATACTCATTCTTCACACTGCCGGCGATCACCATCGGGGTCTCCTTGTCATTCCCCACCATGAGTATCACCAGGTCGAAGTGGTGCGAGGAGAGCTGCTCCATAGCCTCCTCGTAGGTCGACACCCCGGTTACGCGGGGCATGGAAGTAAGGTTCAGCTGGTGGTACTCCCCCAGTATATGCTCAGAAAACCTGCCCTCCTTCTCAATGCTGAAGGCATCGTAAAGTGTTGAAACGAGCAGGATCTCCTTTACCTTATATGGCATTAGGTCGTGGAAGATATCGCGGTTGGCATTCTGCTTGGTGAGAAACTTCTGCAGCAGCATGCGGGAGTTCACCTCAGCGGGCTTGTCGAACTGACTGATCTCCTTGCGGATGAATTCCTTTTCGGCCGACTGCTTGAGCAGTTTCTGTGCTGCCTGCGTATTGAGGTAGCTTTCGATGATGCTGGCCAGGTTTTCGATCAGGTGGCGCTCCTCCTTCAAAAACGGTCCCTCATCAAGCTCCTTGAACTCCTTCAGGTAGTAAACGGTGATCTCCCCGTCGCGCTTATCGAAGGTAGAGAAACGCTGCTTCTGTTTCCATTTGCTCTCCCTGAAGCCCGGACTTGTATAGATCTTGTCCTCCAGCCTGATACTCGCCACGGTCATCTCCGGGTACTGCCAGGCGGGGGGAAGGATGCGTACGATATGACTCAGTGTTTGGTCGACAGAGCGGTTTTCCCTGACGATCTGTGTGGCCTGGTTGATACACGACAACTCCTTTAAACGCTCCTTACGTTCGCTTATAAGTCGTTGAATTTCTTCTTCCGAGTGTGAAATGGGGTCCATATTAGTACAAAATTACCAACCGCCGCTATTGCGCGATCATCTGAATACCTGACAACACGATAATAATACGAAAAATTCCTGAAAAAACGGGTCAATCAGCCAGCACAAGAACACTGCATTGGGAGCTCCGAATGCGAACTACTCATCAATTTTAAAGGTATTCCCACTCCGGAGAAGGTCGTTTACTGTTTTGATCTTCGTCTCCTTTCTTGCATGGTTCACCTGGTCGGCCAGCATCGATTCAAACACGGTCGACCCGGCCGACCTGATCACTCCCATGGCTACCGGGAATTCCGGGAGCACCATCCGCACCAGGTCGTAGTGGGTTGAATCGTCCGGGTCGGTGGCATCATGGACAATCAGGTCCTTTTCCGTGATCCCGTTTTCGCCGATTGTCACCACATCTATTTTATTTTTCTCATTATACCGGAGTCCTTTGTTCCGCTCCTTGCCAAAGATCATCGGCTCCCCGTCCCTCAGGTAGATCTGGTGGTCCTGCCTGACATCCTTCCCGGTGATATCCTTGTGCACCTCGTTGGCAAAAATAACACAGTTCAGCAGTACCTCCACAACGGAGGTACCCTCGTGTTTAGCTGCCTCGAGGAACACCTCTTTCATCATCTTCGGGTCGCTGTCCACCACCCTGGCAAAAAAGGTTCCCTGCGCTCCCATGGTGAGTTCACCCGGTTGAAAAGCATTCTCGATGGTACCCTCGGGAGATGTTTTTGTAACACTGCCCTTGGGGGTTGTCGGGGAGTACTGCCCCTTGGTAAGTCCGTAGATCTTGTTGTTAAACAGGATAATATTCACATTGATGTTCCGGCGGATGATATGGATGAAATGGTTACCGCCGATCGCCATGCTGTCACCGTCGCCGGTCATCACCCAAACGCTGAGGTTGGGATTGGCGATCTTCACACCCGAGGCGATGGCCGATGCCCTGCCGTGGAGGCTATGGAAACCGTATGCATCGATGTAATAGGGGAAGCGGGATGAGCAGCCGATGCCGGAGACAAATACCACATCCTCCTTTTTCACTCCTGTTTTGGGGAGCACATTCTGTATTGAGGCCAGGACTGAATGGGCACCGCAGCCGGCACACCATTTCACCGCTGTATCAAGTCTAAAATCGCCTCTTGAAATCGTCTCGATATTTTTCACTTGTTCTTCCATGGCTAGCTCTTTTTTGTTTCATGATTAACATTTTCTCCCTCCAGTATCTCGAGGAATTTCTCTTTTAGCTCGGAGATAAAGAAAGGCAGTCCCTGCACTTTATTATATTGCAGGAATTCGTACTTCTGGAATTTTGACCTGAGGTGGTAGGCAAACTGACCGAGGTTGAGCTCGCATACAATCCGCTTTTTGAATCCACCGAGCACCTCTTCAGTGTTCTTCGGCAGAGGATGTATATAATTGAACTGTGCCAGGCTGATGCTCATTCCCTCTATCTGGAGGTCCTTCACTGCGCTGACCAGTCCGCCGTATGTTCCGCCCCAACCGATCACGAGCAGATCGCCGGTTTTCTCGCCGATCACCCGCAGGTCAGGTATATCGTTCGCCACCCGTTCCAGCTTCTCCTGCCGGTTGTGCACCATGATCTCGTGGTTCAGTGGATCATGCGACACGTTGCCGGTCACATCCTCCTTCTCCAGTCCGCCGATCCTGTGCCTGAGCCCCTCTTGTCCGGGGATGGCCCATTGCCTGTTCATCTTATCAGGATCGCGTTTGTAGGGTTGGTAATCCGGATCGTTATCGGCCACCAGGGGTGGCTTTATCTCAGGCAGACTGGCAGTATCCTTAATACTCCAAAGCTCTGAACCGTTCGCAAGGTAACTATCGGTAAGCAAGATCACCGGAGACATATGTTCCAATGCAAGCCGCGCTGCCTCATAGGCATACTGAAAGCAGTTGGCAGGCGTGGTTGCCGCGAGGACGATCACGGGCGATTCACCGCTCCTGCCGTAGAGTGCCTGCAGCAGGTCCGACTGCTCAGTTTTCGTGGGAAGGCCCGTTGAAGGACCGCCACGCTGTACGTTCACGATCACCAGCGGCAACTCTGTAATCACTGCCAGTCCGATCGCCTCCCCTTTGAGTGCCAGTCCCGGTCCGGAAGTAGAGGTTACTGCCAGCTTGCCGGCAAAAGAGGCGCCGATGGCGGAGCAGATACCCGCGATCTCATCCTCTGCCTGAAAGGCTACCGCTCCCAGCTGCTTTTGGTTGGCAATCTCCTGAAGGATCTCTGTGGCAGGAGTAATGGGGTATGATCCAAGGAACAGTTCAAGTCCCGCACGCTCGGCAGCAGCCAGCAGTCCCCAGGCAGTGGCCTGATTGCCTGTCATGTTCCGGAAAAGCCCCTTTTTGTTTTTCATCGGGTCGACCAGAAAAGTAGTGGAGAGCGCCTCAATGGTCTCCGCATAGTTGTATCCGGCGTTCAGCACTTCCACATTGGCCTTGACAACCGCAGGTTTAGTTTTGAATTTTGCGGATAGAAAATCCTCACCGAGCTTGATATCCCGATTGAAAAGCCAGTAGAGCATCCCTGCCACAAACTGGTTCCGCATCTTGTCGGCAGTTTTAATATCGACCCCGTGTTGCTTGGCCGTATCGCGGGTGAGGTTAGTAATCGGGGCCTTCACCACGTTGTACCCGTCGAGCGAGTCATCATGCAGCGGATCCTCCGTATACCCTGCCTTTTTATAATGTTTGTTATCGAAATGGTCGATATCTATAATGATGGTTGCCCCTGTCTTCACCCATTTCATATTGGCCTTCAGTGCAGCGGGGTTCATCGCCACCAGCACATCGGCCTGGTCACCAGGTGTATTCACCTCTGCGTGACCGATATGCACCTGGAATCCTGAAACGCCTGCGATGGTGCCCTGCGGGGCACGAATCTCCGATGGATAATCGGGAAATGTTGCCAGATCATTTCCGACAAAAGCAGAGGCATCAGAGAACTGTGAACCTGTAAGCTGCATCCCATCTCCGGAGTCACCTGCGAACTTCACAACGACCTGGTCTTTATGAACTATTTGCGGATTTTTTGCCATATTACTTCTTGGTAATTAATGCGTTATAAAAAAAAACCGGAAGCCTTGTCCCCATCAGCGGCTGGTGGAAGCATATCCCCCAACCGATCATACGGAATATCAGCTTCTCACGAAGCAAAGTTACATATTTTAAAATAGGTGATTCAGTTAAAAAAATGCTTTTTTAACATATGGAAGGG
>CAYSMO010000119.1:0-8378 GCA_964432125.1 uncultured Bacteroidaceae bacterium | reverse complement strand
TGCTCCAAGGAGGCTGACTGTCTTGCAGGGGCTGACTCATCCCCGCTGCATCCAGCCACGAAAAGTAAAATAATGAGTACCTGCAAGACCCGGAGTTCGGCAGAACTCGAAGTCAATGCTCGTATCAGGTAGAAAACCAAGCTATTTTTGGTCTTTGATAAGAAAGCAACTGCTGCCATAACTCACTTCAACGGTATTGTGAAACAAAACAGAGTGCCTTCACCCTCCATGCTCTCCAGCCAAATCTTTCCTCCAAGCATTTCAACGAAAGCTTTCGAAATGGAGAGCCCCAGTCCGGCACCCTGCCTGGCATGGCGGTCCTCTATATCCGCCTGTACAAAACGCTCAAATACCGACTCTTGTCTGTCGGCTGGTATCCCAATGCCGGTATCCTTCACAAAAAATGTAAGCTCATCACCACAGGTATACCAAAATTCTATCGATCCCTGATCGGTATATTTAATTGCATTCTTAACGAGGTTAACTAAAATGGCAAAGAGCTTTTCAGAATCGGTAACCACCAATAGAGGAGCTTCAGCACTACTTTGTTGCACAACAAACTCAAGCCCCTTCTTCTTCGCCTCAAGATACAAAAGCTCGTGCACCCCCTGCACCAAATCATCGATATTGGTCTCCTCCATATTCACATCAACCAGTCCGGCTTCAATTTTCGAAATATCGACAATGTCATTGATAATATTGAGCATCCGGGCACCACTCTTCTCTATAATCCTGATAAACTCCTCCTGCCTCTCGCCCGATAATCCAGGCCGCTTAAGAAGATCGGCAAAACCGAGGATACTGTTCATCGGGGTGCGGATCTCGTGACTCATATTTGCCAGGAAGGCGGTCTTGAGCCGGTCACTCTCTTCCGCCTTTATGCGGGCCGACTGATGTAGCTTCATCTCTTCATGCAGTTGTACCCCAATCTTTTTCTCCGAATGAATGGCCCCCTGCAGACCATCTACCATCGATGAGATTGCAGCCACCAGCGCCAAATTGAGCAGAATGTAATTCATGCCTACTGTTAATACCCTAACAGGATCCAAACCGAAGAAAAATGCATTCTCAAGCAGACCGATTTCCAAAAACAGGGCCAGAAACACAAAAACAATGCCATTCAGACCCCAGGTAATATACCCCGCCCTTTTGCTGAAAATAAGTGTGGAAAAGAGCGAAAACCCAAGCAGGTAAACGAGTCCGGGACCTACCCATCCAAGGTAGTAAAGCAGGATGAGTCCCAACAGATACAAGCTGACAATCAAAATGCGCTTCCGTTGCTGCAGGGAGAGCTTCCTGCTAAAAAAGACCCACTGAATGACCAATACAGTCAGCGTATCAGCCACCGCCAGAAAATAGAGTCCATCGAAAAGACACATATAAACACTGGGCAGGTACATAACGATCGAGAGAGGAACAAGGATGTACATGATCTCCGAAAAGAAATTGGCCTGCCACAGCTCGAGCGGTGAGGCCCCCTTCCCCTTCACCGGCTGAAACCGCTTTCTGAAAAGCTGGTCATAACGATAGGTCATCCGGACCAATCTATTTCTTCTTACCATCGAACTTTTTTTTCCTTAACAGGCACATATTCAACCCCCTTACAGGTTTGCATTTTATTAAAAACTTCAGGATTCCTGCTGATAAAATTTAAAAAAATATTTGAGAAGACAATATAAAAAAGCCCACAATCAAATAGACAATTGCAATCCCATATTCAAATCTCAGCTAATTCATTTTAAGAGAATATTCGTTCTTCCAATTCCCGGATCCATGCTTCAAAAATAAAAATATGCAAATTTTTCCAAACATCGCATGAATTCCCGTTTTAATCTTCAAAACCGATCACCTATCTTTACCCGATGGTTATCCTGATCGCCTATCTGCTCCTGCTGATCGCTGTTTCCCTGGCTGCCTACCGCCCGGGATTCCTCAATGTTTTCAGCACGCGGCGATCGCTTCCCTGGTTCATCGCCGGGTTCTCGGTCTTCATGATCAACTTCGACAACATCAATATCCTCTCAAAAATGGGCATTGTCGCGGAGCAGGGGTACTCCGGACTCTGGATCTTTTACACCGGCGTGCTTGGGGCCGGACTCCTCCCCATCGTCTTCGCCCCGCTCTGGAGCCGACTGAAACTCATGACCGATAACCAGCTGATCCTAATCCGCTTCTCCGGTCGCCCGGCAAAGATCCTCCACCTCTTCCGCGCCGTCTACGTCGGCTACCTCGTGGTGGCACTGTTTATCGCCCAGGTATTTATCGGTCTCGCGAAACTACTCATCGTCTTTTTCGATGTCACCTACACCCAATCGTTCCTGATCATCACCCTCCTTCTCGCCTTCATCATCACAAAAAACTCCCTCCGCCTTAAGGTACGCACCGATCTCCTAAACGGCATCATCTACCTCACCGCATTCGCTCTCGGCGCCTGGTTCGTACTGCAACAATACGGCGGCGTCGCAGAGGTCTACACACGCCTCAACGCCAACCATGCAGCGCAGATCAGCCTGTTCCCGAAAAGCATATCACAGTCAACCTTCGAGACCCTCCCCACCCTGCTGGTCTACTTCTTCGTCCAGTGGTGGTCGGTCAGCGTTCTTGACGGCGGCGCACCCGAGGCCCAGCGGTTCATGAATGTCAAAACCCCGTTCGCTGCGTTCCGCGCGGCGTTCCTCCCGCTCATCCTCTTCTCCATCGTCTTTCTGTTCCACTCATTTGTTATCGATACCGGCATCCTCATGCTGAACGACCATCCGGAGCAGCTGCCACAAATCAACGGCAGAAGCGACACAGAAGCAGGTTTCATCACCATGTATATCAGCGCCATGCCGAAGGAACTCGCCACCCTGATCTTCATCGCATTTCTCGCCGGCTTCATCAGTTTCCTCGAATCGTTCATCAACTGGGGCTCCGGATTTGTGGTGGTCGACCTCTTCAAAACCTACCTCTATAAACAGCGATCCGACCGCTTCTACACCCGGCTCTCCTACCTGGTGATGGCGCTTATCGGCCTCTCGGGCATCCTCATCGCCTGGTACAACACGCACCTGCTCGGACTCCAAAAATTTATCTTCGCCATGGGGGCAGGGGTCGGACCTGTCTTCATTCTTCGGTGGTTTTGGTGGCGGGTGAACGCCTGGTCGCAGTTCACTGCCATGCTCACCAGCCTGCTCTATGCCACCGCCTGGGACCTGCTCTACCTCCGCTCCGCACATTTTGCCGGGTGGGTAAATACACAAACCGGATTGCTCAACATGAGCCCCTTCGCCTTCAAGCTGGTCTGCCTCACCCTGCTAGTCACCGCCTCCTGGCTGCTGGTTACCTTCCTCACCAAACCCGATGATCCGCAAACCCTCGCTACCTTTGTGAAGAAGGTCCGCCCGGGAGGCTTTTGGCGCGGAAGCAACAAAAACAATCCTGCCATCAATCCGATCAACATCCTGCTGGTGATCCTCTACCCCATCATCTCCCTCCTTCCCTTCCTATTCATCTGGCAGTTCAAATTCGGAAAACCGCTGGTGGCAGCCGGTATGGTGGTTCTCTGGATCGCCCTGCTCTGGTTTACAGTGCAGCAGATGAGTAGAAAACCGAAAAAAATATAAAGATGATTCATAATTCCCTGGTTTACTGTATACCAGGTGGCCCGAAAATCCAAATACCAGCCTATATAAAACTGGGGTTGGGTTGCTGTTGACCAGGTTCACATTGCCATAGATTTGGTATATTATGATATAGTTGAGCTTCTGTCAGGTGGTGCCATAAATTGTCATGGACATATAAGCTGATTAAAAAAGCCGGATTAGGGTGGTAATAGCCTGGTTTACTATGGTTCGATTGGTCCGAAAGAAAGTTCGAAGAGTGCCGGATTAAACCCCGATGCAGCAATCATCCCGGCAGCCCGTTCACGCTTCGCCGGATCCCGGAATGGATCGTTATTCAGGAGGATCGCAGTATGTAGATCGTACGATGCCAGGCGACTCAGCTCCAACGCACGGTTGTAAGCAACCCCCGCCCGGTCGAAATCGCGATCAGCAGAATAGATATCGACCAAAAAGAGGTTGAGGAGGATCAGGAACTGGAAGTCGTCAAAAGTAGTGGTGTAGTTGCTGATGGCCGTTTCAAAATAGCCCGACAAATGTGGATGTTCCGAGCGGCCCAGCTTGTATTTCGCATACTCCAGGAAATAAAAGGGAATAGCGTTCTGATTTTTCCTTACCACCGACGCTTTCACCGATGGAATGAAAGAGATACCGTACTTCTCCACAATCCCATCTGCAAGCCATGCAAGTACCTCGTATTCCTGCACCAGCGCAAGCGCAAGCAGAATATAAAGTTCGAATTCCACAAGCGATCGCCCGAGGTAGCCCGGGTGACGGTGGGCAATGGCGGTGTAGTGAGCGATCAGCCCTTTCAGATCGCCCACCTCCCGCCTCTCCACAAAACAGGTGTACTCAATGTGCGTAGCCACCTTGCGACCGACGGGCCAGGGGTAATACTGCTCATCGGGTTCGATCTGCGCAATAACTTCATGATACCCCCTGACTGCATGCTTGTCCATCTTGAGAAAACCAGCCTGGAAGAGTATGCAGTGGGCAAAGAGTTGCGGCTCACCTTCGGAGGCGTGCTTTAGGTATTCAGTAATTCTGAACTTGAAGTTATTAAAAAGGTAGTTGACATCCACATAACGCTCGAAGAAATAGATTCTTCCCTTCGGAGATGCTGCAAACAGCCTGATAAGTTCGTTACGAATACTGTTCTCCCTCCGAAAGCTGGTTCCCACGGCGAGCCGCACCGGAAGCGATTCCAACAACCTTTCAGGAAGCTCGCATAGCCGGCCGATCGCTTCGAGCTCCTCGCTTTCATACGCAATTTCGTAAAGGGTGGCAATTAGTTGCGGGATCCAGAGCTCATTCTTCCTGAGGTGCGCGATGCTGCTGATCAATCTGAAATTGAGTCCGCCATTCTCACCGATCAGGTACAGCGCATAGAGATAGATGAAAAAATTATGGTGACGAAAAGCAAGCTTCGTGGTATACACCCCGTAATTGTTCTCCTCGCGGCTCTCAATAAAGACACCCCTATCCAGCAGCTCCCGGTAGGCATTGTAGTAGGCAGTCTCCCGTTTCAGATGAACCGGATAAGCCCGTTTCAGATCGTTTTTCAACACACCCGAATAGTTGCCGCTGTGGTCCATCAATCCAATCACCTCGCGGATAAGGTCCTCCTTCTCTTCAGCATACATTGCCTTGAATAAAAACTCATTTACATAAGCCCGTGTAATATCCAGGTGGGCAACATCCTCGAGCGACCCCTTCTTTCTGAATACCTCACCAATAAAAAAGAGGTTGATAGGTACCCTGGCCAACTCACGGAGGTCCCACGGCAAACACTCAAAAATTAAAGGGCTGTCTGCTGACTGATTAAGCGGATTTGGTGGGCTAGGTGGGTTCGGTGGGCTAGGTGGATTCGGTGGGCCAGGCTGGTTCGTCAGAGAGGATTGGGTTGACTGGTGCGACTGAATCGGTTGATTCATTGGGTTCAGTTGAGAAGATTGTGAGGACAGTTTCGACTGGTACGACTGTTCAATGATAGCCCTGATCTCTCCGTTGGTTAGCAGTGCAAGGTTAGTATAGCCGGTCTCCAGCAGCGGCGCCTCGCGTTCAAACCAGCTGGTCGCCTCAAACCTTTCAAAACGTTTAGATAGATAATCGTTCCAGGCTGACTCACGCAGGGCAAAAACAATTTTTAACGATCCATCTCCACCATACGTGTTGGCCACATCAAACAGGTAATCGATAAAATCAAACAGCTGGTTCTTTCCTGCACTGATCTCATCGACCGAATCAAGTATAAGCACGACTGGACGATCAGGAGATGCACTGCCTTTCAGCAGGGTTTCATAAAGGTTGCCGGGGCGATCAATGCTCAGTTCAATGTTCCGCGCCGCACCACTTCTCTTGTGAACCATGTTATAAAAGATTGCAGCAGGGGCAAAAAGAACATGTGTTGTCGCACTTACCGACAGGTACCAGTGCGCCAGGGCGATCGACTTCCCATAGCCTCCCGGAGCGATCAGGGGGAAAATCGAGTATGATGTACGGATGAACTGATCCAACTTACTGTTTAGCTCCTTCCTCGGAACGGTATGCTCAAAACTAGCCAGGCACATCCGCGAGATACTTTTCATGGTATAGCCCGACAGATGTTTTATCTCAGCAATAAGTGCTGCAATACCATCCTCCTCTAATGGCAGCTGCTCCGCTGGCACTTCCGAATTTGTACTGCAAAATCCTTTAAAATCAATGTAACCGCAATAGATCGCCAATGTATCGAGGTTGTACCTGGAGAGGGCCGACTTGCTGGGCAGGAGCCCGAAAAAACGCCGCAGCGAGGTCGGACTGATACTCCGTCCGGTCGACTCTTCTATACGCTCCGACAGTCTGCTGCAGTCGCGCGGTGCCGTAACCGGCAAGCCATATTTCTGCTGAACGCTATTTCTTAAGTTGGGGAGCATCATGATAAAGCTAAGAAGAATTCCTGTAAAAAAGACACCTGATCCCGGAATTAATTAAGTAAAAAAGCGTCGATTTTTAAATTGACAGAATTGGCAGGTGGCCATTTGCAATTGTTTTCATAATTTGAAAACGCAAAAAGATACAGATGTTTGTGCCATGAAAACCTAAAACACCTCACCTATGAGAAGAGAATTTGTTCACATCAAGACAGGCGAATCGATCACCATCGTACAGATCAAGATTGGTGACTACGAATTAGACTTCAATAAACTGGTCGACACATATGGCCGTGAATGGCTGCCAGAGCAACTGGTCAAAGCAATCGATGTAAACAGACTGGTGAGAGCCCGGAAAATCAACCGTGAACTGGTGATGGCATAGTGTTCAGAAAAGCAAAACCCGACATGAAAACTATTACGGAAGAGTCTCTCTACGGCTGTCCCACCTTCCCCATGAACATAATGGCACCGGTAGAGTTCTCAAATAATTAAGAATGTATAAAGTTTGTGTTTTAAACTACTATGACTATCATACTATGATGTTTTAATAATTTCGTATAAATTTGTAGTATGAAAACACCATTGCAAATAGAATTGACTTTTGATCAGATACTATCTATGGTAAAACAACTACCAAGACAGCAAAGGTTAAAATTGACTAAAGAATTGGAAAAAGAGGCCATTGACACAAAACTAACTCGCTTGTTAAAATCATTCAGAACAACAGACCTCGACATGAAAACTATTACGGAAGAGGTGGAAATCGTAAGAAAAGTGATATATGACAAGCAAAAGCATTAAAGTCATATTCGACACCAATGTTTGGATTAGTTTTCTAATTGGAAAGCATCTTGCAAGAATCAAGCATCACATTTCTGACGGAAGCATTGTGATTGTTATTACAGATCAGCTGATAACAGAAATAGAGACCGTTACAAAACGTAAAAATATCAGGAAGTATTTTCCCGAAGAAAGTGTGAAAGAGTTGATCGAACTTCTAGAGACTATTGCTGAGAAAGTTGAAATAAAACCGATACATTCCATTAGTCGGGATCCTAAGGACAACTTTCTGCTTGACCTGATAGATTTTTCAAATGCAGATTATCTGGTAACAGGTGACAAAGATTTACTGGAGCACAATCCATTCAAAACTGCACAGATCCTAACACCTTCAGAATTTGAAAAACAACTAAATAACTAGCTTCATACCACTAATCGAAAAGTTGTCCGGCAAAAAAAAAATATTAGCATCCTGCGTAGAATTAAATCTCTTCCTTATGAAAAAACTGAATATTTAATTAATACATTAACTCTACGGCTGTCCCACCATCCCCATGAACATAATGGCACCGGTAGAGTTCTCCTTAATGATATAGAGGAACGGCTTGTTGAAACGGATGATCAAAGGCTCACCCGCTGAAGTCTCCCGCATCTCGACGATTGTGGCAGCAGCAGCCTCGGTCCCTTCCTCGTTTACATCAATAAAGGTCTGGTGGATCACCCGTGAAATATACAGATCGGTCTCCTGGGTAATACGCGAGAAATCTGCACCTCCGTCAAACGCCACTCCCAGCCCGAGATTCTTCAGATGATCATTCATCAGCGTCTTAAATTCATACTTGAACTTCGGCAGCTCGACCTGCACCTCCTGCGGCGATGAAAAGGTACCGCGGGCATTCCATGTATCCCGGTCGAGCATTGCGATCAGCTCGCTAACCAAAATTCCATCTGTCGGTAAAAGGGCCACCATGCTGAACGCGCTGTCACCGTAAGGTAGCTCGACAGCACTGTAGTCGTTATGCGCGGTGTAGTAGAAATCGCCTTTCAGTTTCATAAAATCGGCTTGCGAGGTGGTCTCATC
>CAYSMO010000118.1:0-8379 GCA_964432125.1 uncultured Bacteroidaceae bacterium | reverse complement strand
GCAGATACTTCCAAATCCATAAACCGCTTTACCAACCTGGCCATCTCCAGTTTCAATGGTGGAATGCTTTCAATATTGGGGTATTTTGATGCCACACCACTTTTCAGCGCACGGATTTCAGCTTCCACCCCCACCTCGGCAGGCTCCAGACCGGGCACCCCCATCTCCATTCTGATAAACTCATCGCCTGTGATCTCCTGAATATCGTTCACGATCTTTACAATCTCCCTGATCGTCCCCTTCCCTACCGGATGAATACCGAAGTCCTCAATCACCTTGCTAACAACATCTGAATTGATCGGTGTTTTTCTCATTATTGAAATTTTGCACCGTGAAATTAAAAATAGGGATTGAATCACGGTCTGCCGTTTAACATAAACCGCATGTGTTATGTAACTTTTTTCTCTATATGAATTCTTGCATCTACGACAAACACTCCTGTATCTGAAGCGATAAGAGGGTTCATATCTAATTCAGAAATTTCAGTGCCATAACGCAAAACGGAAGAGAGCCGGACAATGATCTCGGCATATTTTTGAATATCCACCGGTTCTTGTCCCCTGGTCCCCTTCAATAGCTTGTAGGACCGCAAAGACTCAATCATCTTGTGGGCCTCCGGAAAAGTTAAAGGAGCCAGTCCGGTAGCAATATCCTTCAGTGCCTCAACATAAATACCCCCCAGTCCGCACATAACCACATGTCCGTAACCTGGCTCATAAGTGGCCCCGACAAACAGCTCATGACCCTTGAGCAAGGGTTGAACAAGCACCGCCTCAAAGCCATCAATCTGTTTCATCCTGGTAAAAGCTTCAAGCAACCTGATCTCCGATCTGATATCAAGCTCCACTCCGCCAACATCAGTTTTATGAAGCGGTCCAACCACCTTCATAACCAATGGATAACCTGTCTGCCTGGCGAACGTTGTAAGCTCTTCCGGATCGCGGGTAACAAACTCGCTAACCACCGGGATACCAGCCTTTGTAAGAACTGTATTTACCTGCTCCGGAGGCAGGTAACCACTATCACTTATTTCAATAATCTGGCGGATAGCCTGTATATTGATACCCTCAAGATAGACACTCTCAGCGGCAGGTTCAGGAGTCGCATGGATCCTTACAACTGCTTTACCAAACAGCACCTCATCGGGAAAATTCATATGTCCGTAGGAGAGAAACTTCTTTACCTCATCGGCAGCGGTGGTCACTGATGGCAGAACCGGGAAAACCGGTTTTTTACAATGAAGCATATGCTGATGAAGCACTTCATATACATCATATACAGGCGACAGTCCAGGTGTCCCGAAAATCAGCACGACACCATCAATCTCATCAAACTTGTTCTCGCAATAGTCCAGGCAAATTCCCACTTGCTCAGCACTTCCGGTAGCCAGGATATCAATTGGATTCGCAGCAGAGGATCCGGGATAAAGTTGTTCAAGCAGAGCATCGGCATGCTCTCCTTCCAGGTGAGGGACATCCAGGCCTCCCTCTGCAAGTGCATCGGTGAGCATCACCGCCGGACCTCCTGCATGTGTGATGATCGCAAAATTTTTCCCAGGCCGGGCAGGATACAGCAGCACCGCAGCAACTGTAGCCAGCTCCTCACGTCCGTAACACCGAATGATCCCTGCTTTTCTAAACAGGGCATCTACTGCCTGATCGGATGTTGCAAGTGCACCGGTATGCGACGAAGCTGCCCGGCTTCCCGCTGCTGAAGTTCCTGCCTTGATGGCAGCGATCCTACAACCTTTCCGAATCAGACTTGATGCATGTTTTAAAAGTTTTTCGGGGTTTTTAATTGACTCGAAGTAGAGTATTTTCGCCTTCGAGCTAACCCCTTCAGAATAGGTTTCATCCATATATTCCAATACATCCTCCACACCGTTTTGTGCTGAGTTCCCAACGGAAAAGACTGTATTGAATTTAAGCCCCTTCTGCAGTCCCGCCTCCATGATAAACACGGCAGTGGCACCGCTACCGGAAATAAAATCGCAACCTTTGGGATCAAGCTTTGGAATGGGGAGTGTAAAAACCCCCTGGTACCCTGGGGTCATGACACCAATACAATTGGGACCAATCAGGGATGCCCCATATAGGTCACAGATTTGGGCAATCTCATGTTCAATGGCCGCACCCTCCTCATTCTCTTCACTAAAACCGGCCGATATAATGATAAAAGCCCTGGTTGACTTGCCAGAGGCGAGAAAATCCACGGTTTCAGCACAGAATTTGGCAGGAACAGCCAGCACAGCCAGATCTGTAGCCGGCAACTCATCGAGGCTTTGGTAACAGGGATCTCCTTGTATTCGCTCTTCTTTTGGATTAACGGCAAAAAGGGAACCCCCAAATGTTCCGTTCCGGATGTTGTGATAGATTTTACCTCCGGGCTTAGCAATGTTGTTCGAAGCACCTACTACGACAATGCTTTCTGGATCAATAAGTTGACGAGTGATCATGCATTTTAGTTTTGGTCACTCAAAGATAAAAAAGTATAGAATATCGGAGGAAGAAAAGGGGGTGTCTTAAAACATAGGTCTCAAAAGTATTGGATGATTGGTTTGTTTGAGCCGGCAGACAGTTTGGAAACGAGCCAAATACCCGGAAATGCATTGGGATAAATTACGAATCTTAACAAAAAAAGAAGGCAGATTGCTACTCTTCTTAAAACCCTCAAAAAGATTCACAATCTGCCTTGCACCCCAACAATTACTTTCTGCAATTATAACCCATGATTCTTAAAAAAGTTGTTAAAGAAACTCTTTTTAACAAAAAAAAGGGTGATTTTAACACTTCTAGATTGCAACAACAGACTTTACTCGAATTCCGGGAATCCTTCCAAGTTTGCCGGTAAGTGATCCAAGTTCATCCGTAGTTCCTTCGAATACAAGTGAGATCAAACTCATCTCCCTGTCGCGAAGCGGTATTCCCTGTCTTCCCAGAATAATGCCAGCGTGTGATGAGATGATCCTGTTGAGTGCTTCAACCTGTTGACCATCTTCTACAATGATGATGGTAGTTCCAATTCGTTTTTCCATGGGTCATGGTGCTTTCATGATTCGGAAAAGATCACTATGCATGTTCTGATGTAAATTTTCGCTGCATCTTAACAAAATAGGCCACCTTCTCCAACGAGGTTACCATATCATACTCATCAATGTATACCTCGGGGGACACATTTAATGGAACTGTGGTAAAGTTCAACAGGCCTTTGACGCCTGCCATATGAAGGTTTTCCGCTACTTCACGTGCCTGATCGGCAGGTACGGTAATGACTGCAATCACAATATCCAGTTCACGGATAACATCCTGCATGTCACTGATCGAATAACATTTGACCCCGGCTATAACCCTGCCAACTTTGTTTGGATCAACATCAAATGTAGCAATGATATTCAGTTTCGACCGCTTCCCAAGAAAATAGGTTGTGATCGCCCGACCCAGATTCCCAATCCCCACTACAGCAACATTTAGGCCTGTTTCACTGTCAAGTACGCCAGCGATTACATCAATTAGTTCCCTGACATTATACCCTTTTCTCTGCATACTGCTATATCCAATGAACATAATATCCCTGCGAACTTGCACAGCTGTATTGTGATGCATCTGTGCAAGTTCGTGGGAATAAATATGTGTTTTACCTTCATTGAGACAGTTGAGCAGAGTGCGCCTGTACTCACTAATTCGTTCTACGGTTCTTTCCGGCAATTTCACTATAGATAATATTTAATCCACGAATAAATATAAACTCTGTTCTGTTGGTATCTAATTATATACATATATCCATGGGCAAAAATAGAGAAATAACTGTGATTACATGATGTTATTTTTTGAACAATATACAAAAAAGAGCGGATATTCATCCGCTTCACCAACATAGCTCATTACAAAATCTGACTTTTTAGAATGTCAATAGAGTCGGAGTGGCTGGATCATAATGTTCGAGGGCAAGGCGCACAAAATTTTTAACCCGCAGTATACTAAGATATTCGAGGAGTTGGAAATTTTGCTGCAACGCAGCTATCGGACATTATGGACAGACACTTCTATTTAAGGACCTTAACTGCTTCAAACCTTGTAAGAAAATTAATCTTACTGTCATCTGAACCTGGTGATCTCAGATACTCTGTGTATATTTTTTTGACAGCGTTGTTTTTATGGGCAGATTTAATCGTTTCGTTTTTATCAATTTCGTAAATTGTGCGCGTTCTTGCTTTTACTGACAAATTCCTCGCAGGGATTGGTTGCCCCCCCCCGTTTACACAACCATCAGGACAAGCCATCACCTCAATCATGTCATATTGCAATTTTCCTGACTGTACCTCTTCCAACAATGTGAGTGCCATTTTCAGACCGCTTACTGCAGCAACGGAAATATCCCCCTTTTGTGTTTTGAGCACAGTTTCACGTACTGCTTTGTTGGTTCTTAATTTAGTGATTCTTGGGTCCTGCAACTCCTTCTTATTGATCTCACGAAAGATGGTCCTCAAAGAAGCTTCCGTTTCTCCCCCTGCAATAGCAAAAAGATTACCGGTCGAACTGAGTGCATTAAACGGACCATCTGAAGGCTCAGGTTCGAGACGCTTTATATCGATGCCATTTAACCTGATAAGCCTGGCCAGCTCCCTGGTAGTCAACACGTAATCGATATCTTGTGTATTATTGGTAGAATACTCTGGCCTTTTTGCTTCATGCTTGGCTGCAGTGCAGTTTGTAATAAGTACATTATGAATGCGATTCACGGGCAATTTTTTTGACTCTGCATACCAGGTCTTGATCAGCTTACCTATAATTTGGTGCGGACTGCGAACAGGTGTAAGATTGGATACCAGTTCGGGCATGAATTTTTCAACGTAATTCACCCACGCCGGACAACGGGAGGTTATCAGGGGTAGATTCTCCTTTTTCTGAAAACGGGAAATAAATTCTGCCGATTGCTCAAGGATGAAAATATCACTGCCGCAAGCTGTCTCAAAAATCTTATCAAAACCGATCATCCGGAGTGCATTATTAATGATCCCTTTCATATCGGATCCGGGCTTGAATCCAAATTCCTCAGCAATGGAAACCGGAACTTCAGGTGTATATTGTACAGTAACGGTAGTTTCCGGATGATCTAATGAAGTATCCAGTTCCTGAAAATAGGTATGATCAACGAGTGCCCCTGTGGGGCAGGAGACCACACACATGCCACACTCAATACAACTGGAGAACTGCAATGGTTCGGCCATGGCGGTAGCAATCTGCAACTGGTCTCCCCTCCTCTCAAAATCGATGGTAGAAACCCCGGCAATTTCCTCGCATACCCTTACACATCTACCACATAGAATACATTTTGCCGGATCTCGTAAAATCCCATGACTTGAATTGTCAATCTTGAAACTGCTTTTATATCCCTGAATCTTTCTGTTTCTAACATTCAGATCCTCAGCAAGTTTTTGTAACTCACAGTTCCCATTGCGCTCACAATAGAGGCAATCATCAGGGTGACTCGATAGCAGGAGCTCAACATTGGCCTTCCTCGCTTTTAATACCCGTTTGGTATGGGTCTTTATCTTCATCCACTCCTGGACCTTAAATGAACAGGAAGGAACCAGGTTTTCAAAACCCTCGACCTCAACCACGCACATTCTGCAAGCACCGGTAGGTGTAAGATCGTCCATGCTGCAAAGGGTAGGGACCCTGATGCCGTTATTTCGCAGTGCAGCCAGGATTGTTTCTCCTTCGTTAACTGACAGGGTAGTATTATTGACCTTGATCTTAATCATTCTTAAACTCCTCCATTGTCAATTATAAAAAACAGCACTAAACTTACATACTTCCTTGCAAATACCACATCCTGTACATTTATCTGAAACGATGAAATAGGGATGCTTTTCAGTGCCAATAATTGCATCTTCAGGACAGCGCCTGGCACAAATTGTACAACCGGTACATAATTCAACATCAATATAATAGGTACGCAGTTCCCTGCATACATTTGGCTTACAGTGTCTGTCAAAAATATGTTCCTCAAACTCCTCCCTGAAATACCTGAGGGAGCTAATCAGGGGATTGGCAGCCAGCTGTCCCAAGCCACATAATGAGGTATCTCGCATCACATCGGCAAGTTTTTCCAGCTGCATCAGACCCCGAAACTTTTCAAGTGAATCGTGCTGATCCTCTAAAACGGGTTTCCGGGTAATCTCATCCAACATTTCCGACATCCGCTTTGTTCCTTCCCTGCAGGGGATGCATTTTCCGCAGCTCTGTTTCTTCATAAAACCCACGAAATACTTCACCATATCCACGATACATGTTTTCTCATCAAGTATCAGGATTCCTCCTGCACCCAGTATGGCTCCTTCCCGGCTGAATGTTTCATAACAAACTGGTATATTCAATTTATCTGCCGGGAAAATGCAGCCGTAAGGACCGCCAATGTGGACCGCTTTTAAAGTATGTCCCTGCCTGCTGCCACCGACAATCTCCTCTATCAGCACCTCCAGACTGGTTCCCATCGGTATCTCGATCAAACCCCTGGTTCTGGCCCTTCCACTAACAGAAAATATTTTTGTTCCTGTACAGTCCCCTATTCCAATGCTCCTATACCATTCCGGTCCGTTTGCAATTATATGGGGAACATTACTGAGCGTTTCAACATTGTTCACTATCGTTGGCTTCTTATGAAACCCCCGTTCCGAGGGATATGGAGGTTTGGACTGTGGCATTCCCCGCTTACCTTCCATGCTTGCTATCAGGGCGGTTTCCTCCCCACATACAAAAGCTCCCGGTCCTTTCCTTATGCTTATATCAAAATTGAACCCGCTGTTGAAGATATTATGTCCCAATATCCCGTATTCACGGGCACTATGAATTGCAGCAGTGAGCTTTCTGATGGAATCCTCGTACTCGGACCGAATATAGATATAAGCCTTGGTGGCCCCGATGGCATACGATGCTATACAAATCCCTTCGATCAACTGGTGCGGATTCCCCTCCATCAGTGCCCTGTCCATAAATGCTCCCGGATCACTCTCTTCTGCATTACATATTAAGTACTTTTGCTCTGCCGGCGTCTGCTGTGCCTTCATCCACTTCTTACCGGTAAGAAATCCGCTACCCGATCTGCCTCTCAATCCACTCTCTTCAACCATCACACATATCTCGTCAAAAGTGTAGTAGCGAATTGTCCTGAGAAACGCACGATACCCGCCATGAGCCATGTATTCATCGATCGAAAACGGATCAATGATCCCGTTGTATTTCAAGAGAACACGCATCTGCTTTCCGAAAAAAGCGAGTTCATCGAGAAAAGGCACCTCCTGCCAGGCATCCAACTGGTCATTCCGTAACTGGCCCAGCAACTTCTCTTTGGGAATGGTGTGGTGAAACACATCGTCAAGAATAATAGGTACTTCATCTGACAAAATGTTTGTAAACAACACCCGTGTCCGCCCGGGAAGCTGGACACTCAAAATAGGCTCCTCCGAACCAAGCCCGATCGCTCCCGTCCCGGCAATATCTGCATCAATCTTTCTATCAGCAATATAGCTCTTTACCATGGCATAAACATCTGCTCCCCCTGCAATCATGCCTGATGTATTTAATCCAATCATTATCAGTGGCTTGTCCAATGTGGTCCTCTGTAGTGAGATGATCAGATCCTTCAACTCCTGAGAGTACTCAGAAACAGCCTTCTCCACAAATTCCGGGATCAGATCCCGCATTTCTTTTATGTTCTTCTCATCCGACATAATGCGCTACCTGTGTTTATCCCTGATATCCTCCAGCAAATCCTTCACTCTGCTGACCTTCATTTTTGGAAAATAGTCATTATTTATAGCGATAACTGGTGACTGACCGCATGCACCTATGCAGGCAACAACCTCCATGCTGAACATACCGTCCCTGGTTGCCTCTCCGTCACCAATCCCAAGTTGCTTATTTAACTCCTTGATAATCGAAGCTGCTCGGTCAATGTGACATGCTGATCCATTGCAAACCTTAATGTGGTATTTGCCTTTCGGTGCAAATGTAAACTGACTGTAAAATGTAGCCAGACCATACACCTTGCTTGCAGGAAGCTTAAGGTGCTCGCCAATCTTTTCTACATTTTCATCAGATATGTACCCAAATTCATCCTGCACAGCTTGCAAAATGGGAATCAGGGAATCCCTGTTCAACTGCTGAAAGTTCTTTAATATATCTTCTGTTCGATCCATAAGAGACAAACACTGCTTGTAATACTGATCAACCCTCTCTCCTCTAATTAGAGTGTGTCCATAAAGTCGGAGATTTTTTCACTTTTCCCCTGTCGTAAATTAGTTTCGTCAAGTTATTTAGAACCATTCTTTGTGAGCTTTCGTTTTTGTTCAATATTTCTAATATTTTGCGGTTTCTA
>CAYSMO010000117.1:0-8388 GCA_964432125.1 uncultured Bacteroidaceae bacterium | reverse complement strand
GGTTCATGGTACAGGAGAACTTGAATTTGATGAGAAAGGAATTCCCGTCAGAATGTATGGGGCAATACAGGATATCACCGAACGTAAGCAGGCGCAAGAGTCCTTACTCCGCATTGAGTGGATGCTGAGTAAAAAAGCTGGGGCAGAAAAAAGTGATCCGTCCTCGCTTTATGGCGATCTTACCGAGCTGAACAGGAACAGGTTGATTCTTGATGCGGTCGGGAAAAATATGCTGAACAATATAGCAGACGACTTTTTAAGGTTACTGGAAACATCATCAGCTGTTTATGAGAAGAATGGTGATTATGCGTTCGGTATTTTTTCTTCCGGGTGGTGCCGTTTCATGGACCAGGCCTCCCGTGAATTATGCAGCACTGACGACAATGCAGAGGCGCTAAGTTGCGGCAAATGGCTTTGTCACGAATCCTGCTGGAAGGAAGCATCGCTGCCGGCGATGGAATCCAAACGGCCTGTCGATATCGAATGTCAGGGTGGAATACATCTCTATGCGATACCGATTTTAGCCGGTGGTGAAGTAATTGGAGCCATTAACTTCGGTTATGGTGATCCGCCGCAGGACGAAGAAAAGTTGAGCGAACTCTCGGAAAAATACAAGGTACCGTTGGATGAATTAAGGAAAAATGCACGAGAATATGAATCCCGTCCCCCGTATATTATTGATATGGCCAAAGACCGGCTGCAGGCTTCCGCCAATCTGATCAGTGAAATCGTTAGCCGAAAAATCACGGAGCAGGAGATCTTAACACTGAATGAACAGCTTGAACAGAAGGTGGCAGAGAAGACCAGGGAGCTGAAAGAAAGGGTGGCAGAGCTGGAGAGGTTTCATGATGCCACCATTCAAAGGGAATTTCGCATCAAGGAGCTGCGTGATGAGATCGAAGAGCTGAAAGGGGGTAAAAGGTGAACGGCAAGATGAAACCAGAAATCTTTAACGCACTTACATAATTATAGTGACATATTAACCAGGAACAAAAGAATTGAGGACCTTGATCATTGATGCTTTACATATAAGCCTGATAACATTGGCGGGCATCCACTTTTTAGGAACACTTGTATTTATCGATCTGTACATCCAAAAGCGGGAGAAGATGTATGTTCTTCTCCTGTCTGGCTGGCTAATTATGACCCTCGGCTCAATTTGGGCACTATCCACGCATATTGCATCAGGTGCAATGGATCATTACTTCTCCAGCCTGATGGCCGCACTGGGAACCTTCTGGATTATTTGCGGAGCCTTATTATATTTCAGCGCAATCCGCTGGCGATTCATCTATATCGGCAGTATTATGATCCTCATATATGGTTCTCTGCCGTTTTTAGGTTTACCACTGGGACCTTCCCCTGGTGTCCTGATTCAACTTTTTATCGCGCTTATGCTCACGTTCATAGCAATTTTCAGACGCAGAACATTTTTCGAATTTGCTAAAGTCAGCTATTTCTGGCTTGTGTTGCTGGCCGTCTTAACTGATGTACTAACCCTTGCTTTTGTTCTCGATGTTATCAATACACAAAATATGGCAATTGGTTTTGCGGGATCCACCATAGTTAAGCTGGCAGCCATTATCTTTTTTCTCCATCTTGAGTATAATCTGTCCGCTCGTGCTCACCAAATGAGTGAAGAAAAGGTAAAAGAACTCGATAGTGGAAAAAAAGCGATGCTCTACATGGTGGAAGATTTGAACAATCTGACAACCAAACTCAAGGAAGAACAGCGTAAGCTAATGCTTTCCAATAAGGAGCTGGAGTCTTTTTCCTATTCCGTTTCTCACGATTTGCGGGCACCCTTGCGGCATATCAACGGGTACGTCGATCTGCTGAATGAAAAATTCAGTGATGATTTGCCCGAAAAGGCGCAATATTACCTGGCAACGATACAAGACTCTTCAAAGCAAATGGGCACGCTGATTGATGATCTTTTGCAGTTTTCAAGAACGGGCCGCAAGGAGTTACAAAAAGCAAAGGTAGACATGCATGGACTGGTTCAGGAGGTGGTTGAGAGGATAAAACAAGATGCCGGAGAGAGAAATATCGCCTGGAATATTGAAGATTTACCCCAAGTGTCTGGCGATTATTCCCTGCTCAGGCAGGTTTTGGAGAACCTGATTGATAACGCCGTGAAATATTCCAGGAAAACCAAAAATGCAAAAATTTCGATTGGCTTACAGGAAGATGAGAAAAATTTTGTATTTTACATTCGCGATAACGGTGTGGGGTTCAATATGAAATATGCACACAAGCTATTCGGGGTTTTTCAGCGGCTTCATTCGCGCGCTGAATTTGAAGGTACAGGGATTGGTCTTGCCAATGTGCAACGTATTATTCAGAAACACAACGGGCAGGTGTGGGCCGAGGCGGAGCCCGGTAAAGGGGCTGTTTTTTATTTTTCGTTACCGAAATGAGCGGAGCATAAATATGATCATTGTCAAAAATAGAGTAAACCAAAGTTCTGACGCCTGATAAACAATACCATGACTGAATTAAAAACAGTATTATTGGCAGAGGACAATCCCCAGGATGTGGAGTTGACCATTGAGGCATTGAAGGGGAACAAGATTGCAAACCAGGTGGATGCGGTGAATGATGGCGTGGAAGTGATGGAATACCTGAATTATGAAGGGCGGTTCAGGAACCGTGCGAAGGGGAATCCTGTCGTGCTGCTACTGGATATTAAAATGCCGCGTATGGATGGTATTGAGGTGCTGGAAGCGATCCGAAGCAATGAAAAACTGAAAATGCTTCCTGTCGTCATGCTTACATCCTCCCGCGAGGAGCCCGACCTGCAGAAATGCTATGCCCTGGGTGTAAATGCGTATGTGGTAAAACCGGTCGACTTCAAAGATTTTCTGGATGCGGTAAAACATATTGGTGTTTTCTGGGCCATGCTGAATGAACAACCTTCAATGGAATAATCTATGAACGAAAAGCCAGATACAGATGGTGTTGAACTCAAGGTCCTGATTCTGGAGGATTCAGCCAGGGACCTGGAATTGATGCACGAACAGTTATCAAATGCGGGCTACCACCTGGATCTGACCCATGTTGAAAATGAAGCTGTGTTCACCAGTTCCCTTCGCGAAAACAGTTTCGACCTGATTCTTTCAGACTATAAATTACCGGGATTTGATGCCTTTGGAGCTTTGCAGATTAGTCAGGAGATTTGTCCCTTCACGCCTTTTATTTGTATTTCAGGCACCATCGGCGAAGAAACTGCCGTTGAATTGCTAAAGCTGGGCGCGGTTGACTATGTATCCAAAGAGCGACCTGAAAGGCTTCCCATGGCTGTAAAACGGGCACTGGAAGGGGCTAAAATAAAAGCAGATTATCAAAAAGCAACAGCAGCACTGCGCGAGAGCGAAGAAAAAATGCGCAGCATTTACAGTGTGGCTCCTGCCGGAATTGGAATTGTTACAAATAGGGTGCTGAAAGAGGTGAATCCACGCATCTGCGAAATGACGGGATATACCAGGGAAGAATTGCTTGAAAAAAATGCCCGGATATTATATCCTTCGCAGGAAGAATATGAGTTTGTCGGAAAAGAAAAGTATACCCAAATCGCTGCCAAAGGAACCGGTGAGGTGGAAACCCTTTGGCAGAAAAAAGACGGCACCATCATCAATGTATTAATGGCTTCCACCCCCATAGATGTAAACGACCTTTCCCGAGGAGTTACTTTTACGGTACTTGACATTACAGAACGCAAGCAAGCAGAAAAAGCGCTGCGGGAAAGTGAGGAAAAATTTCGTAGCTTGCTTCAGGATATCCCCTCCATATCTGTTCAAGGGTACAGGATGGATGGCACCGTCATTTATTGGAATGAAGCATCAGAGAAGCTCTACGGCTACTCATACGCTGAGGCAGTTGGCCGACATTTACTAGATCTTATTATTCCACCTGAAATGCAAGATGCTGTAGAAGATGAAATTAGAAGTATGGGCAAAACCCGAAAAGCCATGCCTTCATCTGAGTTATCTCTTTTGCGAAAGGATGGATTACGGGTGCCTGTTTTTTCAAGTCATACCATTCTCCATAAAGATGGAGATAATCCAGAATTGTTTTGTGTGGATCTCGACCTTACAAATATTAAATATGCTGAAAAATTAAAGCAGATACAGTACAACATTGCCAAGGCGATGATTGCTACAAAAAATCCGAATGAGTTGTTTGATTCTGTTCAAAATGAACTGAACAGGATTATGGATGCCAGAAATTTCATGGTCGCATACTATAACGAAGAGACCGGAATGTTAAGATCCTTAGTAGACAGAGATGAGAAGGATGAAATACCGGAATGGCCAGCAGAAAAATCAGCAACCGGTTACATTACCACAAAAGGGAAAACACTAGTTCTGAAAAAAGAGGATGTACTACAGCTAAAGAATGAAGGGGTAATAAAAGATGTCGGCACACCCTCTGAAGCATGGCTCGGCGTTCCGCTTAAAATTGAAGGAAAGATCATTGGCGCTGTCGTTGTGCAAAACTATGACAATCCGGATATCTATGACCAGCAGAGCATTGAAATGATGGAGCTGGTGGCCCATCTGTTGAGTATGTATATGGGCAGATTGCGTGCTGAGGAAAAAGCCCGGAAAAGCGATAAGCTAAAATCAGCCTTCCTGAAAAATATTTCACATGAAATACGAACTCCGCTGAATGGAATACTTGGTTTTGGTGGGTTACTATCGGAAAGAGATCACTCCCCTGAAGCTAAAAAAGCGATGTTGGCGGTGGTAAAACAATCAAGTAACCGCCTGTTAAATACCATCACAGATTACATGGACATGGCACGGCTCGTATCGGATACCATGGAGGTCCATAAGAAGAAATTTTACCTTCAACCAATCATTGAAGAGGCCATTCAGGAGATAAAGCTCCAGTGCGAAGTAAAAAGTATCTCTTTACAGACCAATATTCCAAAACAATGTGTAGATATATGTCTGTTTTCTGATAGAACACTCATCCGTAAAACACTCCACATTTTGCTTGACAACGCTCTGAAATTTACCAACCAGGGGGAAATAAGATGTGGCTGCAGGGTGATGCCGGAATTCGTGGAGCTGTATGTAGAGGATACCGGACTTGGGATAGCAGATGATAAGCTGGAGATGGTTTTTGACAATTTCGTTCAGGAGGACGTTTCAGATACGCGGGGGCATGAAGGCAGTGGACTGGGACTCTCTATTGCACGCGGATTGGTTCAACTCATTGGGGGCTCGATCGCTGTTACTTCAAAAAAAGGAGAGGGCTCCACCTTCACCTTTACTGTGCCATACAACGAGCCTCCAGCAGCAGAAAAAAACAGACAGTCAGAAGAGAAAAAAAGAATACATTCCCCGGGCAAGCCGCTTGTGCTACTGGCTGAAGATGATGAATCAAACTATTTGTATATGGAGGAGGTCCTCCAACAGGCCGAATGTGACTACCTGCTGGCAAAAAATGGTGAAGAGGCGGTGGCACTCTGCAAAAAGCATCCGGAAATCACCCTGATATTGATGGATATTAAAATGCCAGTGATGGATGGGTTGGAAGCTACCAGACTAATCCGCGAATTCCGTTCGGAGGTACCCATAATCGCAACTACCGCTTATGCCCAGACCGGTGATGAGCAACGCTTTCTTTCTGCCGGCTGCGATGGCTATCTGCCAAAACCCGTTGGATTAGAGAAGTTAATGCCTTTGTTACATGGACATATGGAGTCAAAAAAAGCCGTTCCGGATGAATCCGGAACGGCCCTTTAACTAAACTAACCCTAAACTAAATCTATGAAAAGATGGTATAAGCTTGGAACTTATACCTGAAAAGAACGTTTACTGATTATTAAACGAACAAAGGATCCGTTTTGTTACATATATTGTTGGATATTTTCTTAAAAAATGTTAAACAAACTGTCTGATCCTATGCAAGTCACGTCAACATTGAATCCTGTCAATTTCTACAGCGAACGAAAAAAAATGAAACTTATACAATTATTTCTTTCAACGCCTTCACTGGTCCGAAATAACCAGTTCTCCAAATAGCAATTTCAGTGAAAACCATTCAGTTTATCCATGCAACAACTATTTTTCTACCAGGGATTTGAATTGAATATGAAATAATTATGAAACGAACATGAATTTTAGCATTCTAAACTACACAAAATAGAATGACTAAAATTCATCGAGAGTTCCATATGACAATTGAAAATAAATTTTAGTCATATGAAATAGGCAGATAACTTTTGTATATTTGTCTTATCTAATTTTGTCAAAAGATTGAATGGACGAACCTGGCCCGAAATACCTGCACGTTGTCGCCTTTAATGTTCCCTACCCTCCCGATTACGGCGGAATTATTGATATTTTTTATAAACTGAAAGCGATCAGCAATGAGGGCGTGAGTATTATCCTGCATGCCTTTCTTTATGAAAGGGAACCTGCCGCTGAGCTTGAAAGTATCTGTCACAAGGTCCACTATTACAAGCGGAAAAGTGGGATACACTATTTTTTCGACAAGCTGCCCTATATTGTTGTTACCCGGCAATCGAATGAGCTGGAGAAGAATCTGCTGAACGATCCGCATCCGGTGCTCTTCGAGGGACTGCACACCACCCTGCTGCTCGACCGCTGCGTTGAAGCCGGAAAGAAGGTGCTGGTAAGAACCCATAACATCGAGCATAAATACTATCGAATGCTCGCAGGAAGTGAAAGGAACATTTACAGAAAACTATTCCTGACCAGCGAGTCACGCAAACTGGCGCATTATGAGAAGATTCTGCAAAAGGCCGACAAACTGTTATCCATCTCTACAACCGATGCCGCCTATTTCAATGAAAAATACAGAAACAGTACCCATGTTTCTGCTTTTCAGATGCATGAACATGTCACCGCCTCTCCCGGAAAAGGTGAGTATATCTTGTTTCATGGCAACCTCTCCGTTCCTGAAAATGAGAAGGCTCTCATCTACCTTGTAAGGAATGTTCTATCAAGATTAACCTATCATGTGATCATTGCAGGTAAAAATCCGGGTAGCCTTGTTCGCCGTGTCTGTAACAGGTATATGCACATTGAACTGATCCCAAATCCGGAAGGGGAAGCGATGGACCGGCTGGTGGCAGATGCACATATCAACCTACTGTATACCTACCAACCCACCGGGCTAAAACTCAAACTGCTTCACAGTCTCTATGGCGGCAGGCACTGCATGGCAAATCCCCTGATGATGAGTGGAAGTGGATTGGAAGAGCTGTGCCAGCTATACCGCTCACCGGGAGAAGCAATAGAGATGATCGATGCGCTGATGAAACAACCTTTTGAAGCTGTCGAGATTGAAAAGAGATCCCAACAACTGAAGGGGTACAACAACAGTTACAACGCAAAAAAAATCACCGCCCTATTGGAAGATGCCATTTGACGCTTGCCCCGCACAACTGGCCGACAGCATATGCAATTGATATATACCCTTTGCAACCAATCTACAGATTATTCAATCGCTATCCAGCAACCCTACGGCACGAGCATAGCACCCTGCGTTTTACTCCCCCTCCTTGTCGGGCCTGTCAAGAATCGCAAAGACCAGCACGATCACTGCAGAGGTTGCCAGGATCACCATGAGTGACTGGAACATTCGTTTTACCAGGTCGTCATAATCGATGATGTCCCAAATGGCCAGAATCGAAATGATGGCAAAGATCAGGATCAGTCCGGACAAAATATATGCAATTATTTTTCTGACCCCGGATGATGTTGTATTAACCATGATTGCTTCGTTTTTATTTAAGTATCGAAATTACACTATTATCTGATATGGGTCAAGTGCCCGGTCAACTCATATAACGATCTGAAAACCTTTTCACTGTTCCCATCTGTATTCCCATCTGTCAATTTCCACAGATAGCCCGCCTGGTCTTTTCCTGCCCAAACTGCAGGCAACTCATCAGCTGGCTCACCTGTCGCCCGAAACCCTATTCTTTCAAACGCCCGGCTTGTCCAGTACCCTGTCATATCATCCAACCTGTGCAGGACAATCTGTTTCTCCATCTGCTTATCTCTTACAAAACGGAGATTCTGGTAATCAAAGGCAATCTTCGATTCACTGAATATCTTTTCAAAAGCTCCTGCCATACCCAGATCCTCAGGCGCGCCATCGAGCAGCTTCCTGTCATGGATCACCCAGATTTTGTCTGCACTGGTGAACGCATTGTCGAACTCATGGGTGGAGAAGATGACCGATCGTCCCTCCTCTTTCAGCCGTTGCAGTACCTCGATGATCCCGATCCGGTTGGGTATATCCAGAAAAGCGGTGGGCTCGTCCAGGATAATGACCCGCGTATCCTGTGCCAGTGCCATAGCAATCATCACCCGCTGTCGCTCCCCATCGCTCAGGCGGTCGACC
>CAYSMO010000116.1:4623-8453 GCA_964432125.1 uncultured Bacteroidaceae bacterium | reverse complement strand
AAACATCGGTAAATTAATTGTCAATTAATTTAATAAATTGTTGTATATAAAAATTTAGATTTTATAATTTTAGCCGATATTGTTAATCAAAAAATTCTAAAACCTACAGATGGCGAAAAAACGAATTGTTAAAGATTATAATGACTTACCTGAGGAGGTGTTAAATCAGGTGAAACTTGAGTATCCGGAAGGGTTTTCGCAAAATCTGGTTACATACACCAATTCGGAAGGTAGGATTGTATCCGCACTTCCTTTTGATACGTCAGAAATTTATTACCTGATTCGAATGACCGAGGAAGAAGCCGAACGCATCATTGAGGAAGATGATGATTATGATGATGAAGGGAATCTGCGCGATGATTTTAACCTGGATGAAATTGATGCTGATGCATTTCCTGATGAGGATAGCTCCGTGGAAGACGAAGATTGAAAAAACGTGCTTACCTTCAGGAATAGAACGCTGATAACGCTGATAAAACTGATGAACGAGATAATTGATTAGTGTCTGTTGTCTTTTGTATAATGGCAGTTAACCCTTATTGCTCAAATGAAGGAACCAACCACCTTTCCCATTTCCCCTTCCACTTTTCAGCTTTCCTCTTCCACCCCCATCCACCTCAGCAACATGTGTAAAATAAAGGATTTTAAAATATTTGTCGAATTCCTTGAAATACCTTTCTTCCTGATGTGGACCTCCGGAAAGTACCTCTTTACCTGATTTCATGAAGTTATCACGAAACTCCTTATTTATTGGTAATTGGGTCAGGGTTTTATTCTTCTCACTATAGAGGTGAATATCCATCAGGTTTTCATAGGCCTGATTCGCCTCTACCAACCTAAAATCTTTTACATTCCCCTGGTTGTTTCGCACTACTTTAAAAAGAGCAAAACCATGGTCGAGGTGATCAAACAAATGCTTGTATTTTTTCCATTGCTCTGATTGCTCCTTAAGCATTTGCAGCCTGTGTTTTTCTGTTATATCAGTGAAAGTAATCACCACTCCATTAATGTGATCTTCATTTGTGCGGTAGGGTAAAATACGCATCCAGTAACGTTCATCCCCTTGTTTGGTAATCTCTTTTTCTATGGGGGTAAGGTTTTCTAATACTTTTTTAATATCCCTGGTCAGCTGTCCATTGTTGAAGATGACACGAAAATCTTCAATGGACCGTCCGGTATCTGAGTCCTCAAGCTTGATGATTTTTTTTATCTGGGATGAAAACCTCCGTATCCGCAAATTTTTATCCACAAACAAAATACCGATTTGTATGCTTTGCAGAAAATTGTTCAGGTCGTTATTTATTTCTGTTATTTCTTTTATTTTTTGTTGCAACTCTTTGTTGGAGATATCCACTTCTTCATTGAGCGATTGCATCTCCTCATTCGAAGTTTCCAACTCTTCGTTGGTACTTTGCAACTCCTCGTTGGTCGATTGGGCCTCTTCATTAGATGCTTTAAGCTCCTCGTTGGACGTTTCCAGCTCTTCGATAACGTTGTTCAGGTATTCGCGGGTTTCTTCCAGTTCCTGCTCCATATGCCGGAGGTAATCATCGGACCCTTTAGGTATCTCTTTTGCATCTGCATGTTCCTGATCGGAAAGGTTCGGAGCCGTGCGCGATGGTTCGATGGTAACAATAACCAAATGATTCAACATGGATGGTTTATCAACCGGCGAGATAAAGACATTTACATATTCAGTGCCTTCCGGAGTACTAACTTTTACGTTTTTGTACGAAAGCGCCTTACTTTCAGCATTAATCTTCCGCAAGGAATTGGAGAGTGGGAGTTTCAATCCCTCGCGGGCCTGGTTGACAATGTTCTGGTTGGGTTCGCCCACATGAAAACCGAAATAGGCATCGCATTTGCCAAGTGAATACTGAATTTCTCCTTTTTTATCGATAAGTATAAACGGGTGCAAATGTTCTTTTAACGCTTTGTTTTCAGCAAATTCCTTGACAGAAACATTTTTCCTGTCCGTAAATACCTTTGTTTCGCTGCCTTTCCAGTGATGTTCCCTTTTTTGTGATTCCGATAAATAGTCGCCCAATGCTTTACGGTTTTCCTTTTTCTGAAAGATGCATGCATTCGGGTCGATGGATTCAAACAACTCGTTTTTGAAAGTGTGCGTTTCTGAATGGCCCAAAAACAGATACTTTTCGGGAAGCAATGCATAATGGAATGTATTCAGGACATGTTTTTGAATATCAGTTTCAAGATAGATAAGGAAATTCCTGCAACTAACCATATCCAACTTCGAATAAGGTGGATCTTTGATGGTACTGTGCTCAGCGAAGGTTATCATATCGCGGATATCCTTGTCTATCTGGTATATGTCCTCTGTTTTATGAAAATATTTTCTCAGCAAATGTTTGGGTACGTCCGCTTCAATGTTTTGCTTGTACCGCCCGTGCCTTGCTGTTTCAAGTGCTTTGGGATCCACATCGGTGGCAAACAATTGCATATCCACCCGTATGCGCTTTGATTCCTGATATTCTTTTGCGAGAATGGCGATGGAATAAGCTTCTTCACCCGTAGAACAGGCAGCAACCCAAATACGTACCGGCTCACGGCCTGCACTATCTATAATAGTCGGGAAGACTTTCTTTCCCAGGATATCAAATGCCTCTTTGTCCCTAAAAAATGAGGTTACCCCTATGAGCAGCTCCTTGAACAGGTTGTCCAGCTCCGATGGATTTTCTTCCAGCAACTTAACATATTCCCCGAGGCTGGTTGATTTTGTGACCATCATCCTGCGATGGATACGCCGGAAGATGGTGCTTTTCTTGTACCCGGTAAAATCGTGGCTGGTATGTGCCCTGAGTAATTGAAACAGCCTGCGAAGCAGGGCGTCAGAATCTTTGTCATTGAATTCCTGGTCCTTATTATCAACTAATTTTTGAAACTCTAGCAGCAATCCGGGCAATTCTTCGGGTTTCCCCACTTTGTCGACCAAACCACTTTCGATGGCGCTCCTCGGCATCGATTTAAATTTGGCTGATTCAAGATCCTGGGCCATGACCATGCCGCCTTCGTTTTTTATCTCGCGAATGCCGAGCGATCCGTCCGAGCCCGAGCCGGTAAGAACGATAGCGACTGTTTTGTCTTTCCTGTCGGCTGCCAGGGTGCGAAAAAACCTGTCAATGGGCAGATGAAGACCCTTTTTGTTTTTCGAGTACTTCTGGAGGTGAAAACAATTATTCGAAAAAGAGACATCTGATCCGGCAGGCAACACATAAGCATGATCGGGTTGAGGTTCTGTATTATCCTTGATGTCGAGAATTTTTATTTTGCTCTTTTTTTGCAGGATATCCGACAAAATGCTTTTGTGATCAGGCGAAAGGTGTTGTATTACGACGAAGGAAAGTCCGGTTTGTGCAGGTACATTTTTGAAAAATGCTTCGAGGGCATTGATTCCATCAGCGGATGCTCCTATTCCAACAATGATATGCGGTTCGGAATGGTTTTTCTTCTCTGTCATAGGTTGTAGAATTGTCTGTTAACAAATAAAGACAATCAACAAAATACAAAATATGATAAAAATAAAATAATCTGGGAAAATTTCAAAAATTTTTTGATAGTACTGGCAAAGCAGGCATGTGCCTGGTGTATATGATTTGTTTTTACATATAGTTCACTTATCATATTTTAATTTGGGCCTTCAGCATATATTACCACAGGATTGTTGGGGCTTCAGCATGCATTGCTACAGGATTGTTGGGGCTCCATGGGTTGCAGCATTAGCATATGCAGAAATACAAGCGATTTAGAAATTCAGACAATTATGTGGAATATACGCCCCAATCTATCCACAACAAGAGAAGATACTCCCC